>CAZTBX010000072.1:0-6783 GCA_964612035.1 uncultured Planctomycetia bacterium
CCCGGGCCGCTCGGCCGCGATCCGGCGCGCGCCGGCGAGCGCGTGCGCCGATTCGAGCGCCGGGAGGATGCCCTCGAGGCGCGCGCACTCCTCCAGCGCGTCGAGTGCCTCGTCGTCACGCACCGCGAGGTAGCGCGCGCGCCCGCGCTCCTTCAGCTCGGCGTGCTCGGGGCCGACGCCCGGGTAATCGAGGCCGGCCGAAATAGAGTGCGCGAGCGTGATCTGGCCATCGCGATCCTGCAGCACCTCGCTTTTCGAGCCGTGCAGCACACCGATGCGTCCCGCCGTAAGCGTCGCCGCGTGTTTTTTTGTGTGCACGCCAAGTCCCGCCGCCTCTACGCCTATCATTTTTGAACACCGCGAAAGATACGGATGGAACAAACCGATACTGTTCGAGCCGCCGCCCACGCAGGCGACGAGATAATCCGGATCGGAGACGCCGAGGCGCCTGAGCTGTGTCTGTGATTCACGACCTATCACCGATTGAAAATCACGCACCATCATGGGATAAGGATGCGGACCAATGACGGAGCCGATGATGTAATGCGTGCTGCGGACATTCGTCACCCAGTCGCGGATGGCTTCGTTCACGGCGTCTTTCAGTGTTTTGGAGCCGGTGTGAACGGGAATGACGCGGGCGCCGAGAAGTTTCATGCGAAAAACGTTGAGCTCCTGCCTTTCAACGTCCTCCTGTCCCATGTAAACGTCACAGTCGAGACCGAACAGCGCGCACACGGTGGCCGTGGCCACACCGTGCTGGCCAGCGCCGGTCTCGGCGATCACCCGCTTTTTTCCCATTTTCAGCGTGAGAAGCACCTGGCCCAGCGTGTTGTTGATCTTATGCGAACCCGTGTGAAGCAGGTCCTCGCGTTTCAGGAACACGCGGCGCACGCCCATGAGACGCGCAAAATTCTTCGCCTCCGTGATTGGCGAGGGGCGTCCGGCAAAAGTGCTGAGATAATGTTGAAGCTCTTTTTTGAAACGCGCATCTTTTTTCGCGCGGCGATAGGCGGACTCCACCTCATCGAGAGCGCTCATCAGCGTCTCGGGCATGTAGCGGCCGCCGTAGACACCGAAGTGTCCCGCGCGGTCCGGCCCTTTCAGAATTCGTTTATGCGTTCTTGGCATTGAGGATGAACTCCCTGATAAGCTCGGCACTTTTTTTGCCCGGAGCGCTTTCCACGCCGCTCGACACGTCCACTCCGTAGGGACGCACTTGCTCGACCGCCTCCCGCACATTGGACGGCTTGAGGCCTCCTGAGACGATGACCCGCGTCGACAAACGCGCTCCGGCCAAAAGCCCCCAGTCAAAAACCTTTCCCGTGCCTCCGGCCTGCCCCTGCACGGCCGTGTCGAATAAAAGCGCGTCGGCCGGGTACTCGCCTACCTTTTTCAGGTCCAGCACCGGCGAAGCATGAAAAGTCTTGATCACGAGAAGCGGCGAAAGGCTTCGCGCCGCCTCCGCGTTCTCCTCGCCATGCAGCTGCACGGCCGTGAGCCGGCAATCGGCGGCGATGCGCCTCATCGTCTCGACGCTTTCGTTCACGAACACGCCAACGGTGGCCACCCAGGGCCCGACGGCGCTGACGATGGCCTTCACCCGCTCAGCCGACACGCGTCTCGGGCTTTCGGCAAAAATAAAACCGAGGGCGTCGGCGCCCCATTTCAGCGCGCACTGCGCGTCAGCGGCGTTCGTGATGCCACATATTTTAACGCGAACCACGGGAAGCTCCTAAAAAAGTTTTGAGCGCCTGCCCCGGCCGTTTTTCTTTCATGAGGCTCTCGCCCACCAGCAGGCCCTTCACCCGCGAACGCCGCAAAGCCTTGAAATCCGAGCGCGCGTCCAAACCGCTCTCCGAAACGATGACGGTATTTTTGGGTAAAAGCCTGGAAAGCCTGTGCGTCGTGCCCACATCCACGCGGAAAGTTTTGAGATCACGGTTGTTGATGCCTACAAGACGCGGCTTGAGCGGAATGATCTTCCGAATGTCTCCGGGCGTGTGCACTTCAAACAATGCATCCAGTCCGAGACTCGTCGCCGCGCGCGAAAAAGCGGCTAGCTCCCGCCGGCTCAATATCGCAGCGATGAGCAGCACGGCATCCGCGCCTATCAGCCTCGACTCGAATATCTGATAAGCGTCGATAATGAAATCTTTTCTTAGGGTAGGGAGCCGCGTCGCCTTCCTCACGCTTTTCAATATTTCAGAAGAACCGCCAAAAAAACGCTTGTCCGTGAGCACCGAAAGTGCCGCGGCGCCGTTTTTCTGAAAATCTTTTGCCAGGCGCACGGGATCGAAGTTCCGGCGAAGCAGTCCCTTGGACGGTGAGCGCTTCTTGATCTCGGCGATCACCGCGAGACCGTTCTTTTTTTTCAAAGCGTTCAGGAAACGCGTCTTTTTCTTGGGGAGTGCCCGCGCTTGTCTCTCGATAACGGCAAGCGGACGGCGTTTTTTAAGCGCGGCTATTTCCAGGCGCTTCACGCGGACTATTTTGTCGAGCATCATCGCTATTCCGCCATCCCATTCGAAAAAAGGCGTATTTCCTCGAGCTTCTCGTAAGCCGCGCCGCTGGAAAGCGTCTTGGACGCCAACGTCGCGCCTTCGCCGATAGAACGCGTCTTGCCGGCTACGTACAGCGCGGCGGCGGCATTCAGCACCACCATGTCGCGGCCGGGGCCTTTTTCCCCTTTTAAAATATCTACGGCCGTATCCCGGCTGTCTTCTTTTGTTTTGCACCGGAGCGAATCCACTTTCATGCGCTGGAGGCCGATCTCGTCCGCCGCAAAGTCATACGCCGTAATGCCTCCGTCTGACACTTCGGCGATGCGCGTCTCGGCGCCCAAACTGATCTCATCGAGACCGTCTTTGCCGTGCACCACCATCGCCCGTCTCGATCCCAGCGCCAGAAGCGCCTCGGCCATCAACGGCACCAGTTTTTCTTCGTAAACCCCCACGACCTGATGTCCCGCGCCCGCGGGGTTGGACAGCGGGCCAAGCAGATTAAAAATGGTCTTGCCCTGTATCTTTTTCCGTGCCGGCATGGCGAATCGCGTCGCCGCGTGAAAGCGCGGCGCAAAAAAGAACCCAAAACCGGTTTCGCGTATGCTTCTTTCTATCCACTCCGGCGCCAGTTCGATATTCACGCCCAAAAGCTCCAAGAGGTCCGCGCTGCCGCATACGCTGGACACGGAGCGGTTGCCGTGCTTGGCCACGCGCGCGCCCGAGGCGCAGGCCACGAGCGCCGAGAGCGTGGACACGTTCAGCGTGTGCTGGTTGTCTCCGCCGGTGCCGCAGGTGTCCAAAAGGTCCGGATAATCTTTCGAGAGCTTGACGGCTTTGCGGCGCATCACTTTGGCCGCCGCGACCAGCTCCGTCACCGTCACGCCTTTTTCGCGAAGCTCGACGAGAAATTGTTCGATCTCGGCGTCCAAAAGCTGGCCGCTCATCAGCGATTCCATGACCTCTGTCATTTCGGAGGCATCGAGAGCCTTTTTGCGGCCCAGCTTCGAGAGAATATTCCGGAGATCCATAGATCAGCGGCGCGTGAGGTTCAGGAAATTACGCAGAAGTTCTTTGCCGCACTGCGTGAGGATAGACTCGGGATGGAATTGCACGCCGTAAATGGGCAGTTTTTTGTGCTGAAGGCCCATGATCTCTTTTTCGCGCGTCTCGGCCGTGATCTCGAGCTCTTTCGGCAGGCTTTTCCGTTCGACGATCAGCGAGTGATAGCGCGTGGCGATGAATGGGTTGTCTATATTTTTGTAAATGCCTTTGCCGTTGTGATGGATGAGCGAGGTTTTACCGTGCATGAGGCGGTCGGCACGCACCACTTTTCCACCAAACACCTCGCCGATGCACTGATGCCCGAGACACACGCCGAGCACGGGGATCTTGGAGCCGAACTGGCGTATGACTTCCTTGGACACTCCGGCGTCTTTGGGACTGCCAGGGCCCGGGGAAATGACGATGCGTTTCGGCTTCAGCCGCCTGATCTTCGCAACCGTGATCTCGTCGTTCCTGAAAACTTTCAGCTCCTCGCCCATCTCGCCTAGATATTGGACGAGGTTGTAGGTGAACGAGTCGTAGTTGTCTATCATGAGGATCAACCGCGCATCCCCCTCTCGGCAAGCTCTATGGCCTTGAACATCGCTCTCGCCTTGCTGCGAGTCTCTTCATATTCTTTTTTGGGATTGGAATCCGAAACGATGCCGGCACCGGCCTGCACGTAGGCCGTTTTGCCTTTCACCAGAACCGTGCGTATCGCGATGCAGGTGTCGAGATTCCCCGAATAACTGAAATACCCCACCACCCCTGAATAAAACCCGCGTTTTTGATTTTCGAGCTCGTCGATGATCTCCATGGCACGCACTTTCGGCGCGCCGGAGATAGTCCCAGCCGGAAAAGTCGCCTTCAGGAGATCGAAAGGGGTTTTTTGCTTTTTCAGCGTGCCTTCGACGAGGCTCACGATGTGCATGACGTGCGAGTAACGCTCGATCACCATGAATTCCTCGACTTTCACGGACTTGTACTCGCACACGCGGCCGAGGTCATTGCGGCCGAGGTCCACGAGCATGAGATGCTCGGCGCGCTCTTTTGGGTCGGCCAGCAGTTTTTTCTCCAGGCGCAAGTCCTCCGCCGTATTCCGCCCGCGGCGGCTGGTGCCCGCGATGGGTCTCAGCATCGCCTTCCGGTTCTCACAGCGCACATGCACTTCCGGGGACGAGCCGGCCAGCTGAAAATCTCCCGCGTTGAAATAGAACATGTACGGCGACGGATTCACGGAACGCAGAGACCGGTAAATGTCGAATGCCGGCACGCTCACCTGGGTGCGGAACGCCTGCGAAAGCACCACCTGGATGATGTCGCCTTTTTGAATGTAGCGTTTCGCCTTCTGAACGGCCTTGGCGAAAGCGGAAGCGCTGAAATTGGAATTGATGTTCAAAGCGCCGTTCGAGGCGGCTACGGACGGGGCCGGCGCGGGGGCCGCGTGCAGACGGCGTAATACCCCGTCTATTTTTTGAACGGCCGTGTCATAAGCGCTGTCCGGTGTCTCGGAACCGTCCAGAAAAACGTTGGTGATGATCTGTATCTTTTTATGCGGGTGATCGAAAGCAACGAGGAGATCCGTGAAAACAAATATCGAATCGGGGACGCCCTGGATAGCGACCCGGTTTTTGTTGGGAATATTTTCAATGAAACGCACGTTGTCATAACCGAGATACCCCACCGCCCCGCCAGAGAATGGCGGCAGACCGCCGACAGGCGCCTGGCGATAGCCTTTGAGTATTTTCTCAAGCTCATCGACGGGGCCTTTGGCCGCCTCAAAACTGCGCTCCGCTTTTCCGGGCGTGGACAGCGTGATGCGACGGCCTTCGCTTTTCAGAACGAGAGAGGCGCTCACGCCGATGAAAGAATAGCGGGCCATGGTTTCGCCGCCTTCCACGGACTCGAGCAAATACGCGTAGGGGTTGTCCGCTATCTTCAAGAACGCGGACACAGGCGTCTCGAGATCCCCGAGTATCTCGCGATACACCGGGATCAGATTGTATTTCTTGGAAAGGCGAAGAAACTCTTTCTTCGACGGGTGATGTGCTTCAGACATTCAAACTCCTAGTACACCTTTTTTGGATCGAAAACCAGCGCGTCGGTGATGTTCCCCACGCCGTCGTCGCCCATTTTTTCGAAATAACAGCTGAAATAACCCTTGTGGCAGCCTGCCACTTTCTGATCAATGACGAATAAAATCGACTTGCCTTCGCAGTCAATGCGGAACTCCTTCACGGCCTGCGTGTGGCCTGAGGTCTCGCCTTTTTTCATGAGCTTGTTCTGCGAACGACGGAAAACATAGATGAAGCCGTTGTCGAGCGTAGCGCGCAGGGCGATGTCATTCATGTAGCAGAGCGTCAGCACCGCCTTGGTCTTTTGGTCCTGGATGATCGAGGGGATCAACCCCTGAGCATCGAAACGGATCTTCGACTTTATTTTTTCAAAATCAGCGTCTGTCATGGTCTTACCGGCACTCCTCTCTTTTTCAGGTACTGTTTGGCTTTTCGTATCGTGCAATGGTTGTAATGGAAAATGCTCGCGGCCAGCACCGCGTCCGCGCGTCCGATGAGAAATCCTTCCGCGAGGTCCGCGAGGCTTCCCGCGCCGCCCGAGGCGATCACCGGGATGCGCACCGCTTTGGATACCTTGCGTACGAGCTCAAGGTCATAGCCCGAGCGCGTGCCATCCCTGTCCATGCTCGTGAGAAGTATCTCACCCGCGCCCAGGCGTTCGCCTTTTTTTATCCACTGAATGGCGTCGAGGCTGGTTTTCTTGCGGCCCCCGTGCGTGTACACATCCCAGCCGCCTTTTCGGCGCTTCACATCCACGGCAAGAACAATGCACTGCGAGCCAAAACGCCGGGCGGCACGCCGGATCAACTCCGGATGCCTGACAGCCGCCGTATTGAGCGACACCTTGTCGGCGCCGGCGTTCAAAAGTTCACGAATGTCTTCGAGCGACGAGATGCCTCCGCCGACAGTCAGCGGCATGAAAATATTCGCCGCCGTGCGCCGCACGACATCGATGAGAATTCCGCGCTTTTCATGCGACGCCGTGATGTCGAGAAATACCAGCTCGTCGGCGCCGGAGCGGTCATAGTACATCGCGCATTTTACCGGGTCGCCGGCATCTCTTAAGTCGAGGAACTGCCGTCCTTTAACGACTCTGCCTTCTTTGACATCTAAACAGGGTATCACCCGTTTTGCAAGCATGTTCTCAGCGCATCCTTCAATTGAAA
>CAZTBX010000073.1:0-3812 GCA_964612035.1 uncultured Planctomycetia bacterium
CTCAAAGCCCATCCGTTTCGTCATCAACACGCATTATCACTGGGACCACACGAACGGGAACGAACTTTTCAAAAAAGAAGGCGCCCAGATCGTTTCTTCCAGGCTTACCAAGGATTTCATGCTGCGCCGCGCGCCGAGACAGAAGGAGTTCCTCGCCGGGCGCGGGTTCGAACTCGGGAACGACCCGCTTCTCCCGGACATCACTTTTGAAAAAGAACACGGCCTCGACGTCGGCGGCATGCCGCTTCGGCTTTTTTTCGCCGGACGCGCGGAAACAGACGACGCGACGGCGGTACACGTCATTCGGGAGAACGTTGTCATGAGCGGCGACACCGTCATGACCGGTAGTTTTCCTATTTTCGGTCAGCCGGTATGGGATGAAGGGCTTCAAGGCAATGGAGAGTGGGAAAAAACCATTGCGGCTATTGCGTCCCTGAAACCAGCGCACATCGTCCCCGGCCACGGGCCGCTTGCGCATGAGCGAGAACTCGAGATACTCCTCCACATCCAGTCGTATTTCGTGAATGAGGTGAAGACGCTCGTGGCCAAAGGGCTGTCGCTTGATGAAATATTGAAAAACCTGGAGCCGCACCTTCCCGCATGGATCAAGGACATGCCCATCGTGTGGGGCACGCCGCGTTACGCGATCTTGAGGGTGTACCGTGGGCTCACGAAAAAAGAAGGGGACCCCGAGCCTGGCTGGCAGAAATACAAGCCTTCGGCGCTCGCTTCCATGGCCCATGAGGCCGGCGAAGGCGGGGATGCCGCGATGCGCTTGGCCATCCTGAAAAAGGACGCGGCGTCACAGCCGGCCTCCGCCGACGCGCTTGCCGCGTATGCGGATGCGCTCATCGACGCCTCGCGCGGCGAACCTTCTGTACTCGAAAAAGGCGATTTTTTTTCCGAAGCCAGACGATGCTGGGACCAGGCGCTACAGATCGATGCGGCGCATGTGCCGGCACTTCTCGGCAAAGGCCGATATCTGTGCATGATGGCCTACCGCGGAGGCGAGGATCCGGGAAAGGGGATGGCGCTTCTTGAGAAAGTGAGGACGCTGAGCCCTTCGCGGCGCGAAAGCGCGGAGACCGAATTTTATCTTGGCATGGGCTATCGTCGCCTCGGGGACGAAGCGAAGGCACTTTTGCAATTCGCGGCCGCACGCGCCTCGGACCCGCTTTTCATGCCGGCCACACTTGCCGCACAGGTCTGAAACAGGTGTATAATTAGCGCATGAAAAAAAATAAACTCGCAGCCACTCTCGTCCTTCTTTTTTTGTGCTGGGGCGCGGTATGGGCATCGCGCCATTTCGTGGTGCTGCAGAGAAAGCCAAAGCTGGAAACTCGGAACCTCGAGCGCTCGAAAGGCAGTCCCAAAGGCGACCTGTGGGTGGTCGAATACCTTGATTACGAATGCCCGAGCTGCCGCGAGTCTCTGCCGGTGATGAACAATTACCTTCTGACTTACCCCTCCCGCATTTTTCTTCAGGCAAGATTTCATCCCATCAGTGAGCATCGCTACGGCCTACGAGCGGCCGTTTATGCGGAATGCGCCTCACGGCAGAAGAAATTCTGGCCCTTTCATGAGCTTTTGTTCGAAGAACAGGGGCTGTGGTCCAAGGCCGGAGATGCCGAACCGCTTATCCACGATATCGCTTCCCGCGCCAGGCTCGATATCCAGAAACTGGATGTTTGTTTGAGCGATGCCGGCACCGAAGAAGCCGTGCTGAAAGAAAAAGCGGCCGGCGAGTCCATGGGCGTGAAAGGCACACCGACTTTTTTTCTGAACGGGGAAAGGGTCACGGGGGTGGATGCTCTTGAGGCCGGCCTGAACGCCTATTTCGCCAAGCACGGAGATAAGCGATGAAGCGGTCCTGGATGTTCGCAATGCTCCGTGTGCTCGTGGGCACCGTGTTCGCGGTCTCGGGTTATTTCAAACTACTCGAGTCGCCGCATGATTTTTTTTCGGTGATCCTAAGCTACAAGATCGTCGACGCTTCCATCGCCTGGCCGCTCGCCGTGTGGTTTCCGTGGGCGGAACTCGTCACCGGCGTGTTCCTCATTGCAGGTCTTTGGACGCGCGAGGCCCTGGTGGCGGCGTGGGCCATGAACACCGTATTCATGGTCACGGTGGCCTCGGCGCTTTTGCGGCATCTCCCGCTCAAGGACTGCGGCTGTTTTGGCACAGAGGGGCTCACGCTTTCGCTGCCCCAGGTGCTGACGATGGACGCATTTTTATGGGCGGCATGTCTTTTGATCATTGTGAAGCTTGATGATGCCAGGCGTTTTAGCCTGGACTCTTTTCATGCAGGCTGATCAGAAGTCTTTTTTGTCGTCGGCGTTCGGCAGGCAATGGAAAAGGCTGGGGGTCCGGCGCCGTGCCGGTGTCGTGACGCCTCTTTTTTCGATCTATTCCAAAAAGAGCGTAGGCGTCGGCGAGCTACCGGACCTGGAACTTCTCGTCGACTGGAGTCGTTCGGCCGGTATCAGCCTCATCCAGCTTCTCCCCATGAACGATGTGGGGTTCAGCTTCAGGCCTTATGATTCAGCCAGCTCTTTCGCGCTGGAGCCTATGCATTTGTCACTTGGCAGGCTTGCGTCCGTTTCCGCCGAAAAGTTCAAACGAGCCATCGCCGCACTGAAGAAAAAGTTTCCCATACGCCCTCCCCGTTTTAACCCCGAAGTGAAAAAAGCAAAACTTGAGATCCTTTTGGAAATGTTCCGGCAAAGGGACAAGCGCGGCGACAAGGCGTTTAAGAGCTATGTCGATGAAAATCATTTTTGGATACGATCCTACGCGCTGTTCAAGGTGTTGAAGACGCGGATGCAGGAGCGGGGCTGGGAGGAATGGCCCAAGGCGGAGCAACGCATTCCAGAAAACGAGCGGGAAAGCGTCGAATTTCAATATTGGCTGCAGTGGCAGCTCTATCTACAGTTTACCGAGGTGAAAAAATACGCCAACCAAAAAGGTGTTTTTCTGGTTGGCGATCTCCCATTCTTGGTTTCCAGGGACAGCGCTGATGTCTGGGCGAATCAGTCGTATTTCAAGCTGGGTCTTTCTACCGGTGCCCCTCCGGACCTTTATTTTGCCGACGGGCAGGAATGGGGCATGCCACCGTACAACTGGCCCAACATCGCCGCGGCCGGCTACGACTATCTACATGAGAAATTGCGTTATGCCGGAAATTTTTACGACCTTTTCCGTATTGATCATTTCGTCGGCGTTTTCCGGGTGTGGACGCTCACCCGCGGACAAGAGCGACACGCCGGTTTTGATCCGCCGGATGAGAAGGTCTGGGAAGGTCACGGCCGTCGTATCGTGGAAGAGATCGTCAAGTCAAGCGGCATGCTGCCCTGCGCCGAAGACCTCGGCACCGTGCCCGAGTGTTCCTACCGCGTGCTTGAGGAATACGCCATTCCCGGCATGGAGATACAGCGCTGGGCCAAGGACTGGGCCGTGACGCATGATTTCAAGCGCCTGGAGCGGTACCGCAAAAATTCCATCGCGGCCATATCAACGCATGACATGCCCACGCTGGAAAACTGGTGGGAAGTGGAAGCCGAAACCATCGACGAGGCCGATTTCCGCAACAAATGCGCCGGCCACGGGGCCTCTTTCGATGCCGTGAAAGAAAAACTGTTCGACGCCAGGCGATCCAAATATGGGCGGCTGCGGTGGAAAAGGGAAGTGACTGGCCCTGCAGTGCTGGCTGACGCCATCGGGAAAAGGGAAGAGGATATCGCCGACATCACAGGCCTTTACCTTAATTCTTACGGGGAACGCGAGAAGTTTTGGCGTCTCATCGGCATGCCGGG
>CAZTBX010000074.1:0-5348 GCA_964612035.1 uncultured Planctomycetia bacterium
TAGACGACGGCCAAGCCGGAGACAACGTTGGCGTTCTCCTTCGCGGTATTGAAAAGAACGACTTAGAACGCGGTCAAGTCCTTGCCAAGCCCGGATCCATCGCCCCCCACACGAAGTTCCAAGGGGAAGTGTACATCATGACCAAAGAAGAGGGAGGCCGTCACACCGCCTTCTTCAACTGCTATCGTCCCCAGTTCTACTTCAGGACCACAGACGTGACGGGAGTCATCCAACTCCCCAAAGACGTTGAGATGGTCATGCCCGGTGACTCGGTCACCGTCACAGCCGAGCTCATCACCCCCATCGCCATGGAAAAAGAGCTTCGCTTCGCCATCCGCGAAGGTGGCCACACCGTGGGTGCCGGTGTCATCACGGAGATATTGGGGTAAGCATGGCCACACCCGCCGTTCAGCAAAAGATCAGGATCAGGCTTAGGGCCTACGATCACCGCGTGCTGGACCAGTCCGCGCGCGAGATCGTTGATACGGCAAAAAGGACGGGGGCCAAGGTCTCGGGACCGGTGCCGCTGCCTACGGACAGCGAGCTCATCGTCGTGAATCGCTCCGCGTTCATCGACAAAAAGTCACGAGAGCAGTTTTTCATGAAAACGCACAAGCGGCTTTTGGATATTTTGAATCCGACGGCCAAAACCATCGACGCGCTGAGGAAGCTTGATCTTCCGGCCGGCGTCGACGTAGAGATCAAATAAAGAGGAAGTCATGTTAGCGATCTTAGGCCAAAAACTCGGGATGTCGCAGTTCATCCAACCGGAAGGCACTCGCGTGCCCGTCACGGTGTTGGAGGCCGGCCCTTGCATCGTGACGGAACTGAAGTCCAAAGAAAAGCATGGCTACAAGGCCGCCCAGATCGGTTACGGCGACGCAAAGGAAAAAGTTTTCAATAAGCCCGAACTGGGCCATTTCAAAAAGAATAAGCTCGCGCTAAAAAGACATCTCAAGGAAGTTCCCCTGACCGAGCAGGAAAATTATGAGCTCGGGCAGGAGATCAAAGTGGATATTTTCAAGCCTGGAGACCTCGTGGATGTGCAGGGTCGCTCCATCGGAAAAGGTTTCGCGGGGGGCATGAAGCGTTGGCATTGGCGCGGCGGTCCGGGAAGTCACGGCTCCATGTTCCACCGGCGCATCGGTTCTGTAGGTGCCAGCTCTTTTCCTTCAAGGGTTTGGCCCGGGCATCACATGCCGGGACATTTGGGCGACGCGACTACGACGGTGCAGAATCTCGAGGTGATCAAAGTCGACGCCGAGAAAAACCTTCTCGTAGTCAAGGGCTCTGTGCCGGGCGGTGACAGGCAGCTTCTTTTCATCCGCAGATCGCTCAAGCGTCCCATGGGCGTGAAGCCAAAACTGGAACAGAAAGTATCCACGAAGAAAGACCCGCTCGCCAAAGGCGCCAAGAAGGCAAGCGGCGGAGATAAAGGGAAGAAATAATGCCCGAACGCCGTAAGAAAAAGAATTCAAGGACCACGAAGCATCACGCGGCGCGCAAGACGAAGCTGGTGGCCAAAAAGACTCTTACGAAAAAGCCACGCGCGGTCAAAGCCGCAGGTCCGTCCAAGAACGGCGTGCTTGAAGTGTTCGACCTAAAGGGCAAGGCCGTTGAGAAAATGGATCTGGACCCGCTTTTCCACGAGGGCCCCGTGAATACGGACGTTATCTATCAGGCCGTTCTCATGTACCAGGCCGGCGAGCGCGAGGGCACGGCGGCGACGAAAACCCGCGGAGAAGTGAGAGGCGGTGGTAAAAAGCCCTGGAAGCAAAAAGGCACCGGCCGCGCCCGTCATGCCTCCATTCGTTCACCTCTTTGGAGAGGGGGCGGGACCACTTTCGGACCATCGCCCAGGGACTATTCTTATTCGCTCCCGGCGCAGTTACGCCGCAAGGCCGTGGTCGAAGGCGTGAAGGACAAAGTGGCCGGTGGCAAGCTCGTGATGCTGAAACAGCTCGAGCTCAGCGAGCCAAAGACGCGGCTCATAGCCGAGATCCTTGAAACTTTTAAACTCGAAAAACCGCTGCTTGTCGTGGACCAGAAAAGCCGTAATCTGCTTTTGGCGTCCAGGAACATCCCGACCGTTTCCGTAAAGACGGCGGATGAAGTGAACGCGCTGGACGTGGTCTCGCACAAGGAATGCATGATCACGCAGGCCGGATACAAAGGACTCTTGAAAAGGCTGAAGGCATGAACGACACGGACATTTTAAAAACACTGCTACGCACGGAAAAAGGGACAGTTCAGTCCTCGATCAACAAGTATTTCTTCGCCGTGGGGAAGAGCGCGAACAAGATCCAGATCAAGAAGGCTGTGGAAGACTTTTACAAGGTCAAAGTGCAGGACGTGAACACGCAGGTGATGGCCGGCAAGCTGAAAAAGGTGCGCGCTCAGCTCGGCAAGACGCCGGATTGGAAAAAAGCCGTGGTCACGCTCAAACAAGGTCACAAGATCGACCTGGCTTAAAGGATAGGACAAGATCATGGGTACAAAAAGTTTCAGACCTAGAACGCCTTCGCTTCGCTGGACGGTGATCTCGGACTTCTCCGAGCTGTCTCCAAGGCACAAGAGGCCGGAAAAATCCCTCGTCGAGAGCTTGAAGCGCAGCGGCGGACGCAATTCGCATGGCCGCATGACCTCGCGCCGACGTGGCGGCGGGCACAAGAAGAATTACCGCATCATCGATTTCAAGCGCGACAAGATCGGCGTGCCGGGTAAAGTCCTCTCCATCGAGTATGACCCGAACCGCAGCGCCCGTATCGCTCTCATCGAGTACACCGACAAAGAGAGGCGCTACATCCTCGCGCCGGTAGGTCTCACGATCGGGATGACGGTGTCCAGCGGCCCCGGGTCCGAGATCCAACCCGGCAATGCGCTTCCGCTCCGTGAGATCCCGCTGGGCGCTCAGATACACAATCTTGAGTTTGACAGGCAAAAAGGCGGGCAGATCGTCCGCAGCGCCGGCGGCTATGCCATCCTGATGTCCAAAGAAGGTGAGCAGGCGCATGTGAAGCTGCCCTCTGGTGAAATAAGACTCGTAAGACTCGACTGCAAGGCGACTATCGGCCAAGTGGGGAACATCGATCACGAGAACAGGTCGCTTGGCAAGGCGGGACGCAATCGTTGGCTCGGTCGCAGGCCGGCCTCACGTGCTGTCGCGAAAAATCCCGTCGACCATCCGATGGGTGGCGGCGAAGGCAAGGCTTCCGGCGGAAGACATCCGACCTCGAGAAGCGGCATCTTGGCCAAGGGTTTCAAGACACGCCGCCGCAAAAATCCGAGTTCGAAATACATCGTATCCAGGAGGCCGCGCTAAGTTATGGGTCGTTCAGTCAAGAAGGGTCCTTATGTGGACGAGAAGGTAATGAAAAAGGTGCTCGCGATGCAGAAACAGCGCGAGCGCAAGCCCATCAAGACCTGGTCGCGCCGTTCGACGGTTACGCCGGATTTCGTGGGACTCACGATGATGGTCCATAACGGGAGGATTTTTATCCCGGTGTTCATCACGGAGAACATGGTCGGACACAAATTGGGTGAGTTTTCCCACACGCGTACGTTCAGAAAACACGGAGCGATGACGAAGATGGCGGCGGAGCTCACATAAATGATCTCCCAAGCATCCGTCAAATTCGTGAGGATCTCACCGCGAAAGGTGCGCTATGTCATCGACCTCATCCGCAAAAAGCGCGTGAGCCAGGCACAGGCCATCCTGAACGGTTCCCCGCGCCGCGCGGGAGGTATTTTGCAGAAGCTTCTGAAGCAGGCGCTGGACGCGGCGGAAAAGAATTCGCAGGTGCCGGCAGCGGACCTCATGGTCTCGAAAGTACTGGCCGACGGCGGTCCGAGCATGAAGCGTTTCCGTGCGGCGAGCATGGGCCGCGCCTCGAGCATCAAAAAGAGGACAAGCCACATTTATTTGGAGCTTGATCTGGTCAAGCAGCATCACGGAGCCGCGCTTAAACCGAGACCCAAGGCCACAGGTGCGCCCTCGGCCCCGGCCGTTCCAGCGAAAAATCGCGGCGTGAAAACGATGAATAAGAAAACCGTAGGAGCCAAGTAACATGGGCCAAAAAGTTCATCCCATTAGTTTTCGCCTCGGCTACATCAAGACCTGGAGTTCGCGGTGGTACGCGCGCAAAAAGGATTTCGCGAAGTTCCTGCACGAGGACCTGAAAGTGCGCAAGCACGTGCTGAAGTCATTCAACCAGGCTGCCATCGCCAAAGTCGACATCGAACGCGCCAGCGACAAGATCAAGGTGTATATTCACACCGCGCGTCCGGGCGTCATCATCGGCCGCAAAGGCGCGGACATCGACCGCCTGCGCGGAGACCTGCAGGACATGACGGGCAACAAAGAAGTGCATATCAACATCATGGAGATCAAGAGCCCGTCGACGAACGCGCAGCTCATCTCCGAAAACATCGCGCTTCAGCTCGAGAAGCGCATCGCTTTCCGCCGTGCGATGAAAAAGAGCATCCAGCAGGCCATGGACAGCGGCGCCAAAGGCATCAAGGTACAGACCAAAGGCCGCCTCGCCGGCTCCGAGATCGCCCGTTCCGAAGGGTATCACGAGGGCACCGTCCCGTTGCACACGCTTCGCGCGGACATCGATTATGGTTTTGCGGAAGCGCAGACCACTTACGGCAAGATCGGCATCAAAGTATGGGTTTACAAGGGAGACATCATTCTGAAGAAGGCCGAGAAAGTGGAAGTAAAGGCGGTGGCGCCGGAAACCGAGGAGACCAGCCATGCTGTTGATGCCTAAACGGGTCAAATACCGCAAGAGCCAGAGAGGCCGCAGAAAAGGTTCCGCCCAGCGCGGTTCAAAGATGAGCTATGGTGAGTTTGGTCTGCAGGTGCTGGAAAACGGCTGGCTCACGAACGTGCAGATCGAGGCCGCTCGTGTGGCCATCTCGCGCAACGTGAAGCTTGGCAAAGTTTATATCCGCGCGTTTCCTGATAAGTCCGTGACGAAAAAACCGGCCGAAACGCGCATGGGCAAAGGCAAGGGTATGGTCGAGACTTGGGTCGCCGTCGTCAAGCGCGGCAAGATCCTTTTTGAGGTCGAAGGTTTACCGGAAGAGTTGGCACGCGAGGCCATGCGACTCGCCGCTTTCAAGATACCGTTTCGGACCCGGTTCATTTCACGCCGGGAAGTGGTGTAGGAGTCCCAATGGCACAGCCTAAGGCAAGAGACATGCGGTCGCTGAGCGCGCAGGAACTGGACCAGAAAGTCGCGTCGCTTCACAAGGAACTGCATGACCTGCGGCAGAAAAAAGTGACGGGGCAGCTAGACAAGCCCCATTTTTTCAAACAAGTACGGCGGCAGATCGCGCAGATC
>CAZTBX010000075.1:0-10805 GCA_964612035.1 uncultured Planctomycetia bacterium
TATCCCGGGAGTTACGAAGACTACGTGTATCGCCTGGAAAACATGCTGAAGGATGAACTGAGTCAGACCGATGGAGCCAAGGCGAGGGCCGAAGAACCGGCCGCGAAGACCAATTCTGATTATCACCTAAAAAAAGAACTAGAGTCTGAGAAACGCAAACTTTCAAGTCGCATGAAAAAAATCGACGCCGAGCTCTCTGCGTACAAAAAAGAACACGAAGCCATCCATCAGGATTTCATGAAGGACTCGATGTCCTGGTCGAGAGAGCGCCATGACCGCTATGAAGAGCTCACCAAGCTCATCGAGAAAAATGAGCAAGCGTGGCTTGAGCTCACCGAAAAGCTGGAGGCTCTCTAGGAGATCCGTCGCGGAAAGATCTTTAGCTGAAGATCACCTAAGACACCTACATATCGCCTCGTAAAGGGAGTTACTGCCCGAGGGGATACGCCATGCAGCGACCGCGGAGAGTTAAGAAAAACGATCAGCGTGTTTTTTTCGTAAGGGACGGTGGCTGCCTTTGACACGAGACTGCTATCAATGGCCTTCGGTGTGATGGTCGAAAGATCGATCCCATCTTTGAAACGGTAAAGTTCCAAATCTCCTCCGGCATTGTCATGCTCCTCACGGAAATAAAGCATGCACTGGTAGAGCGTGTCCGGTCCGTCGATGTGCGGCCCTCGTACCGTCGAGGACTGGTCCAAGACCGGTGAATTGATCCCAAATTGACAGTCCAGCAAAGCTTCGGCGACGGATTCGTCCATGCGCCGAATGCCTGTCCGGAGACGTTTTAATTTTTTACCTAAGCGCCTCTCCAGTTCCGGAAAGCGCTCACGTACCGGACGGTTGAAAAGCCTGAGTATTTCTTGATAAAAGTGGTTCGACACGTGGTATTTGAAAAAATTCCTCCAAGCAGGGCTGATCCTTTCATCCGTCAGCACGCTGCAGGCCCCGTAAAAATGTTTTTTATTGTTGCCCGGTGTCTTACCTTTCATCATAATCTCATCTGATGGAAATTCGGCCGCCAGGCGCTCGTACAGGGAAGTGTCCAGCGCCTGGCGTATCACCAGGTGCGGGAATGGGTCGGTGACGACGTCAGCGGAGCGCGCCTTCTTCAGAAGGCTTTGGACACCTAGTGCTGCGGCAGGATGCTTGGTCCGAAAAATATTAAACATTCAGGTCTTGGACAAAAACGATCTCGGGGCAGTGCTTGTGTTGAACCAGAGCCAAGGCCAGTTCACGCGTGCGCTTTAGATTCACGTTGTGCTCTTTGGTCTTGATCGAAGTGCTGAGAAGAGGATGTCTGCCGACGCCGCCGTCGTGACCGCAGCAGACGATCTTCCGGTATCCCGCCAATGCGCAGAAAATGAGCCCGTAAGTCCCGAGGCTGCCAAAGCGCAGCATCACCGGCAGCTGTTTTGTGTTCAATTTTTGTATCATCTTTCCGGTATCGAGGAAGCGTTCTTCGAGAATTTCAAACGTACGCATCTGTTCTTTTGGAAAGTCGCACCCAAACGCGTCGATGTAATGTCCGGTGCCCCAGACCTGCGTTGGGCAGAGAACCCAGGGCACGAACTTTGGGTCCATGGCATCGATGTACCGGCTGCACTGTGTCAGCATTGCGGCTGGTTTTTGTTTCATGATCTTCCAGGTGTTATTCACGCCGATAAGATCCGCATCGGGAAACTCGTTGCACCGGTGCGCGGTGGGGCCCGAAGCGACATAGACGCAGGTGTCATTCGACCGGACGGACCTCAAAAATTGGGCCGCTTCTTTGAGATTTAAATCAATCGTTTTGAGGAGTAAGGACGGGCTCATGAGAGGTAATATAGCGCGCACCCCTTAAATCTGCTATCATTTCCGCATGCCCTCACGCGCACAAAAAGCGCTTTGTCTGCTTACCACGGTCTTTTTGTTCTCGCCTGTTTTTGCTTTTGCCGAAGAAGCTTTTAAAGCCGAGATCATGGACCTGGAAGGCGATGCCAAGCTTGTAAGGGCCGGCGCCAAGCCGCGGGCACTGAAGGACGGCGATCTCTTGCAGGCAGGAGATGTCATCACGACGGACGATAACTCTTCCGTCGACGTCGCCTATGATGGCAATTGGAAAAATATCGCACGCATCGAGGAAAACACGAAAGCGACGCTACGCTCAGTGCATCCGAGTGAAATAGGGCTGGAACAGGGTGGCATCTTCGCAAAGCTCGCTGAGCTGCCGGAAGAATCGAAGTTCGAAGTGCAGACGCCGACCGCCATCGTTGCGGTGCGTGGCACGGATTTTCGTACGACTTACGGCGACCGGGGCAGTGAAGTTTTTAACTTTTCCGATTCTCAAGTTTATGTGTACGGCCTGGATGAGAAAGGAAACGTTTCAAAACAACATGAACCGGTCATCGTTGGCGCCCACCAAAAGACGGAAGTGTATCGTCGAGGTGAGTTTCGTTTCAGGCCGCATGGCATGACGCTGGCCGACCGCTTAGACGGCGAAAAGGTGATACGCCATATCGATCAGCGCGTAGAGACTTTTGAGAGGCAGGGCCGCCATGGCAAAGTGCCGGACCTGCAGAATATCCGCGGCCGCATGTCCGAAATGAAACAGAAAGGCCAATTTGAGAATAAAGGTGTATGGCCAGAACGGCCGAAAAAGCCCGAAGTTAGAACGATAGCCGCGCCTCTACCGAGTCCCATTCCTGGAGAGGAAACTAATGTCCCGCCGCTACCGGGCGGTCAGCAAGAGAGGCAAATGGAAACACTTCCGCCTCCACCTCTGCCGCGACCGGAAGAACAGGCCACTCAAAAATCCGATGCAAATAGCACGCAGCAGGAAAGTGAGCAGAAACCGCCTCCTCCCCCCGAACGCCGTGAAGTGGTGCGTCCTCCTAAAGACGGCAGTCGCTAGATCAACCAAGGCAAACGAATGAAACCCGTTGCGGAACGCCGCCATTTTTCCGATGCTCTGCAAATAGCTGATGTCCGCTTTTTTCTGGGAGGCGTGGCGTTTTATGCGTTTGCGGGCCGGGCGCTGGCCGTTGTCATCGGTTTCCAGATATACCAGATCACGCACAGTGCTTTGGCACTTGGCTGGCTTGGGCTCATCGAGGCGATCCCCGCGATCTCGCTCGTACCATTCGGCGGGCATATCGCCGACTATTTCAATCGAAGGAATATCCTGCTCATCACGCGCGCAGCCTCGCTGGTCTGTGCGCTGGCCCTTGTTTGGATCTCCTCTCAGGGAGACACTGTGTCCGTTCTCGCGTTGTATGCGGTGGTGTTCCTTTTCGGTGTGGCCCGCGGATTCGCGGACCCGGCGAGCACGGCACTCGAGGCGCAGGTGGTGCCAAAGCCGCTCACCGTCAACGCTTCATCGTGGATCACTAGTACCTGGCTGAGCTGTGCGGTGATAGGGCCAGCTGTCATCGGGTTTGTTTTTGACGCATGGGGGGCCGCGGTGTCCTATGCCGTGATCGCGGTCTGCGTGGCATTTTCGTGGGTGAGCACGGCCTGGATAGCCCCAAAGCCGGACCCCGTGCCTGAGGCCAACGAGCCGTTTTTAAGAAGCATCAGCGAGGGCTGGCGGTTTGTATTTGCCAACCAGCCGCTTCTGGCGGCGTTAGCGCTGGATCTTTTCGGCGTTTTTTTTGGCGGGGCGATAGCGCTTTTACCGATATACGCAAACGACATCCTTCACGTGGGCGCCAAAGGCCTCGGGCTTCTCAACGCGGCTCCATCTCTGGGGGCCATCGTGAGCACGCTTTTTGCGACGCACCGTCCGCCGATAGGCCGCGCGGGACGCAATTTGCTCGTGACCGTTACGGCTTTTGGGATCAGCATGCTTGTGTTCGCGTTCTCAAAGAACTTCTGGCTTTCGATGACAATGCTTTTTTTAAGTGGCGTGTTCGACGGCGTGAGCGTCATCATCCGTCGCTCGATGCTGAGGCTTCTTTCTCCCGACCACCTGCGTGGCCGTGTCGCCGCGGCGAACTGGATATTTATCTGCGCCTCCAATGAACTCGGCGCTTTCGAAAGCGGCATGCTGGCTTCGTGGATAGGGACTGTCCCGTGCGTCGCAGTGGGAGGCGCGCTCACGCTTGTTGTCGTCGCGGTAACGGCGGCTTTCGCACCGAAACTGCGCGCACTCCGTTTCGATCCCCAGACGCTGGAACAGCAGACAAAAGTTATGGATGATGAAACAACGCGATAGTATAATGTCGGAGTAACGACGCACCAAGTGAAGGGGGATAATTGAAGGTCAAGTTCAAAGGCAAGCTTCTCATCATCGGCTGCGGCTCCGTCTCGCAGTGCGCGATCCCTCTCGTTCTGAAACTCATCGACATACCCGCCTCCCGCATCACGATCATGGATTTTGTCGACAACCGTAAAAGGGTGAAAGATGCTCTCGCCAAAGGCGTGAAGTACCTGATGGAGCGTGTCACGCAGGAAAACTACACGAAACTTCTCCCCAAATTCGTCGGGTCTGGCGACATGATCATTGATCTTGCCTGGAACATCGAGTGCCGGGCCATCCTTCAGTGGTGCCGCGACAACGGCGTTCTGTACGTGAACACCTCCGTCGAGGAATGGGATCCCTACAAGGACTCGCAGAGAAATGACCCCACGAAGTACACGCTGTATGCCCGTCACATGGAAGTGCGGAAGATGATCGATGGCTGGGCGAAGAAAAACGGAGGAAAAAATCCTACGGCCATCGTCGACCACGGAGCGAACCCGGGCCTCGTGTCCCATTTCACGAAGCGCGCCCTCATCGACATTACGAAAAAGATCCTAAAAGAAAAACCGAAAGACCCGCGGCGGGTGAAGCTCGAAAAGGCCATCACGGAAAAGGATTTTGCCAAGCTCGCTCAGCTTACGGGTGTCAAGACCATCCACATCAGCGAACGCGACACGCAGATCACCAACAAGCCAAAAGAAGTGAACGAATTCGTGAACACCTGGAGCATCGAGGGCTTTTTCGAAGAAGGAGTGGCCCCCGCCGAGCTCGGATGGGGGACACACGAGCGCTACATCCCAAAAAAAGCTTATTTTCACAAAGTCGGCCCGAAAAACCAGATCTGCCTTTCTTCTATTGGCATGAAGACCTGGGTCCGCTCATGGGTCCCCTGCGGTGAGATCACCGGCATGGTGATACGCCATGGCGAGGCGTTCAGCATCTCGGACAGACTCACGGTGTGGGAGGACGGAAAGGCTGTTTACAGGCCTACCGTGCATTATGCTTACTGCCCCACGGATGCCGCGATCAACTCGCTGCATGAGCTGGAGATGAGGCAGTTCAAGATGCAGGAGAAACAGCGTATTTTGAACGATGAGATCACAAGCGGGCGCGATGAGCTCGGGGTGCTTCTCATGGGCCATGATTTCAAGTCCTGGTGGACAGGCAGCCTGCTCGACATCGAAGAGACGCGCCGCCTTGTCCCGCATCAGAATGCGACCACACTTCAGGTCGCGATCTCGGTGGTTGCGGCCGCGATGTGGATGATCCGTCATCCCGAGAGCGGTTTTCGCCTCCCGGATGACATCGATCACGAAGAGATCCTGGGTGTCTCCATCCCCTACATCAAGCCTTTCGTGTCCAAGGCCGTGGACTGGACACCGCTGCAAAACCTGAACACCAAATACACAAAGTTCGATATCCCGAAGATCGATGAAGAGGACGTGTGGCAGTTCACGACATTCCTCGTCGATCCGGCGGAGAGAGTCAACAGTTATGTCCGCCACGCTCAGTCTGAACCCGCCAAAGTCTAAAGCCGAAACCAACGGCGTCGAAAATCTCATCCGCACGATGATCAAGAAGCATCGCACGCCTCTCATGATCATGAGGCGCTCGGTGCTCGAGCGGCAGTACCAGCGTTTTAGGAAATGCCTTCCGGAGGTGACGCCGTATTACGCCATCAAAGCTAATCCCCATCCGGAAGTGATCAAGACCTTCATCAAGCTCGGTGCGTCTTTTGACGTGGCGAGTGCGGCCGAGATGAAGCTTGTGCTGAATCTGGGCGCTCAGCCGTCAAAGATCATTTTTGCCAACACCATCAAGTCCGGCGAAGACATCCAGTATGCGCAGAAAAAACGCGTGAAGCTGATGACGTTCGACAATGAACCTGAGCTATACAAACTTGCCAAGTATTACCCGGGCGCGCATGTCCTCATCCGCATCAAAGTCGCCAATCAGGGCAGTGTGGTCGAGCTTTCGCTGAAGTTCGGCGCCGACAGCGACCATGCCGTGTACCTTTTGAAAAAAGCCCAGTCGCTTGGCCTCGTGCCAATGGGGGTGAGCTTTCACGTTGGGTCGCAGTCCACGAACGTGGAAAACTACTTACAAGCGCTCGAGATCACCGCTGGGATATTCAAGGACGCCGAGGAGGACTTGATGCCGCTCAAGATGGTGGATATCGGTGGCGGTTTTCCCATTCAGCATTTCGACAACGAAGTGGGCGTCAATTTCGAAAGGATGGCCGCACAGATCAGGCAGGAGATGAGGTCGCGTTTCGCTAAGTCCGTGAAATTCATCGCCGAGCCGGGAAGGTTTTTCGCTGGACCCGCCGGAGTGCTTGTGACGCAGGTGACGGGACGCGCTTTCCGCTTCAATAAGAATTATTATTATTTGAACGACGGCGTGTACGGAGACTTTTCTGGCATGGTGTTCGACCACTGCCGCTACGAGTTCAAGACACTGCGGCGCGGGCAGAAATTTTTGAGTGCTCTCGCGGGCCCCACCTGTGATTCTTTCGATACGCTGTCCCTGAACGAAGAGATCCCGGAACTTTACGTCGGCGACGTGGTGTACGTGAAAAACATCGGCGCCTATTCCTGTGCTAGCGCCACGGCGAATTTCAACGGTTTTGCCCCCGCGAAGCTCATCCTCGTCTGAGCGTTCAGCCGTCTGGTCTGTCTATGTTCTTTCCTGCGTGGACAAGTCCCTTTACTGCGGGATAGCGCGCGATGCCAAAAAACGCCTCATCGAACACCTAAAAGGCCGTGGCAGCCGCTATGTGCGAAGCCGGCGGCCGGCAAAGATCGTTTATGTCGAGGCCTGCCGCAGCCGCTCCGCGGCGTTGAAACGCGAGGCCGCCATCAAATCCTTGCCAAGACGAAAAAAACTCGCCTTAATAAAGGCCCGATAAAACGCTTGATGACCAGGAGCTACCAATTTGATACTATAAAACGCATCATGAAAAAAGTCTTTGCCGTTTTAATCGTCGGTTGTGTCGTGTGCCTTGCACTTATTGGTGCGTTGTCTGTTGTCCCACACACCCACGGAAGTGATTTTGATCACTCGACCCATCAGTCCTGCCCAATTTACCAGCTTAGTCTCCATCCGATGCACGTTGCTTTGCAGGCAGGTGTTGTTATCGTCGCTGCATTTTTTCTGTTTTATATATTTTTTACACAATCTTTATTTCCCAGTACTAATCTTTTTTTAACCACCCGCCTCAGGTCCCCTCCGATTTCTTCCTAAAAAGTAGTAAAAGAATTTTTTAAAAACCGTTCTTTTATATTTTTGGGAGGAATTATGCGTATCTTTTTTCTCGTTCTTTTTTGTGCCCTTTGCGTTTTAAATAAACCAGCTCATGCGAATGAATTAGAGATTTTGACGCAAGAGGTGAGAGAGTTGAGGCAAGTGGTCGGTGATCTCAAAGTCATTGTTGAGAATCAGCAAAAGGAAATTGTTTATCTTAAAGGGTCAAAAGAGGCGAGCCCACCAAAACCCGCTCCTCAGCAACCAGGCGGTTTTTTCCAGTCAACGGCTGTCCAGGGTAAATTTAACCCGGATATTGGCGTTTTGGGTGACGTTGTTTTAAAGCTTGATAGTCCCAAAGCAGACACAGAAGGTGCGGACCGGATCAGTGTCCGAGAGATCGAAATCGTCTTCGGGGCGAATGTTGACCCTTATTCCCGTTTTGATTCGACGATCGCCTTCTCTGACTTCGAAGCGGCGGAGCTCGAAGAAATGTATCTGACTCGCTACGAGCTTCCTTTGGATATCACTGGACGAGTGGGGAAGTTTCGGCCAAAAATCGGCAAGACCAACGCTCCGCATAGGGACAGTCTTGAGACGGTTGACGAACCGCTTGTCATCCAGCGCTATTTTGGTCTTGAAGGCTTGAGCAAGTCAGGGGCGGATCTCACAAAGATCCTTACGCTTCCAACACCGATGACCCATGAGCTCAACCTCGGTATTATCGAGGGAGGGAATGGCGAGGATGGCACTGCTTTTGGGACCGTCCGTCGACGTCCCACGCTTTTTGGCCATTCGAAAAACTATCTGGATATTTCAGATACGACGGGACTGGAACTGGGCGGAACCTATTTAGCGGGATCCAAAGATGCGGATCCGGACTTCGAGGTTCAGATTTATGGACTCGATACGACGCTCATCCACCATTTAAGCCCTAACCAGCATTTGAAACTCCAGAGCGAGCTTTTCTATATGAACCGTGAAGAAAGTGATCTTGATGGAACTCTTTATGGAGGATTTGGGCTACTGCATTTTCGATTCCATCCGCAGTGGTCGACGGGGTTTCGGTTTGACACCGTAGAGCTGGTGGATAATCCTCTCGAGAATCCAGATAAAGCCGATGTGGGTTATACGGGGTATCTCACATTTTATCAGAGTGAATTTGCTCGCTGGAGAGTGCAGTTTAGTCACATCGATCTTGCCGACGGCCGTGATGACAACCAAGTAATGTTTCAGGGCACTTTCCTGATCGGCGCTCACAAAGACAAGCTTCAGTAAAAATGGAGGATATAAAAATGTTTTTTCAGCTAAGGAAGTGGTTTTTTATCTCTGCGTTTCCAATGGTTGTATTTGGTTCTTTTCTTGCGCTATCTCCCCGAGATCTTTATGCGGGCGAAAAGATTCTGCAGGCTGTGGCAACGACGACAACCTATGCGAATCTCATAAAAGAGGTCGGCGGTGATAAGGTCACATTGAATCACGTCGCTTCACCGAAATTCAATGTGCATTCCATTCAACCCAAACCCAGTGATGTGCGAAATGTCTTAGAGGCGGACCTCTTCGCTTATACCGGGCTTGATCTTGAGATGTGGATGGATCCTTTGGTGGAAGCGGCTGGAAAACCACAGTTTTTCCGCGGGCGGGAAAGGAGCATCGATCTTTCAAGAAATATCCCGCTTCTTGATGTGCCGACACACCAGATTTCAAGGTCTGAAGGAGATCTCCATATTTTCGGAAATCCCCATTATTGGATGGGTCCTCAAAATGCCAAGATCATGACGCAGACGATTCTAGGAAAGCTCGTTGAAATAGATCCTGAGAATGCGTCTTATTATGAGCAGAACGCGAAGGACTTTATTTCTCGTCTTGATTTAAAGATTGCTGAATGGAAAACGCTCTGCGCTCAATGCGTGGGCAAAGAAATTGTTTCCTATCACAGAGACAGTGAATATCTGGCTGATTTTCTTGGTATCAAAATTAACCAGTATATCGAACCCAAACCGGGTATTCCACCCACGCCGAAACACATGCAATTCCTGGAAGGGTACATGAAAAAGAATCATGTGAAGATCATTATTCGTCCTACTTTCTACCCTGTCGGTTCGGCGGAGGCAGTGGCTGAAAGAGCGGGTGGAAAGACCGTCACTATTTGTCAGAATGTGGGGGAGCTTCCCGGCCTCACGGATTACATTGCGCTCATGGATTTCAACGTCAAGCAGCTCAGCGAGGCTTTTAAAACGTCATGATCGAACAGTTTTTCCAGATCATGACGTTGCCGCTGCTGGCCTGTCTCGTGCTGACAGGTATCCACGCCTATCTGGGACTTCATGTGATCGAGCGCCAGGTCATCTTTGTGGATCTGGCGCTCGCCCAGATCGCCGCCCTTGGCGCGAGTTTGGCGCTTTTGGTAGGCCACGACATGCACAGCGCCGAGTCATATTGGATATCCCTCGGACTTACAATCGTGGGCGCGGGCCTTTTCTCACTAAGCCGCTTGAGGCAACAGAAGATTCCACAGGAAGCAATTATCGGTATCACCTACGTGGTATCGGCGGCTATTCTTATTATGGTTCATAACCGTTGCGGGGAAGGGGATGAACATATCCGCCAGGCGCTCATCGGAAATGTCCTCCTGGTCCGGCCCGAAGAAGTGATCAAAATATTTTTGATCTATTCCGCGGTGGGGCTGTTTCATTTTTTCTACCGGGAAAAATTCCTTTTGATCTCTCAGCGCCCCGAAGAGGCCTTTAAGCGGGGCATGAACGTCAAGCTGTGGGATTTCTTATTTTACGCGTCTTTCGGGATCGTGGTCACAAGTTCAGTCAAGATCGCCGGTGTACTTCTGGTGTTTTCATTTTTGGTGGTTCCCGCCGCGGCCGCGGTCCTTTTTTCGCAGACGGTCAAGGGCCGGCTTGTTTTAGGCTGGGGGATAGGGTTTCTGGCGAGCATCCTGGGAATGGCGGTCTCTTATTTTCTGGATTTTCCCACGGGAGCGAGTGTTGTGTGCGTTTTTGGCCTGCTTCTGGTGATCCTCGCGGTGGCAAAAAAAATTGCGGGGAAGGCAGCGTAAAAGGTACAATTAGCGGCTATGAAGAGCTTATTTTCTTTTATCACCGTGATCTGTTTTTCAGCATGGCTTCTGCCTCTAGGAAATTTCATTAAGCCATCACAGGAAAAGACGGCTTGCGGCGGAAATCGTGCGTTTCATATGTGCTCGATGATGGCGCCGGCTCAGATCGATGATAACTCATCTGCCGGGAAGGTTTCGTTCACCAGCGCGTCCGGTGTCGAGAAAACACAGAAGTCTCCCGCTTCCGCGGGGAATGATCTTTTTGCCGCC
>CAZTBX010000076.1:0-1680 GCA_964612035.1 uncultured Planctomycetia bacterium
TCGCATTTCAGCGCCACGCGCCTCGAGACCTATGCCACCTGCGCTTTCAAGTATTTCTGCGACCGCGTGCTGTGCCTCAAGCCACCGCGCGAAGGACGGGAAAAACTCGAAATGGGTAGTCTCCTGCACGCCGCGCTCGAACAGTTTTACAAGGAGATCCCAGACGATCGCCGCTCCAATGCTTCGCTCTGGGACGACCTCGAGGGCATGAAAAAACGGCTTCTCGAAAAACTCGACGAAGCCATGAAAAAAAGCCCTTTCCGACATGAGCCGATTTACCGGCAAAAGATGTACCGCGCTTCGATGACGGACACGCTTGTCCGGTTCGCCGAAGAAGAGGCGCTGTTCCATCCGCGGCGCGGGCTCAAGCCGGCTCATTTCGAGTTCCAGTTCGGCCGCGGCGAGACGGACGCGCTCCGCATCCAGAGCCCCACTGGAGACATTCTGCTCGAAGGGCGTATCGACCGCATCGATCTCGATGCGGACAAAAAGGGCCTCGTCGTCGATTACAAGCGCTCGGAGAGGCCGACATCGGTGCGCGACAAACTCGAGCGTGGGCTAGAGCTTCAGCTTCCGGTGTATCTTCTTGCCCTAAAACGCATCCTTAAACTCGAGCCGCTGGGCGCTGAGCTTCGTTATCTGAAGGATTCGAAACAGGACGGGATCTACGCCGAGTCCGGAAGGGAAAAACTCGGCCTGCACCGCAATCGAAAGACTTTTTCGGAAGACGAGTTCGCGCAGATACTGAGCGGCGCCGAAGACAGCGTACGGCACAACGTGGAGCGCCTGCGCGGAGGCGATATCTCGGTGGTGTCGCGGGACTGCGATCTGTGCCGTTTCGACCCCGTCTGCCGTTTCCAAAAATGGAGGCTGATCTATTCCGATGAAACGCGATAACGCCGCGGAAAAATTCAGCTCCAAAGACCGCCTCCTAGCCGTGCGTTCGACGGGTGGTGACATCTGCGTGTCCGCCGGCGCGGGTTCCGGCAAGACCAGCGTTCTCATTGACCGTTTTATGCACGCGATCACGGAAAAAGGAGTCGCCCCGGACCGCATTCTCGCCATCACTTTCACTGAAAAAGCCGCCAAGGAGATGAAAAGCCGTCTGATCGGCGAATGCCTGCGCCGGGGGCTGCCGGATGTCCGCCGCAAGCTCGAGAACGCCTACATCCACACGATACACGGTTTTTGTTCGAGGGTGCTGCGCGAGAACCCGATCGAAAGCCGCGTGGATCCGGCATTCACGGTGCTCGGAGAAGGGGAGTCGGAACTCCTGGCGGAGAAAGTGCTCGATACGCTTTTTGAAGAAGAATCCGCGAACGACGCCTGGATTTCGATGCTCTGCAGTTACGACGAAGAGCCGGTACGCCAGGCGATCACGGCCTTTTACGACCGTTACCGTGCTTCGGGCGCGGAGACGGCTTTGTCCAAATTGCGTTCGGACGATGCCGAACGCCGGACGGCCGCGAACCGTATGCGTCTGGCCCTGGAACGGCTCGATGAGGGTTTTGAAGGAAAAGAGCTGACCCAGGCCGAGCAGGCGCTGCGGGACGCGGGCAGACGTTGTCTCGAGCTTGCGGGACTGGGGCTTTCAGGGTGGCCCCAGGTGCAGGCGCTTTCCAGTCTGCAGGAGAGCGGACTGCATAGACGCCACCGCGCGCACGCGGCGGCCGTCGACGA
>CAZTBX010000077.1:0-8057 GCA_964612035.1 uncultured Planctomycetia bacterium
GCGGCGCGCACGATCGAGGACCAGTGTTCGCAAATGCGCGAAACACTCACGATCCTCGATGCCTCGCTTCGTCAGGGAGACGCCGAGGAGCTTTCCATCGCCGGCGACATCCGAAAATCGCAGGACAGGATACTCCTCAACCGTGAGCGCATGGGGGAGCTCGTGGAAAGGCGCGAAAGCCTTCTGCGCCAGTGCGAATCGACACGCAAGCGCATCGAGCAGTTCAAGTCCGAACTCCACGCCCTCGATGCGGCGCTCGTGGCCGCCGAAAAAGAAGAGACCGAGGGTCGGCGTTTTCTCGATACGGTGGAGATCGAATTCAAGGCGTTGGACGATTTCATCCGGGGTGCCGTTGCCGAAGCGGCGGAGGCGCGGTCAAGGCTAGCGGCTCTAGCGGCCGAAAAGGCGATCCTGCAGGACGAAAGCGCAAGGGCGCAGGCCGAATCCGCCGTCATTTCCGGCCGTCTTAAAAATCTTCAAGAAGACGAGGCCACGGCGGCGGGCGAATGGGAGAGGCTCAAAGCTGATCTCGAGAAAACAGGCGCCGAGATGCGTTCTTTGGAGCTTGAGCTGAATCAGCCTCTCGCCGCGAGGATATCGGAGTTCAAAGATAAACTGTTCGGTTTCGTGCGCGGCCTGCTGGGATCCGGCCGATCATCGCTAGAGCCGCAGGACGAAAGCCATCTGGAATCGGAGATACGCTCTTTTGCCGAGAGCGTGCGGGCCGTGCATTCGGAATTCGGAGATCAGCGTGGCCGTCTGCGTTCCATGGAAGACATGGCGCGCAAGGCTGAAACGGACCTGTCACGCGTAAGGAACGAGATGGCGGGGCTGGCCGCCGAAGAAGCGCGGCTTGGCCAACGGGCACGGGGATTCCAGGAAAAAATGTCCGGATTTGCCGCAAGGGAATACGCGCTTCTCGAAGCGCAGGAACAGGCTGAAAAAAGGGCTAAGGAACGCTCTTCCGAGCGCGAGGCGCTTCTCGTGCGTCTAGCCGAGACGCGCTCTCAGCAGACGCATCTGACCGCCAGGCGCGACAAGACCGCCAAGGATAGGCAGTGGATACTTGATTCCGAAAAGACCCAGGAAGAGGTGCTCACTTCATCGGAGACCGAAGCCAAGGAAGCCGTTTCCCGAAAAACATCCCTAGAAAAAGAAAATCAGGCACTTGAAGAGGGCAGTGCGGCACTGACGCTAAAGCGCGACACCTCTCTCCGGCAGAACGAAGGCAAACGCCGTGAGCGCGAAGAAGTGGTCGCGCGCCTGGCCGGTCTCGAGAAAGAACGCCATGAGAAAGAAGCTTTCTTACGCGAGGCCTCCGAGGCGGCTCATGCGATGGAGATGCAGGGCGCTGAGCTTCGGCACTCCATGGACAGGTTGAAAGAGCGTATCTTCAACGTGTACCAGGTGGACCTCATTGTCCAGCGCGATATCGCTGAAACGGAAAACGCGGTGGGCAACTCCGTTGCGGCCGGCGAGCTCGACTTGGAGCAGGCGAAACAGGACATCCAGACGCTGAGAGACAAGCTTCAGAAAATGGGGCCCGTAAACCTCGTGGCCATCGAAGAGCACGCGGAGATGAAACAGCGCTTCGATTTTCTTTCTCAACAGCAAGCTGATCTCGTGAAGGCGAAGGAGGATTTGCACAAGACTATCCTCAAGATCAATCGCACGACCAAAGAACTTTTCATCGAGACCTTCGCCAAGATCCAGAAAAATTTCACCGAGTATTACCGCCTACTTTTTGGCGGTGGCACCGCGCAGCTCGTGCTTCTGGATGAGAACGACGTGCTCGAGTCCGGCATCGAGATCATCGCGCGGCCTCCAGGAAAAAAACTCCAGAACATCAGCCTCTTGTCCGGCGGTGAAAAGGCGCTCACGGCCATTGCGCTTCTTTTTGCGCTGTTCAAGGTCAAGCCGAGCCCGTTCTGCGTGCTCGACGAGATCGACGCACCGCTCGACGAAGCCAACGTGGACCGCTTTTGTCACGTGTTAAAAGAATTCATCAGTCAGTCGCAATTCATCCTCATCACACACAACAAGCGCACCATGAATCTCGCCGACTGCTTGTACGGCATCACGATGGCGGAAAACGGCATCAGCCGTGTCGTGTCGGTGAAGTTGGCGGGCAAAGCTCAGTCGAACGGAAAAAAAGAAGAAGCGCTGGCGCTATAAACAGCAGCTTTTCGCTTATCTGGCGGGTGGCCGTCGGTAGGCCTTGACGCAGTTCTTACCGGTGCGCTTGGCCTCGTAGAGCGCGCCGTCGGCGCAGAAAAGAAGCTTGTCTTTGTCCTCGGCGTCTTCCGGAAAGGACGCGACCCCCACCGAGACCGTGACCTTTTTTGGGATGTCCGTAGAAATTTTGCTGGCCGACTCCCGTTCGATGACGCTGCGCAAGCGCTCGGCAAGCTTCATCGCCTCGGGTTTCGTCGTGCCGGGCAGCACGGCGACGAACTCTTCTCCGCCGTAGCGTGCTAGATTGTCCAAACGGCGCATCACGGTTTTCGCCACTCTCGATATGTTCTCCAGTACCTTGTCTCCGACCTGATGGCCGTAGGTGTCATTGAAGGACTTAAAGTCGTCCACATCGAATACGATGAGGCTTAGGCTTTTTTCCTTGATGTAGGCCTCTTTCACCGCCTCCTGAAGTATCTTCTGAAAATGGCCGTGGTTCCAAAGTTTGGTCAATGAGTCCTGCTGCGAGGTGATCATCACCTCGTTGTACTGCTTCGCATTTTCAAGGGCGAGACCGGCGTGGTTGGCGAGCATCATGATGGTGCGGATATCCTCGTCCAGGATATCCTTTTTTGTCGAGATGTTGTCCACGACGAGCACGCCGATCACGTGGTCGCGGCCGCGCAGGGGGATGACGGCGCAATCGGTTATCCCTAGACCGATCAGCCTCATGTCGCACAACTCATGGTGCGCGTCTTCTTTGCTGACATGATAGGGTTCGTCATTGATCACGGTTTTTGCGAGAATGCCGAAGGGCTTCTCGATGGGCATGCGGATCTCTTTGACTATCCTGTTCAGCTCGATATCGATCTTTTTGTCGGCTTTATGGTAAACATCGAGAAGTCCTTCGAGAGTGATCTTTTTGTCTTCGATCATTTTCCAGACATGGGAGGAGGCCTCAGGGTGCGTGGGTCCTATGCCCATGGCCCCCTCAAGGCCTGTTCCGCGCTCATCGATCATGAAAAGCATGGCGCGGTTGTAGCCGAGGCCTTCGTGGCTGGTCATGGCGCTCAAAATGAGGTATATCACCTCGTCCAAAAGAAGGGCTTTGCGTATGAGGTTTCCTATTTCGTATAGGAGTAGGAGCTCATGGCGGGTTTTGCGGAGTTCTTCTTGTAATCTAACTTCTTCCATAGTAGGATATTACCACATTTTAACCCTAAAAAAAAGCACCCCGGCCATGGACCCCCGTAAACCCGATTCCGCCTCTATCCGCAGCATGTTTGACCATCTAGCGGACCGCTACGACGTATTTAACCGCTTGGCAAGCCTCGGGTTGGACAATGCCTGGCGCCGCGAGGCGTTGGCGGCCGTGAAACCCGGCATGAGGGTGCTGGACATCGGCTGTGGGACTGGGGACCTGGCGCTGGAGGCCTCCCGGGCGGCCGGCCCCGAAGGGGAGGTGGTGGGGCTAGATTTTTCCGACGCAATGCTGCGCGTGGCACGCAAACGCTATGAAAAACTGCCTCAGGCGTCGAGCGCGCCTCTCAGGCTTGTGCTGAAAAAGGCCGAAGAGCTCCCTCTCGACTCCACGCGCTTTGACGTCGTGCTCTCGGGTTTTGTGCTGAGAAACATCTATGAAAACATCGACTCCATACTCCGGGGCGTCCACGGATCGCTGAAGCCCGGCGGCCGCATCAGCTTCCTTGACCTCACCGAGCCCGAAAGCGCCGCTAAAAAAGCCGTTTGGAAGGCCTACATGCGCACGGTGGTAGCTCTCTTTGGCAAGGCGCTGTTCGGAAAACACTACCCGGCCGCGTATCTCACCGATTCCGCCGAGCGCTTTTTGAAGCCCGAAGAATTTGTCCGGCATCTCGAGCGTGCCGGATTTTCCGATATCGAGACCCGCCGTTTCATGATGGGCGTCATCGTGCTGTATCGTGCGGTGAAGGGGACAGTCCCCGGGGACAGTCCCGGGGACTGTCCCCGACCAGGGAGTAAAGGGTGAAAAAAGGTTTAAAAAATCTGCGAGAGTTTGCCCAGTTGCTTGAAGAGCGCGGGGAGCTGCTGCGTGTGCGTGCGGAGGTGAGCCGCGACCTCGAGATCACGGAGATCACGGACCGCGTTTCCAAAATGCCGGGCGGGGGCAAGGCGCTGCTTTTCGAACGAGTGAAGGGCTGCTCCATGCCAGTGCTTATCAACGCTTTCGGCTCCGAGAAACGCATGGCGCTGGCGCTTGGATGCGAAAAAGTCGAGGAGGTCGCGGCGCGCATCGGCGGATTTCTCGCCATGAAAGAAAGGCCGAAGGCGCTTGGCGAGAAAATGCGCCTGCTTGGCAAGCTCGCCGAGCTTTCACATATACCGCCTAAGCTCGTCAGCCGAGGCGCTTGCCAAGACATCGTTCTGGGTGAGGGACAATTCCGTCTTTCGGATTTTCCCATCCTGAAATGCTGGCCGAAAGACGCGGGTCGTTTCATTACGCTGCCGCTGGTTTTCACGAAAGACCCCGAAACAGGGGAACGCAATATGGGTGTGTACCGCCTGCAGGTGCATGACGATCAGTCCACGGGCATGCACTGGCAGACGCAGAAAGACGGAGCCATCCATTCGGAAAAAGCACGCCGGCGCGGCCAGAAAATGGACGTGGCGGTGGTGATCGGCGCTGATCCGGCGACGGTGTTCTCGGGCGTCGCACCGCTGCCGTACGGCGCGGACGAGCTTCTCTTGAGCGGCTTTCTGAGAAATGCGCCGGTGGAGCTTGTGAAATGCAAGACCGTGAACATCGAAGTGCCGGCCGAGAGCGAGATCGTGCTCGAGGGCAGCGTGGATCCCGCGGACCTCGCGGCCGAGGGACCTTTCGGCGACCATACGGGTGTGTACACGCCTGTCGAGGATTTTCCGGTGTTTCGTGTGCGCTGTGTCACGATGCGCCGCGATCCGATATATCTCACGACGATCGTGGGTAAACCGCCAATGGAGGACTATTACATGGGCAAGGCCATTGAAAGGACTTTTCTGCCGATACTGAAAAAACAGATCCCCGAGATCGTGGACATGAATTTTCCGATGGAGGGCACTTTCAACAACGCCGTCATCGTGTCCATCGACAAGACCTACCCGTTCCAGGCGCGGAAGGTCGCGCATGCGGTGTGGGGGCTCGGACAGCTTTCTTTCACCAAGGTCGTGATCGTGGTGGACAAGGAAGTGGACGCGCAGGACCTGTCCGCGGTGGCGCTGGCGGTTTTCAACAACATCGATCCGAAGCGGGATCTCTTTTTCGTCGACGGCCCCGTGGACACACTGAATCACGCGGCCCCGCAGAGGGACTTCGGGTCCAAGCTCGGGATCGACGCGACGGCCAAGTGGAAAGAAGAAGGTTATACGCGCGCATGGCCCGAAGAAATACGCATGGACGAGGCAACACGCACCCACGTGGAAAAAACCTGGAAGGAGCTCGGCCTGGAAGATGTTTGATAAGGTAAAAACTTTTTTTGAGCTTATCAAATTTGAGCACACGGTGTTCGCGCTGCCTTTTGCGTATCTAGGGATGCTGTTGGCGCAAAAGACCTGGCCCGGCGCGGCGGTCTTTTTCTGGGTCACCCTGGCGATGGTGAGCGCGCGCACAACGGGCATGACGCTCAACCGCATCATCGACAAGGCCATCGACGAAAAAAATCCCCGCACGGCCGGCCGGGCGCTAGTCACCGGCCAGTTCCGTCTCTCCTGGGCCTGGACGGCCATCGCTGTTTCGGCGCTGCTTTTTTTTGCGGCTGCTTCGGCGCTCAATCCTTATTGCCTGAAGCTTTCTCCGATAGCTCTTTTTTTTCTCTGCGGGTACCATTACGCGAAGCGTTTTACTTGGCTGTGCCACTGGGTTCTCGGGTGTGTGCTCGCGATGGCGCCCCTGGGCGGATGGTTCGCCGTCACCGGACACTTTTCGTGGGTGCCGGCGTTCCTGGCACTGGCCGTGTGTTTCTGGGTCGCCGGCTTTGACATCATCTACAGCCTGCAGGACGTGGAGTTCGACCGCTCGCATCGGCTTCACTCGATCCCCGTGCGCTTCGGGCAGGACAAGGCCGTGGAAATAGCGGGTTATTGCCACATCGCGACACTTTTTTTTCTCGCGTGCTTCGGCTGGGCGTGGCATCTCGGGATCGTGTATGGCGCGGGGCTTGTGATCGTGGCGGCGCTCCTGCGGGTGGAACACTCTTGGATCGCCGACGGGGATCTAAGCCGGGTGAATGCGGCGTTCTTCACCATCAACGGATGGATAGGGGTTTTGCTGTTGGTTTTCACATTCCTTGAGATCGCGCGCTGATGAAAACTATTATTGTGGGCATCACGGGCGCCAGCGGCGCCATGATAGGCGAGCGGCTTTTACGCGCGCTATTGGCCGCGCACTGCCAGGTGCATGCGGTCGTGAGTCCCAGCGGGGCCGAGGTATTTCAGGAGGAGCTTGGCATCGCTCTAGGACGCAAAACCGAGGACATTCAAAAGACGCTGAGAGCGCATTTTTCATCGAAAACGCTTTCCGTAGCGGCCGCTGACGATTTTGGCGCCCGCATTTCCAGCGGTTCGGCAAAAATCGACGCCATGGTCATCGCTCCCTGCAGCCTATCGACGGTGGGTGCCATTGCCAGCGGCATCACGATGAATCTCATTCATCGCGCGGCCAGCGTGTCCATCAAAGAGAAGCGTCCGCTGATCCTGGTTCCCCGGGAAAGTCCTCTCAGCCCGATACACCTGAAGAACCTGTTGTATCTTTCGGAGATCGGTGTGCACATCGTGCCAGCGACGACGGCGTTTTATCACCGCCCAAAGACCGTGGAGGACATGGTGGACTTCACCGTCGGAAGAGTGCTTGACCTTTTAAAAATAGAGCATAAACTATTTAAACGCTGGCGCGGTTCTTCGACCGCCGAATAAAGGATCTGCATGGAATTTATCAGAGAATTTACCGATATTTTCACCAAAGTGAAGGCCGGGATACGCCTTTCCGAGGAAGACGGCGTGCGCCTCATCCGCTCGAAGAACTTGCTCGAGCTGGGAGCCATGGCAAGCTTCGTGAAGCGCCGCCTGCACGGCCAAAAGGCCCATTTCACGCACAGCATCAACGTGAATCACAGCAATATCTGCGTCCTTTCCTGCAAGTTCTGCGCTTTTGCCAAGAAAAAGAAGGACAAAGACGCCTACGCGCTCACCGTCGATGAGATCGAGCGCCGCGTGAAGAACGCGGCTGCCCACGGCGTGTGGGAAGTGCATATCGTCGGCGGCCTGGACCCGGATCTCAAGCTTTCTTACTACGAAGAGATGCTGCGCCGCATCAAGTCCGCCTGCCCGGGTGTTCTCATCCAGGCGTTCACGGCGGTGGAGCTCGATTTTTACGCGCGGCTTGAAAAGATCCCCGTCGAAGAGGTGATAGACCGCCTGAAAGAGGCGGGTCTTGGTGGCGTGCCCGGGGGCGGAGCGGAAATTTTCAGTGAAAGGGCGCGCGCTTTGATATGCGCCCCGAAGATCAGCGCCACGCGATGGCTGGACATACACAAGCTCGTGCACAAAGCGGGGCTGCGCTCCAACGCAACCATGCTCTACGGACATGTTGAGACGCCCGAAGAACGCGTGGACCACATGATCCGCCTCAGGCGCACGCAGGATGAGAGCGGAGGGTTCCTCGCGTTCGTGCCGCTAGCTTTCCAGCCGGACCACACAGAGCTTTCCCATATTCCGCGCACCAGCGGCGTGACGGACCTCGTCGTGCTGGCCACGGCGCGCCTCATGCTCGACAATTTTCCGCATATCCGCCAGCTCTGGAACTACGTGGACGAAAAACTCATCCACGTGGCGCTCGAATACGGCGTGGACGACCTCGGCGGCACCAATTT
>CAZTBX010000078.1:0-11830 GCA_964612035.1 uncultured Planctomycetia bacterium
TTGAAGCACCTCCATTAGCGACCGCTCAGGCCTTGGTTTACAAATCACGGGCCTATGCTAAAAAGGCTAAGATCTCTACTCGCAAGGTCAGCGAAGCGATCCGCAAAGTGAGAGCTTCGCGGTAAATGAAAGTGGTGCTCGATACCAATGTACTGGTATCGGGAATCTTTTTTCACGGGATTCCAGGTCAAATTACGGACGCATGGATTGACGGCAAGTTTGATCTGTATATCACTCCCACCATTTTGGAAGAATACGCAAGGGTTATTCTCGAATTATCCCAAGGCCCCGACGATTTTATTGCCATCGAATGGATGACCAATCTAACCGAATTATGCCGGATCATTCCAGAGCCAATGCAACGCCAGTCGTATTCCCGAGATGCGCATGACGACAAGTTTATCGATTGCGCTATTCGTTCTAAAGCGGATTACCTTGTGACGGGAGACAAGGATTTAACAGTTTTACAAGATCAAGTTCCAATTCAAATCGTATCGCCTAGAAAGTTTGTGTCGCTAGTAAAGTAGCGGGGGAAGCATTAGGGCAACTTACCGGACCCCGTTCCAAGGGGAGAGGTAAATAACCACAATAATTTTAAATGAAACCATTACTGAAGATCTCTCTCGTTATTATTCTCGTCGGTGTGCTTTCCTACGCGATCCATGAAATCTCCCTCCTATCCCAAAGACTCCAAATGATAGAAAACAAGCTTGGCGGAACAAAGCGCCTCGGCTGTAACGAAAAAGACACCGTAGAAATGGTGCGTCAGTCGGTGGTCCGTGTCGTCGGTGGTGAGTCCGAAGGGTCCGGTTTCGCCATTCAGAAAGGCGGGGTCATTTTGACCAACTTTCATGTGATCGACTCTGAGCCTAATCCAAAGGTCATATTTCCCGATAATACTTTTGAAACCGCGCAGGTCATCATGGCCGATAAGGACGCGGACCTTGCGGTGCTTAAGATCAGCAAGGACCTGCCGGTCCTGAATTTCGCGAGTCCGGGAGGCGTAAGCCCGGCTGAGAGCCTATTTGCTATCGGTTACCCGCTGGGCGGAGACCTGCCGGGAGAGTCTTCGGTGTTCAGGGGGTCGTTTTCAAGGAACGCCAGGGACAAGAAAAACGGTGTCGAATATATCCAGACGAGTATCACCATGATCGATGGCATCAGCGGCGGCCCGATGGTCAATATCTGCGGGGAAGTCGTCGGGGTCAATACTTCCGGGCTGTTTCTCGGAGGAATGGGTATAGCCATATCGTCCGAGTCCATCACTCAAAAATGGCAGACAATGGCCCGATCGAAAGACTCTCTAAAAGACGTGAAAAGAATAGAATTTCAACCCAACAAGAACGCCCTGGAAGCTGTCCGGGCATTCTACAATTATCTCAAGGCCCGTCGGCTGGAAAAGGCCTTTGAACTTTTGTCCCAGAATTTCGTGAAAGGATACAGCTTCGATCAATGGGCGCAGGGGTATAAGCCGAATCTGGACACCAGCCTTGTGGTCATCAGGCCAGATAAGAAGATCCCCAACAGGATAAACATCAAGCTGTCGACCAAGGACATGGTCGAGGATGAGATCGTGTATAAGTTCTTTGAAGGTTATTGGGACGTGCGACAAATAGGTGGCCGCTGGCTGCTTTGGAATCCCAGGATACGGGAGGTCAAGGAGCCGGACCGGGTATGGGCTCTTGACGCTGATTTTATGAAAGAAATGGACGAATTCTCAAAAACCCATGAGGATTTCGAGAAATACGCGCCCAAAATGTTCGAGCTGTCCCTAGTGCCCGGAAATGAAAATTTAAGCGTACAACAGCTGTATGATAAGGTTAAAGAAAAAGATAAGGCGAAGTTGTAAAATGAGTAAGCCGGGCCCAGTCCGGTATATAATAAAGTGATCACCGAAACCAAAGGAGTTAAAAGTGGAGATCAAGGGGTAAGGCTAAAAATGAAGCTCGATCCATCCAAAACCCCCAAGAAATACGAGCTGGTCTTCGCTGACAAGGCTGGGAAGGTCTTTAACTTTCCAGGCCTCAGGCCGGCGGGGATGAAGGCGGGGAGGTTTTTTGAGCTCGATGCAGCGCCGCTGGTACGGCTGCCGGATTCGAGCGAGCTTTTTATGCTGCCGGAGCGGTTGCCGGTAGGGTTTGATCCTGATACAGGGAAGCAGGTCACGCTGGACTGTGATCCGTATTCCGAGCGTGCGGAGCCATGCTTCGCGGTGGCGGCGTTTGTGCCGCCAGGGTTTACGCTGACCCACAATACGGCCTATGCTCAGCGCTCGGGCGAGTCTCGAACGCTGCCACTTTTTGCTTACGGTGCTTGTTTTTTTGCGGAGGGGCACTTTTATGTCGCGGCGGTGCAGGTTGACCGCGATGTCCGCCATGATGAAAAACATCTTTCACCCGAGCGGGTGTCTAGAGGCGTCGACCGGGTGAAAAAGCTTTTCCCCAAAAACCGCCTGGTGGCGCATCTGGAGACCTGCGCGACGACCAACGGCTGCGCCAACGCAAAAAACTTCTTTTTAGGCCGCATCGAGGCACCCGTGCCGACGTCACCCGTCTGCAACGCGCAGTGCCAGGGATGTATCTCGCTGCAGCCGGAGAACCGGGATTTTCCATCCACTCAGAAGCGTATCGCGTTCAAGCCCGATCCGGAAGAGATCGCGGAGCTCGCGCTCTATCACTTCAAGAATGAGCCCGATCCGGTCGTGAGCTTTGGCCAGGGGTGCGATGGGGAACCGATCCTGGCCGTGGACGTGATCGAGAAGGCCATCCGGCTCATCCGCAAACAAAGCTCCAAAGGATTCATCAATATGAACAGCAATGCCAGCCAGCCACTGGCGCTGGAGCGCCTCTTCGACGCGGGTCTTACGCATGTGCGCGTGAGTCTGAACAGCGTCCGCGACCCATATTATTCGCGCTACTATCAGCCCAAGGGGTATACTTTTACGGATGTCACGGAATCTGTCCGAACGGCCAAGCGCCGTCAGGGCTTTGTGTCGCTGAATTACCTGTCGATGCCTGGCTTCACCGATAGCCGGGATGAGTCGGACGCGCTCATCCGCTTTGTGGGCGACAACGGTGTCGACATGATCCAGTGGCGCAATCTCAACTATGACCCGATCCGATATTTCCAGGAATTGGGGTTGGAGGATTCGGTGCCTGATCTCGTGGGCATGGAGGCGGCGATCGACCGCGTCCGTGAGGCTTTTCCATCTCTGCGGTGTGGGTATTTCAATCCTCGCCCGAGCCCGATCGTGCATAACGCGTTGTACAAATCCACCATACATTAAAAGAGGATACCCTATGATAAAACTCACAGTCGCGTTGTTGTCATTCGTTGCTTTTTTTGGCCTCTCGTTCAGCGCTCTCGCTATGGATGACCCGGATCTCGAAGGGCCAATCGTGAAAATAAATACGGTCAAAAATGAGATCATGGTGCAAAATATAGGCAAGAATTCGAGGTTGAAGAATAAGCAGAAAAAGGTGCTTGTGAAACAAGGCATGATCAACGGGTTTCGGATGAATGACTATGTGCAGGTACGTATGATGGCCGACAACTACGAAGCCGCGATGATCGAAAAGATGGCGGCTCACAAAAAAGACAAAATTAGTTAGAAGGTAAGTAGTAAAACAAGGGGAGGTACACTTGAAGCAAGCATGCTGCTGTCCGGTTTGTAAGGTCACTGGGCTTTTGGTCGTGGCGGGAGCCCTTAACTGGGGATTGGTCGGGGCGTTACACAAGAACGCCGTGAGCAAGCTGTTCGGAATGGGAACCCAGGCGGAAAGCATCGTTTATATCATCATCGGCATCGCGGGGATCTTGAAGCTCTTGTCTTGCTTCATCCGCTGCCCATTGGCCAAGAAGGGTGACGGAGAAGCCGCGGGCGACTGCGGACACAAGCATTAAGCTCCGTTAGTCGATATCCAAAAGGTCTGCACGGAAATTAGACCCTCCGTCGTCCTGTTAGACGGAGGGTCCTTTTTTGCCCTCGTGGAATGTATTGACATTTGTATATACATGAGGCAAAATAGCTATGGAAAATTTTACTTGGAATGAGCTTAAAAGCGAGAGGCTGAAGCGGATACTTTGAAAACGCTGTATCCAAGCAGAAAGCACACAAAGTTATTTAGGAGAGGTGAGCTATGAGGCGGATCAAGTTGACTAAATATGAAAAAGAAGTTGAGAACACAGATTATGTCGATGTCCCAAAGGAAGAGTTCGATAGGATAGTCAAGGCGCTCGCGGAGTATCGGAAAGACGCGGTCCTGAACATCCGCATCAATTCGCAGGATCTGAGACGCCTCAAGGAAAAAGCGCAGAAGCTGGGCGTGAAATACCAGACATTGATATCCAAAGTGCTGCACCATGTGGCGATGCGGTAACATCATTTGAAAAAACGATCTTGCGAATGGCCTGGGGACGACGCCCTGATGCAGGCCTATCATGACACCGAGTGGGGCATGCCGCTGCGTGATGACAGGAAGCTCTTTGAATTCCTTATTCTCGAGACCATGCAGGCGGGCCTGAGCTGGCGCTGTGTGCTGCACAAGCGTGAGAATTTCCGGAAGGCGTTCCATAGATTCGATGCTAAAAAAGTGGCGCGCTATGGCAAGGCGGACATCCGACGGCTCTTGGGCGACGCGGGCATTATCCGTAATAGGTTAAAGATAGAGGCCGCCGTCTCAAACGCGCGTCAATTTCTCGCGATGCGCGAAAAGCATGGGTCATTCGCCTCGTATCTCTGGGGATTTACCGGAGGCAAGCCCATCATCAATCGCCGGAAGACGCTGAAGGAGCTGCCGGCTACATCAGGCGAGTCGGATGCGATGAGCAGGGCCATGAAGCAGGACGGTTTTAAATTTGTGGGCTCGACGGTGATATACGCCCACATGCAGGCGACGGGGATGGTCAACGACCATCTCGTCTCATGCTTCCGGCACGCGGAATGTCGAAGGCGGTCGCGATGAGTTTTTTCCATCACCCTCTAGTTTGGCTGGTTATCACGCTGCTGCTCTTGGCCGCGTGCACATTTTTACCGCTCAGGATCAAGAATGACGCGCTGAGAAGCTTCGTCATGCGCTGGGTACTGGTGCCGGTGAGCCTCGTCATCATCCTCTACGTGTACCCGGTGGGGATAGAAATATTTCGTCGTCTGGCCGTAAAGTTGCTATAATACCGCCCCATGCGACAAAATTTTGGACGCGATAAAAGACGCCTCGAAGAACTGAAGAAAAAAAGGCGTGAAGAAAAACAGCTGAAGAAACAGAACAAATCAGCCGAAGCGGCGGTGCCGCCGGCACCCACCGAAGGAACTACGCCGGGCCCAGAAACGCAGCTACCGGCGTGAGCACGGAGTCGTCATTTTACGGCCTCGGCATCGCGCCGAGTCTCCTTGAACTCGTCGACCGAATGAAGTTCAAGGTCCCGACTCCCATCCAGCAAAAGGCCATCCCCATCGGCGTCGAGGGCAAAGACGTTCTCGGCATCGCCCAGACCGGCACTGGCAAGACGCTTGCCTTTGGCATCCCGATAGTCCAGCGCCTGTTGCAGGGCCCTGGGCGCGCACTGGTCATCGTTCCCACGCGCGAGCTGGCGCTGCAAGTCGACGAGACCATCCACAAGCTCGGCCAACCTTTCAATATTCGCTCGGTGATACTCATCGGGGGGATGAACATGTCCGCTCAGATCCAAGCCCTCCGTAAGCCCACAACCCGCATACTCATCGGGACACCCGGAAGGCTTTTGGATCACTTAGAACGCAAGACGGCAAATCTCTCGGACATCAAAGTCGTGGTGTTGGACGAGGCCGATCGCATGCTAGACATGGGATTTGCGCCGCAGATACACCGCATCGCGAAATTCCTGCCGCGTGAGCGGCAGACACTTTTTTTCTCGGCGACCATGCCGGAGGGGATCCTTAAGATCGCATCCGAATACATGAAGCTGCCTATTCGTATCGAGATCGCAAGACAGGGGACGGCACCGGAAATGATCACGCAGGAAGTCTTCATCGTGCGTCAGGAGATGAAACGGACACTGCTTGCCAAACTGCTCGAAGAGTATCGCGGAAGTGTGCTTGTTTTCGCGCGCACCAAGGCCAACGCCAAAAAGATCACGCACGCGCTGCGCGATATGCGCCACACGGCGGCGGAGATACACGCCAACCGCTCGCTAAGTCAGCGCCGCGAAGCGTTGGAAGGATTTAAGATCGGCCGCTACCGCGTCCTCGTCGCCACGGACATCGCCGCGCGCGGCATCGACGTGAAAGGCATTGAGCTAGTTATCAACTACGATCTGCCTGACGACACCGACAATTACGTGCATCGCATCGGCCGCACGGGCCGTGCCGGACACGCCGGACACGCCATCACTTTGGCGACTCCGGACCAGGGCGCAAGCATCCGAGACATCGAACGCTTGACTCGGGAATCGCTGAAAGTTTCTACGCACCCCGCAATGCCATCTGAGCGCTTTTCAAGCCATCCCGCCCCTCAACACGCCTCACACGGCTCGAGACGACCCTCGTTCCAACACCGTCGCCAGCAGCCCCCCTCATGGCGTCGGCATAAATAAATTACGAAACGGTTTGACCCAGTAAGACGAGGCGCAGAAGATTTAATGCGCGGTCGGCAGCGCGAGAGCGGACGCTTTCACGGTCGCCATAAAAGCGATGTTTAAAGCCGCGCACGCCTTTGGGTCCGGCGATGGCGATATAAACGAGGCCGACGGGTTTTGATCGGGTCCCACCGGACGGGCCGGCAATGCCGGTGATACTCACCCCCCAGCTTGCTTTCAGCTTCTCACGAACCGAAGAAGCCATTTTTTTTGCCACGGGCATGCTCACGGCGCCGTGTTCCCTGAGCAGGTGTTCGGAAACTTCCAAGCCAAGCGTTTTGATCCGGTTGTCGTAGCAGATCATCCCACCGAGAAAATAACGGGAGCTCCCGGGGACATTCGTCACCTCCGCCGATAAAAGGCCGCCTGTGCAGGACTCGGCCGCCGCGAGAGTTTCGCGTCTTTTTTTGAGCAGACGCCCGACTTCCGAAGCGAGCGTGTCTTTGTCCACGCCGAAAACAATTTTGCCTAGCCGCTTTCGGAGTATGTTTTCGACGCGGCCGGCCATTTTTGCGGCCTTGGTTATTGATCCCGATTTCGCCATGATCTTGATCTCCACTTCTCCTGGTCTTGCGTAGATCCCAGTCGTGAGAGGCGGCTTCATGCGAAGCAGATCTGAAACTTTGTGCGCGACTTCGGCTTCGGTGACGCCGGTTATTTTCACGCTGCGCACTAAAAAATGTTCGCCGCCGATCTTGGCACGGCGTAAAAGTTCCGGCAGAGCCTTTTTTTCGAACATCGGTTCGAGTTCACGCGGGGGACCCGGCAATACCATCACCCATACCTTTTTGTCGTCATAAGAAGTTTCGGCGAGCATGCCGGGCGCAGTTCCTTCGTCGTTTTTGAAAGTAATAATGCCCTTGGGGATGTAGCACTGGCGGTCAACGAGACGCGTCATGGAGAGGCGATGCGACCTCATGCGCTGGACGACATGGCGATGCGTGGCGGCGTCCCATACGAGAGGGCGTCCGAGAAACTGCGATAGGGCTTTTGCCGTGACATCGTCTTCGGTGGGGCCGAGGCCGCCTGAAGTGATGATGATATCGGAGCATTTGGCGGCGTTCTCAAAGGCCTGCACGATGCGCCCGAGATTGTCGCCGACGGTTGTTTGGTGGTACACATCGATGGCCTGTTCGGCGAGCTTCTGGGAGAGGAAGCGCGCGTTGGTGTTCAGGATGGATCCGAGCAGAAGTTCGGTGCCTATGGAAATTATTTCGGCGCGCATAAAGTCTCCAATGCACTCAATTATAATGGGTTACGATGGCTATGTCTATCTACCTGACCGGCGAACGGGTCCTGCCGGCGGACAGCCCCATCGGTGCTCGCTAGCAATTCCCACGCAGACGAACACTTTCGTCTGCGTGGCACTAGCTGCGCTGCCGATGGGGCGCCCCGATCCGCCGTCACCCGTTCGCTAGGTAGCAATTGAGCCAGGCCCCGCCGGCTCTATAATTTAGTGAAAATAACTTGCACGGAAATGGGCACCTGTGTCGTCCTGTTACATGGGTGCCCAGTAGGCATCTTTTTCTTTACAGTATTTTTGGGCAAATGTATAATAGCTGTTTCTCGGGAGTGAAAAGTATCTTAAGTGGCTGTATACTCGGAACTTCCGATAAATCCACGCGAAGGAGGGGGCATGGCGCATTCCAAAGAAAGATCCGAAACCAAATCTCAAGCACATGAAGCGCTGAGCGAAAAGAAAAAATCGCTCGAAGCGACTCTCGCCGCGATCGAAAAGCAATTTGGAAAAGGCTCGATCATGACGCTCGGACAGAACGTGAAGAGCGATGTTCCGGCGATCCCGACAGGGGCCCTCGCTTTGGATGTCGCGCTAGGCATCGGCGGTATCCCCCGCGGCCGCGTTACCGAAATCTTTGGACCTGAGTCCAGCGGCAAGACCACGCTCACGCTCAGCGTCATCGCACAGGCGCAGAAAAGAAAAGGCACAGCCGCTTTCATCGACGCAGAGCACGCGTTTGATTCGGCCTATGCCAAAAAATTGGGTGTGAATCTTGACGACCTTTTGATCTCTCAGCCGGACACCGGTGAGCAGGCGCTCGAGATCACGGAGATGCTTGTGCGCTCCAACGCCGTCGACGTCATCGTCGTGGACTCCGTCGCGGCGCTGGTGCCCAAGGCGGAGATCGAAGGCGAGATGGGCGCCTCCCACATGGGACTCCAGGCGCGGCTCATGAGCCAGGCCTTGAGAAAACTCACGGCGGCTATCTGCAAATCCAAGTCATCGCTTATTTTCATCAATCAGCTGCGTGACAAGATCGGTGTCATGTTCGGCAATCCCGAGACGACGCCGGGCGGCCGCGCGCTCAAGTTTTACTCGTCGGTGCGTCTCGACATCCGCCGCATCGCGCAGATCAAGCGTGGCGAAGTGGTGGTCGGCGGCCGCGTGCGCGTGAAAGTCGTTAAAAACAAGGTGGCGGCGCCTTTCAAACAGGCCGAATTTGATCTCATGTACGACGAAGGTGTGTCGGCGACGGGAAGCATCCTCGACATGGCTGAGATATTTGAGATCACCAAGCAAAGCGGCAGCTGGGTACTGTTCGGTGAAGAGAAGCTCGGGCAGGGGCGCGAGAACGCCAAGGTGTATCTGCGAGAAAACCCCAAGATCCTGCATGAGCTCGAAAAAAGGGTGATCGAGAAGGCCGCTTTAAACACGAATTGATCTTTAGTAGTACCCGCGTTTTTAGCTCCCGCCCTTTACCAAAAGGGCGGGAGTATCGTTTATAGGGCCAAATGGACAAAGACAAAAAAACGGAAGGCGATATCCCCGAGAACGCCAAAGCCAAAAGCGACGCGCTGAGGCTTTTGTCATTCATGCCGCGCAGTTCGGATGAGCTGAGGAAGCGCCTGAAACAGAAAAAGTACTCGGCGCCGGTGGTGGAAGAGGCTGTTGAGGCGTTGACGCGGCAGGGGCTCCTGAACGACGAAAAATACGCGAAGTTTTTCGCGCAGTCGCGTGTGTACGCGAGGCCGACGGGTAAGAGACAGCTAGCGTTCGATCTCAAGAAAAAGGGCCTATCCGCGCCGCTAGTCGAAAAGACGCTGGCGGAGCTGCCGGATTACGACGAGGCGAAAATGGCGCGCGAGCTCGTGTACGCGCGTTTTCATAAAATGACGGGCGTCTCGGATGAAAAAAAGAAGCAGAGACTATTTGGCTTTCTCAAGCGCCGCGGGTTCCCGAGCGGCGTGGTGCTGGACGTGATCCGCGACCTTTTCAAAGGGGATGCCACGCTCCCGGAAGATACGGAATGAAAACGGACGAGCTGAGGCAGCGCTATCTAGACTTTTTCAAAAAAAAGGCGCACAAGGCGTTTTCGAGCGACTCGCTTGTGCCGCCGAACGATCCGTCCGTGCTTTTTACGGGCGCGGGCATGAACCAGTTCAAGCCGTATTTTTTGGGACTGAAAAAAGATATCAAGCGCGCGACCAGCTGTCAGAAGTGTCTGCGCACCGCTGACCTCGACCGTGTGGGGAAGACGGCCTATCACCATTCGTTCTTTGAAATGCTCGGGAATTTTTCTTTCGGCGACTATTTCAAAGAAGAGGCCATCGCCTGGGGCTGGGAATTCGTGACCAAGGAGCTTGGTGTTTCGCCGTCGGATCTCTGGGTGTCCGTGTACAAAGAGGACGACGAGGCCTACAACATTTGGAAAAATAACATCGGCCTGTCCGAGAAACGCATCGTGCGTATGGGCGCCGAGGACAATTTCTGGCCGGCCAACGCCGTGAAAGACGGGCCGAACGGCCCCTGCGGACCTTGTTCGGAGATCTACGTCGGCAAAGAGGCCGGCAAAGGCGTCGAGATCTGGAACCTCGTGTTCACGCAGTTCGACCGCCAGTCCGACGGCACGCTGAAAAATCTGCCACAAAAGAACATAGACACTGGCATGGGCCTGGAACGCACGGCGTCGGTGCTGCAGGGCGTCGAGAGCAACTTTGACATAGATATTTTCCGGACATTCCGCGCGGACTTGAAAAAGCTTTTGAAAAAAGGCAGTGCCGAGACGACCGAGGAAAACGCCGTCATGGACCATGCGCGGGCCGTGGTGTTTTGCATCGCGGACGGGGCATTGCCTTCGAATGAAGGCCGCGGCTATGTCGTGCGCAAGCTCGTGCGTCTCGGATGCGATCACCTGATGAGAGCCGGCGCCGATCGCGGGCGTTTTGCCGAAACGGTACCAAGCGTGATCCGCATCATGAAAAGCGCTTATCCTGAACTCGTGAAGCAGGAGGTGGGCATTTCTCAGATCGTGGCGAACGAAGAACGCGCCTACGAGGAGGCGCTTGCCGCCAAGCCCAAGATGGACGAGGAGCTGAAAGCGCTTTCGCAATTGAACGGTCAGGCTCTGAGCGCCCGCGCGGCAGACATCGGTTTCAAATATTATGACAGCTACGGCCTGCCCTATGAGACGGTGAGCGCTGCCGTTGAGCAAAGCGGCCTCCGCATCGACAGGGCTGCTTTCAAAAAAGGATTCGATGCGCTGCTGGAGGGCCAGCGCGAGCGCTCGAGAAAATCGAGCAAGATCGCCGGGGAGATATTCAGCAAGGGATTTTACGAGCTCGTATCAGGCCTGAAGCCCACGGAGTTCGTCGGCTACGAGCATCACGAGCAGAAAGGCGCCAAGCTTTTGCGCATCGTGAAGGGCCAGGCCGTCGTGGAGGATATCCGCGAAGGCGAAGAGGGTGTTCTCATTTTTGATAAAACGCCGTTTTACGCCGAGGCCGGCGGCCAGATCGGCGATACGGGGCGCATACATGGCGTGGGATTCGAGGCCGAGGTGTCCGACACGCAGTGGCTTGAAAAATGCGCGGGGCACAAAGTGTCCGTGAAAAAAGGCCACGCGAAAACGGGTGACATTATGGATCTGCATGTCGAGAGCGAACGCCGCGCGGATATCATGAAAAATCACACGGCGACGCATCTCGTGCACAGCGCGCTCAGAACAGTGCTCGGCGAGCACGTGAAACAAAGTGGTTCTCTCGTGGCCAAAGATTATCTGCGTTTTGACTTCACGCACCCGACGGCCGTAGGCCAGGACAAGCTTTCGCTTGTCGAGGACCTCGTGAACGCGGAGATAGCCAAAAATATAAAGCTGAATAAAAAGGTCATGTCCAAGGATAAGGCCGTGAAAGAAGGGGCGATAGCTTTTTTCGGTGAAAAATACGGCGACGAAGTACGCGTCGTGAGCGTCGGAGACTT
>CAZTBX010000079.1:0-10267 GCA_964612035.1 uncultured Planctomycetia bacterium
TGCGCGGCGACATGCGCCGGGGCGCTGGTCATGGGCATCGGCGATCCGGCCGAAGTTTCAGACGCCACATAGCCGCTCTGCCTGAACGGGGAAGAGAATATCGGCGCGAGGATAGGCCCCGTGATCAGCGTGAGCACTAGCAGCACGAAGATCGGCCCCCAATTGACCTTACTTTTTTTCCGCAAAAGCTCGGGACGAAATTCATTTTTTTGCGGTGTCGCTATCTTCGATCCGCCCGTCACGTCCTGTCCCGCTTTTTTCAACGCTTCATGGATGATGCTCATTGGACCCCCTCGATTTCCCTGATGGATTGTTGGATGATGTCTTGAGTGATATCCCGTCGCTCGCGCACAAAACCGACTAGCAACGCCTTGTCGCACAAGATATTGATGAGACGCGGAATGCCACCCGAATACCGGTAGATCTCTTCGAGCGCCGCGGTATCAAAGGTCGGGCCGCGGCCGTTGACTCCCGCCAGCTGAAGCCGGTGCTCGATGTACGGCGATAGGTCTTCCGCGCCCAGCGGCGTGATGTGGTAGCGGATGGAGATGCGCTGTCGCAGCTGCCTGAGCGAAGGGGACCTTAATTTTTCCCGCAGTTCCGGCTGGCCCACCAAAACGATCTGCAGCAGTTTTTCGTTCTCTGTTTCCAGATTGGAAAGCATGCGCACCTGTTCGAGAAGCCGTCGGCTCAGGTTCTGCGCTTCATCGATGATGAGCACGACGTTGTTCTCATAGCTGAGCTGCTCAATAAGGAACTTGTTGAGCTCCGAGAAAAGAGAGCCCTTGTCTTTTTTGGTGGTCTGAATGCCGAGATCGTCGATGATGGTCCGCATGAGCTGCAACTCGGACATGTTGGAGTTGAAAATGAAAGCCGTCTTCGTTTTTTCATCCAGTCGGTTCAACAACGCCCGGCAAAGCGTCGTCTTTCCGGTGCCGACCTCGCCGGTGATCTCGATGAACCCCACCCGCTCTCGAATGCCGTAAGTCAGGTACGCCAGCGCGTCTTGATGCTTCTGGCTCAGGTAAAGAAAAGAAGGGTTACTCGTTAGCGAAAAAGGTTTCTGTTTCAGCTCGTAGAATGGCTCGTACATTGAGCCAAATTATAGCACAAGACGCCCCTAATGAACAGCCCGAAAATAACTATTGACAACAAAACCCGTATCCAATAAACTACTACTTAATTATTGTTAGGCTTGCTTATTTTTGTTGTGTATTGCATAGGAGAAGAATCGTTGAGCAAAACCTCACTCAGACGGACTGTCGTCTGTATCTTCGTTTTGTCGCTTTTGACAACGGCGACTGTCTGTTTTGCCCAAGACGCCTTTTCAAAACTAGGCCGTGGCGTGGCCAACACGTTGACCGGTTGGGTGGAGTTGCCTAAGAACATCCATCAAACCAGCGTCGACGAGAACGTGTTCTCCGGCATGACGTTAGGTCTGGCCAAAGGCGCCGGCATGACGATCGTGAGAACCGGCGCGGGCATTTTTGAGGTGGCGACTTTCCCGTTCCCGCTTCCGCAAGACTACAAGCCCATTCTCGATCCCGAATACGTTTTTTAGGCGAGACATCGCCGAACCCTAGGGGGACTCCCTGGGGTCGTTTTTTTGACTCGAAATTAACTAGTCTTAACTTTATTAATATATTCTTGACATGCTTCGACTGCTTTGATTTAATAAGTGTCTTTTTCACCCAATAGCGACTGAAGGAGCGATGGATGCCTAGAAATTTGATGGAAGACAAGATCGCGGACAAAGCGCTGACCACGGAGGATGCCTGTGTTTTCCTCAGCATCAGCCGGCAAACGCTTTACAAACTCGTGAAATCCAAAAAGATCCCCGGACGCAAAGTGGGAGACAATTATCGCTTCCTGCGCAGCGACCTGATCCGCTACTTCAAAAATGACTAAGACCGAAGGATTCAGCGCTCCAAAAGCCGCTGCCAAACGCGATGCCAAAGAACGGCGTAAGTTCATGCGTTTCAACACGCCGCTGGACATCGAATACCGTACGCTGACCTTGAATCCTATTTTCGGCAAGTCGCTGGCCAAGGACTTGAGCAAAGAGGGTGTTCGCGTGGGCCTGAAAGAGAGCCTGCCTATCGGGACGCCGCTCGAGATCTGCATGAGCGTTCCCGGGGACAATCTGCCGGTGTTCGCCACCGGTAAGATCGCCTGGGCGGACGGCCTGGAGGCCGGGGTGCGTCTGACACGCATCGGGCAAAGCGACCGAACGCGCGTGCTCGAATACGTTTACCGTGAGTGGCTGAAAACCACGAAAAAGGCCAGTGCCGCCTGAGGTTTCTTCAAGAAGGGCCGGGCGATGATCGAAAATCGCAAATACATCCGTTTGAAGGCCCCGCTCGGCGTCGCCTATCGCGTCGTCCGCAAACATAAGCGCCCCAAGATGAGCCTCTCGCTGATCAAGGACATCAGCGGCGGCGGCACGCGTTTCATCCTGAAAGACAATCTCCGGGTCGGAGACCTGCTGCAGATGGAGATACAGATCCCGCACCTGGAAGACCCGATACGCGCCGTGGGCGAAGTCGTATGGCTGTCACCGGCAAAACACAAAGAAGGGGAGACCCCGGAAGCGGGGGTGCGTTTTCGCGACATGGCCCCGAAAGACCTGAACTGCATCCTCGAATTCGTGCACACCATCGGGATAGGCTAAAAGGCATGCGCAACCTGAGCGAGTTCCAAGAGCGGCTTTCCACGATACTTCACGCAGACCGGCGCTACAAAACTGACGCGTATCTCTTCGTCATGGCGGCACTGGACAGAGCCGTGCGTCCGCTGGTGCACCCGCGCCACGTGACGGGCCGGGAGCTGTTGAAGAACATCCGCGAAGAGGCCAAGGACCAGTTCGGGCCCATGGCCGCGACGGTGTTCGAGCACTGGGGCATCAAAAATAGTCTTGATTTTGGTCACATAGTGTTTAATATGGTGCGTGAAGGCATTCTTTCAAAGACGGAAACCGACACTCTCGAAGATTTCAAGGACGCCGTGTTCTTCAAGGAACTTTTCGATGAAGTCCTGGGTTACCGCTTGAGCAGCTAAAGCAGAAAACGGAGAAATGATGGCCGAAGAGACCCCAAAACCCGCCGCCAAAGAAGGCGCGGCCGGCACCGCGGAAGCCCCCGTGCCGGGCAAAGTCAAAAAAAAGAAACTGCGGCCCACGAACTGCGCCCAGTCCAACAAACGCATCCGCCGCAAAGATTGGTATTACCGGAACGGGAAATATTTCGCGAACAAGCAGTGCTTCAAGCTCAACGACGCCGCGGAAAAGGAAAAGGTACAGAAAGCGAAGGAAGCCGCTACGGCGGCCGGCGCAGCCGAAGAAAAAGCGGCCGGTTAAGCGCACTTTGGGCTGCGTTTTCTGCTCGATCGTCGAACGCCGGATCCCCAGCAACATCGTGCTGGAAACCGAAAAAGTGCTGGCGTTCCATGATACGCAGCCGCAGGCACCCGTGCATGTGCTGTTCGTTCCAAAAAAACACGTCTCAGGCATCCACGAGCTTTCTTCCGACGGGCGCATCGATCTCGATGCGCTTTTTTCCTGCGCCAACGAAACGGCGAAAAAACTGGGCATCGCCGATCGTGGCTATCGCCTCGTCATCAACTGCAAAGCGGAGGGCGGACAGTCCGTCGATCACCTGCACCTGCACCTTTTGGGCGGGCGAAACATGAATTGGCCCCCCGGTTAAAAATGAAGATCCCCAAACGCATCCTCGAGAGACGCCGTTCCGTCCGTATCCCGGAAAAGCTCGTCTTTCACATCGGCCATCAGGGCTACGATGTGGAGGCCGTCATGGTGAACCTGAGCACCCATGGGACGCTGTGCCTGGTTGAGCGTGACATTCCGATGATGACACAGCTGAAAGTGGCGCTGTCGCTGCCCTGGATGACTCCCAACGGCTCCAAGGAAAAAACCCTCTCCGCTCGCGGCGTCGTGGTCCGTAAAGACGTCGACGCCTCCAGCGGGAAATTCTTCATCGCCATCTTCTTCTCCGATATAAAACCTGCCGACAAAAAAACGCTGGAACAGTTCATCCGCTCTCGTCTGAACGGCTAGAGGATGGAAACCGACAAAGTCGCGCTCCTGTCCCACTGCCCGCTTTTTGTCCGTCTGAGCCAGTGGGAGCTCAAGTCCATCAGCCGCCTCATGCGTCTCGTCGAATACAAGAAAGACGAGATCGTCTACAAAGAGGGCGGTGAAGCGGGAAGTTTTTACGTCATCGTGTCCGGCCGTTTCGAAGTCTTCGTCTCCGCGCCCGAAAAGAAAAAAGTGCTTGCGTATCTTCAGCGAGGCGACCACTTCGGTGAGATGTCGCTTTTGACCAACCAGCCGCATTCGGCCACTCTGCGCGCGCTTTCCGATTCCATGGTGCTCGAACTGAAAAAGGACGACTTTCACAAGACCGTGGAAAGCAACCCATCGGTGTCGCTGGAACTCAGCCGGCGTCTCAGCGCGCGGCTGAAAGTCCACGACTCGCGCGGACGTTCGCTTTTCAAAAGTGACGTCATTTCCATATTCGGCGGACAGCGCCATGTCGGCCGCACCTCGTTTTCCATCAACTTCGCCGCCAGCCTCGTGCAGGAGACGCATCAGAAGACGGTGCTGCTCGATATGAGCCCGTCCGGCACCGAGATCGCCGCACGCCTCCAGATGCCCAATCGCGTGCCGCTCACACAGTTCCGTGACATCGAAAACCAGCCGCCAGAAACAGTATCCAATTTTGTCGTGAGGCACCCGGTGGGATTCGACGTCCTGAACGTGGCCCATTCCAAGGATGCCGATGACCGCGTGCTCATCCGGCTGCTTAATTTTCTCGCCATCGATTACCGTTTCATCGTCATCGATCTACCGGCGGGGCTGGACGAGCTCGTGTTCAAGATCCTGACACAGTCGGACGCGGTGTTTTTCATCACGGACAGCCACCTGAACAACATCACGGAAACCAAAGACACCATCGCCGACCTCGAAAAGAACATGACTTTCCCGGAGAACAAGATCGCCGTCGTCGTGAACGAGGCGCTTTTCGGCATTCAGACCAGCGCCATCCTGAAAAAAGAATTTATCGGTAAACGCTGTTTCACGCTGCCGCCGGCACCGGCCGCTGGGCACGTTGGCGAGAAATCACTGCCCTTCGTCGTCGATGATCCGGACGCCGAATACTCGCGCATCGTCCGGCACATCGCGCGATACGCGAGCAACAACCTCGTGGGACTCGCGCTCGGAAGTGGTGCGGCGCTTGGCCTGGCGCATATCGGCGTGTTGAAAGTGTTGGAGCGCGAGCGTATCCCCATCGACATCATCGCGGGTTCGAGCATCGGAGCCCTGATCGGCGCTCTTTATTCGATCTCAAAAAGTGCGGCTATGGTGGAGCAATGCGCGCTCGAGATCAATCTCTCGCTGCTACTCACACGCCTTGTCGACATCAATCTCCTTCCGGTGCGCAGCCTTTTGCACGGAAAAGCCATCATGAAGCATTTTAGCCGTCAGCTTTCGCAGAAAACCTTCGATCACTGCAAGATCCCGCTGAAGATCGTGGCGGCCAATCTGTCCACGCGGCAGGTGCAGGTCATCGAGTCCGGCCTTCTTTCGGAGGCGGTACGCACGTCGATCGCAGTCCCCGCGGTGTTCAAGCCCGTGCTGACGAGCGGCGACCTCGTCGTCGACGGAGGCATCCTGAGCCCGTTGCCGATCCGCGCGCTGCATCAGGCCGGCGCCAATAAAGTCATCGCCGTGAACGTATTTCCCTCTTCTAAGGACGCGATGGAAAAGCGTATAATCATGCAAGAGGTTGTGGAGAAAGCGAGGACAGCTGCGCGCCAGAAAGGCCCGCTGGCCTACGCGTGGTGGCGCAGCAAGCGTTTCGTCGCCTCGCGCTTCACTCCGAACATCTTCGACATTCTAATGAATACCATCCAGAGCATGGAGTCCGAGATCGCCGACATCGAGGGCCAAGCGGCCGACGTGCTGATCCGGCCAGTGGTGCCGAACGCGACCTGGATGGAGCTTTACAAGCCGCGCCAATTCATCGAAAAAGGCGAAGAAGAGACGATGAAGCTGATCCAAAACATCAAATCGCTTGTTTCGCAGCAGAACATTTGATACAAAATCCCAGGAGACCTTATGGCCGAGCATGAGATCGTCATTGTAGACGGCGTCCGGACACCGCATGGCGCGCTGGGCGGGGTACTGAAAGATATCTCCGCGCAAAAATTAGGCGAGGTCGCCGTCCGCGGCCTTTTACAGAGAACAAAGATAGACCCGGCTGTCATAGAAGAAGTGATATTCGGCTGCGTGGGGCAAAGCAGCGACGCGCCGAATATCAGCCGCGTCATCTCGCTTTTGGCCGGCATTCCCAAAACCGTTCCTGGTTACACCGTCGCCAGGAATTGCGCTTCCGGCATACAGGCCATCGTGAACGGCTGTCAAAACATCCTTTCCGGCGACGCCGATGTCCAGATCGTCGGTGGCACCGAGTCCATGTCATCTCAGCCGTATCTCAGCCGCGATCTTCGTTTCGGGAAGCGCATGCGCAATTCCGAGATGGTCGACTCGCTATGGGAAGGGCTCACGGACCCGATCTGCGGCCAGCTCATGGGCCGCACGGCAGAAAATCTCGCGGAAGAATTCAAGATCACGCGCGCCGAGCAGGACCAATACGCCGTCAGAAGCCATCAGCTAGCTTTCCGCGCCACACGCGAGGGGAAGTTCAAAGAAGAAATAGTCCCTGTCTCCGTACCAAAAAAAGCCGCCGGCAAGGCAGTGGCGCCTGAGGTTATTTCACAAGACGAAGGCCCGAACCCGGCCCTAAACGAGCAGACGCTTGCGCTTTATCCCACCACTTTCAAAGAAAACGGTACCGTCACGCCTGGCAACGCCTGCGGCATTGCCGACGGCGCAACTGCACTTCTCCTGATGACGCGAAAAAAAGCGGATGCGCTTGGTTTCAAGGAAGTTCTCGGCAGCATTCGCGCTTACGCGTTCGGAGGCGTGGAGCCCGAACGCATGGGCATCGGTCCGACGGTGGCCATTCCCAAAGCGCTGAAAAAAGCCGGGCTCACGCTGAAAGACATCCAGCTCATCGAGCTCAACGAGGCCTTCGCCGCCCAGGTGATCGCCTGCGAAAAAGTTCTTGGCCTCGACCGAAACATCCTGAACGTGAACGGAGGCTCCATCGCTTTCGGCCATCCAGTGGGCACCACCGGCGCTAGGATCACACTGACGCTTTTAAGCGAGATGAAACGCCGTAAACTGCAGCGCGGTCTAGTGTCTCTCTGCGTCGGCGGCGGGCAAGGCGCAGCCATCGTGCTGGAACGAAAATAAATGTTCATTTATAAGGCTGCCGTCGTGGGCGGCGGCACCATGGGTTCTGGCATCGCGCAGGTTATCACTTATTCCGGTCTCCCGGTGGTCCTGAAGGAAGTGAATGATGAGCTTCTGCAAAAGGGCCTCGCCAACATCCGCCGCATTTACCAGGCGCGTGTAGACAAAGGCAAAATGACGGCAGAGGTCATGGAGTCCAAAATGGCGCTTGTCACCGGCACCACGAAATATGACGATCTGAAAGACGCGGACATCGTCATCGAGGCCGTGCCTGAAAAAATGGACTTGAAGAAAAAAGTGTTCGCGGACCTGGACGCGATACTGCCGGAGCAGGCGATACTCGCCACGAACACCTCGGCGCTATCTATCAGCGAACTCGCCGCATCCGTGAAGCGCCGTGAGAAGGTGATCGGCGTGCATTTCTTCTATCCGGCCAATGTCATGAAGCTCATCGAAGTCATTCCGGGCCTTGCGACTTCCGAAGAAACTATCACCGACACCCTCGCATTCTGTGAAAGCCTCCGCAAACTACCGGTACGCGTGAGTGAGTGCGCGGGCTTTCTCGTGAACCGCCTCCTCATGCCATATCTGAACGAAGCGGCCTTTTGCGCCGAAGAGGGCGCCTCCCTCAAAGACATCGATGCGGCCATGCAGGCTTTTGGTTTTCCCATGGGACCCTTTATCCTCGTGGACACCATCGGGCTCGATATTTGCCATGACGTCGTGGGAATTCTGCTCGAAGAATACGGCCAGCGCATGAAACCCGCGCGCCTATGGGAGGAGATCTATAAAAAAGGCCGTTACGGCGTGAAAAATGGCGGCGGATTTTATAGCTACGGTGCCGGCCAGGATGAAAAAGTGGTGGAAGACGCCGTGAACCGCCTTAAGGCCACGGCCCCAGCGAAAAAAGCACCGTTCTCGCCCAATCGCCTGCTTTTGGCGATGATCAACGAAGCGGCGCTGTGCCTTCAGGAGCGTGTTGCCTCGGCGACGGACATCGATATCGCGCTTTTGGCCGGTATCGGATTCCCGCAGGACAAGGGCGGGATCCTGCAATACGCCGATGACATCGGCGTGGATATTGTCCTAAAAGAATTGGAAAGTCTCTATCAAGTCTACGGGGAAAGATTTTTTCCGGCGCCGCTTATCAAACGCATGGTGAAAGCCGGGTTCACGGGGAAAAAAGCAAAGCGCGGATTTCTGGAACACGCTTAATAAGGAGACGGCGAATGGCTGACCTGCAGTTCATTGGATTGTCCATCGAAGACAGAGTCGCGTTTTTGAACATCAATCGCCCTCCGGTGAACGCCCTCGGTGCGCAGCTTCTAGACGAGATAGGCCAGGCCGTGTCCGACCTGCAAAAAAACCCCGAGGCCAAGGTCATCGTCATTGCCAGCGCCATCCCCAACGTGTTCATCGCCGGCGTGGACCTGAAGGAAATGGCCAAGCTCAATAGCGTCGATGACATCACGGCCGTGATCCGGAAAGGCCAGGCTGTGTTCAACCAGATCGAAAATTCGCAAAAACCCGTGATCGCCGCCATCCACGGCGCCTGCGTCGGCGGTGGACAAGAGCTGGTGCTGGCCTGCCACATCCGCATCGCCTCGGACCGCACGCGTTTTGCGCAACCCGAGATCACGCTAGGCATCATTCCCGGATTCGGGGGTAGCCAGCGCCTGCCACGCATCGTCGGCGCTAGCCGCGCGGCGGAGCTCATTCTTACCGGCGATATCATCACACCTCAGGAAGCGCTGCGCATAGGCCTCGTGAATCATGTCGTGTCCGACGGAGCCCTGCTCAAGACCGCCAAAGAGATCGGGAAAAAGATCGCCCGTCATGGCCTGCCGGCCATTCAGGCCTGCATGCGGGCCATCACCCAGGGCCTGGACCTCCCGCTCGCCGAAGCGTTGAAACTTGAAGAAAAAGAATTTCGGACCATCGCCCAAACCAAAGACATGAGAGAAGGCATCCAGGCATTCCTCGAAAAACGACAGCCGAAGTTCTCCGATACTTGATCCCTAAAAATCTTTCCGAAGTCTTAGAGAACACTCTCCGGGCGTTTCCCGACAAAAAAGCTTTCATTTTCAAGGAAGGCGGTCAATACCGGTCTTGCACCTGGAAAGAATTCAGAGAGCGCGTGCGCCGTCTCGCGCAGGCCTTCGCCGCGCACGGTCTTTCGAAAGGCGACCGCGTCGCCATCCTCTCCGAAAACAGACTGGAATGGGCGTTGACGGATATGGCGGCGCTGTGGCTTGGCGCGGCAACCGTTCCCATCTACACTTCGCTCACGAGCGCGGAGATCCGCTATCTCCTGGAGGACTCGCAGGCGCGCTTTATCGCCGTTTCCAGCCGCCAGCTCCTGGAAAAGATCATTCCGATACATAAAAACCTGCCGTCCCTGAAAACCGTCATTGGCTTTGACGCCTCGCTCAGCGTTTCGAAGAATGAACTGGGGGTGGATTTTTTCATTCTGAAGGAACTCGAACGCGATGCGCCCGCCGCGTCCTCGGCCGACATCGCCAGTGACGCGCTGGCCACCCTCATCTACACCTCGGGGACTACAGGCCTGCCGAAAGGCGTCATGCTCACGCACGGTAATTTCATCCACAATCTCTTGGCTGGCCAAAAAGCGCTGAAAATGGGGGAGACGGACCTGCACCTGTCTTTTCTGCCGCTCAGCCACGTGTTCGAACGCCTGGCGGGTTACTATCTCATGATGCATCTGGGGGCCACCATCGCGTACGCGGAAAACATGGACAGCGTGCCTCAGAACCTGCTAGAAGTGAGGCCCACTTTCATCATCGGCGTCCCGCGCTTTTATGAAAAGATCCAAAGCCGTATCCTGGAAGCGATCCGAACGGCGCCTCCGCTGCGGCGCAAATTGTTCCACTGGGCGCAGGCGCTTGGCGCCAAAAAACGCCAAAACACCCT
>CAZTBX010000080.1:0-2058 GCA_964612035.1 uncultured Planctomycetia bacterium
GCCGCAACGGTGATTTTCATGTTGAGCGCTGGCGCTAACTTGAGGTCACAGATTGTGACCTTGAAGGACTCTAGCGTCGGGTGGCTCGCGTTGTTTGAGCGCGACGCTGACGAAGCGAGCCTGCCTGCCCCCGCCTGCCGGCGGGCAGGGGCAGGCAGGCGCCACGGAACACTGGTCTTAACACCGCGAGCTGAGTCAACGAGTCTGATTTTCCTCGGCGGGGAAAATCAGACGGTCGTGCGAGAACAATGCGAGCCAGGCCCCGACGCTCTAGCCTATCCCCTCTATTTCTTCCACTTGATCGAACAACCCACCGCCGGCTTTTGGATCGGCGAGATGGGCTTGCTGGTTAGAAGGTTGTCGATCACCTCGCGCGCGTCCTCGGCGGTCGCGGGTGGGCCATCGGGGCGCGTGCTATCCAGCTGCCCGCGATACACGAGCTTTCGGTCCTGATCAAAAATGAAGGTATCGGGCGTGGCAACGGCCGTGTAGGCCTTGGCGGCGCTTTGTGACTCGTCAAACAAGAACGGAAAGTTGAATCCCTCCTCTTTGGCCATCTCGGCCAGGCTTTCAGGCGCATCCTCGGGATAGGCATTGGGGTCATTGGCACTGATCGCCACGATGGCGACGCTTTTGCCGGAATAGTCTTTCCCGAGTGTTGCGAGAGCGCCTTTGACATGCTGGACGAACGGGCAGTGCCTGCAAATGAAAAGAGCTACCAGCACTTTTTTACCCGCGAAGTCGCCCAAACTCACCTCTTTTCCCGTCGTCACATCCGGCAAACTGAATGCCGGAGCAGGGGCACCCAATGGCAAAAGGTCCGTGCGGCCTTCAGTGGTCGCCGCGATCGCAGAACCGCCCAGCACTGCGGACACTAACAAAAAAACCGAAAATACTTTGAATATTTTTATCATTTTCTTCTCCTAGGAGGACAAAGCTTTTTTGAGCAGGCTGGCGAGAGGGTCTTCTTCGGCAGCGCCTGTAACTGAACCTGCAGTTTCACCGCCTTCATTTTTCTTCCCGACCCTGCTCAACACCCTGCCTAGCACTTCCTGCGTCCCGAAGGCGGCAAGCTTAGGGGCCAGCGCGTCCATATCGGGAAGCACCGTGGGCTTGGGAAGATTCCCCTGAAAACGGAAAGGAATCTCGATCTGTCCCCGCTGATCCATGAAATAGCCGAGCTGTGGGACACTTTCCTGGAACGCGTGCGAGAGTTCGGGGCTGATCTGCATCGCCGCCTGTCCGAGCACCTGCCCGCTCATGTCCGACTGTCCTGCGCCGCGCAGGACGAAATGGTCAGTCTGCACAAGGAGATCGTTGAAGAAAAGCACGCCATCTTTAATGCCAAAAGGCAGGTCTACGGGCATGAAGGCGGTGTCTCTCGCCGTGATCTTCTGCCGGTAGGCTTCAGGGAGACGCTGCATCAGCGTGTCCGTGATGCCCGGAATGATGGACATACGGTTGAACACCTCCTGCACTAGATTGAAATTGCGTATCATGCCTTGCTTCAATGACAACGCGCCGTTGCCGTTCAGCGTGTGCGCGAAATCCGCCGGCGCGGCCTGCGCGTTCATGCGGAAAGAAACCACGCCGTCTATGCCCGGCTCCTCGGCCCTGCGTGGCACGAGTTCGGCGAGCACGAGGTTCTGCAAATCCACATTGAAGCGCAAAAGTGGGTTTGATGAGAGGTTGGATGCTGTCGCGGTGGCCTTCATTTTTGCCGCGCCGATGTCGGCCGTAAGTGAATCGATGTTGGCGGTGTTTTTGGCGATACTGCCCTTCATCTGGATATTCGTGACTGGGACTCTCAGCGATCTCAGCGAGACACTGCCATTTTCAAAACGCAAATTGCCACGCAGACTCGCCAGTGACGCCTGATCCAAAGAAAGATCCGCCACGGACACGACAAGCGTCCCGCCGAGACGCTGTATCCCCGACTGCGCGATCTGGGGAAAAAACTGGGACGCGTCGCGCAGGTTCACGAGACCGAGCTCTGCATTCAAGTCTGCTTTTTTGAGCACCGCGGGCTTCGCGCCCTGTCCAAGCACAAAGCTTCCC
>CAZTBX010000081.1:0-6888 GCA_964612035.1 uncultured Planctomycetia bacterium
TTGCCGTTCAGGATATTCGCTTCAGACATGCTTCAGGCCTTTCAGTTCTTTTTCCATGGCTTGCAACGAGCGGCGCGTTTTGGACACGAAAGACCTGTCTTTCGACGCCGCAAGATTGATCTCAACATTTAGTTTTGCCGAGCGGAATGCCGCCTCGAGAAGAACGGCCGCTTCTTTCAAGTCGCTTAAAAGCCAGCGGCTGGTACGCCTTTTCTCCGGAAGCGCAAGGCGCATCGCCTCGACGCTCAAGCGGCACATCTCGAGAGGGACTGCCGCGCCTTTTTTAAGCGCCGCCTGATACTTTCGGGGATCGCGCGTCTTACCGAAAAATCGGCTGATCGCGAGGAACACGCGCACGTCTTCGGACACGAGACGCAAAAAGCGTTCTTTCAACACGCGGATGCGGCGCGTCCGCCGATGAGCGGTCGAGGCACTGCCTCTTTTTTTTTCGTTGATGCCTGTCACCATCTCAACGAGAGATGCGCCAAGTGCGCCGACAACGGCGGCGGCACTCCCCCCTCCGGGATGCGGTCTCGACGAACCCAGTTCGGCCGAAAACTTCTGCAGCGTTTTTTTTGAATAATCCATCAGAAAAGCCCTCTCGCCTCGCCCTCGTCCGAAAGGTCCATGTCCTCGAGCATGGGCTTCGCGGGCAGGCCGGGCATGAGCATCATTTTACCGGCAAGTGCCACCAAAAATCCAGCTCCCGTGTAAGGCCTGATCGCGCGCACCTTGAGCTTCCATCCCGTCGGGGCACCTTTCCGATGCGGTTCATCGGACAGTGAATAAGGGGTCTTCGCGACGTTCACGGGCAGCGGGTCGAGCTTCAGGCGATGAATGAGCTCAAGATCCTCTTTCGCCTGGTCGAGATAGGTCACGCCGCTAGCGCCGTAAAGCTCGGTCGCGAGCTTGTGTATCTTTTCTTCGCAGCCGAGGTCATTCGAGTAAAGGTGTTTGAACTGCGCGGGTTTGTCCGTGATCACTTTCAGCACTTTTTCAGCCAGTTCCACGGCGCCTTCGCCGCCGATCTTCACGGCTTCCGAGACGGCGCATTCCACGCCTTGCGACTGAAGATAGTCTTTCACGACCTTGATCTCTTCATTCGTGTCTTGCGGGAAACGATTGATGGCCACGACGGCGTCGAGCCCGAATTTCCCGATGTTCTGCAAGTGTTTGTCCAAGTTTGCGAAGCCTTCGCGGAATACGTCCGTGAGCTTTTTGCCGCCGAAAGTCTCTCCCGCGTGGGATTTCAGCGCCTTCACGGAAATAACGAGCACGACAACGCTCGGTTTCAGCGCGCCTTCGCGGCAGACGATATCGAAAAGTTTTTCAAGCCCGAGATCGGACGCGAAACCGGACTCGGTGACCACATAGTTGGCGAGCTTCAGCGCCATCGTGGTGGAGATCAGGCTGTTGTTGCCGTGCGACACGTTGGCGAAAGGCCCCATGTGCACGAAAACGGGCTGGCCTTCCAGCGTCTGCACGAGATTCGGTTTCAGCGCGTCCTTCATGAGAAGCGCCATGGCGCCGGCCGCTTTGAGGTCCTTGGCCGTCACGAGACGCGCGCCGTCCTGGGAAAGCGCGACGGAAATTTTTGCAAGCTTGGACTTGAAAGAATGAATGGAGCTCGAAAGAGACGCGACGGCCATGACTTCGCTAGCGGCCGTGATGTCAAAACCCGTGCGGTGCTTCTGAAAATGGCTCGCCTTCGACATGCCGACCACGATCTCGCGCAGCTGCCGGTCGCTGATGTCCATGGTGCGCCGCCAAAAGATCCTCTCGGGATCTATGGACGCGGAATTGCCGTGATGGATATTGTTCTCGAGGGCCGCCGCTAGAAGGTTGTGCGCGATCTCGATGGCGTGAATGTCGCCGGTGAAATGGAGGTTGATGTCCTCCATCGGAAGCACCTGCGCAAAACCCCCGCCAGTCGCGCCTCCCTTGAACCCGAATATCGGGCTCAGCGACGGTTCACGGAGACAGAGAATGACTTTTTTTTTAAGCCGTCCGAGCGCCTGCGTCAGACCGACACTCGTGCAGGTCTTGCCGTCGCCCTCTCTCGTGGGCGTCATGCCGGTGACGCAGATGAGCTTTCCGTTGGCCCGGCCTGAAAAACGATCCAGCACTTTCAAAGAGACCTTGGCCTTGTAACTGCCGTAGGTCTCGATCTCGTCTGTGCGGATGCCGACCTGGGCGGCGATGGCGTGGATCTGATGCGGTTTGGCTTTTTGGGCTATTTCGAGGGTGCTTGGGCTCAAAGCGAAAGCGCCGGCTACTTGCCCATCCCGACGCGCTGAGCCTGCTGGAAAATTTTCCCCTCAGTGCGGATGGACGGAGCGATGATGAGCTCGGTGAGCTGCAATTCCTTGATGTTCCTGGCGCCGACGTTGCCCATGCAGGTCTGAAGCGCACCCATGAGGTTTTGGCTGCCGTCATCGAGGCGCGCGGGACCGTAAACGATCTCTTCGAGCGTACCCGTGGTGCCGACGTGGATGCGCGTGCCGCGCGGAAGATTGGCGTGAGGCGTGGCCATGCCCCAGTGAGAGCCGCTGCCCGGCGCCTCTTTGGCTCTCGCGAACGCCGAGCCGACCATCACCGCGTCGGACCCGCAGGCGAACGCTTTGCAGATGTCGCCGCCGCTGGACATGCCGCCATCGGCGATGATGGGGATATAAACTTGGTTTTTCTTGAAATGAAAATCTCTCGCAGCCGCCGCGTCGCAGATCGCCGTCACCTGAGGGACGCCGAGACCCAGCACGCCGCGCGTCGTGCAGGCCGCTCCGGGGCCGATACCGATGAGAAGCGCTGCGGCCCCGGTCTCCATGAGCTCGAGCGTGGTCTGATATGTCACGCAATTCCCGACAATGACGGGGATCTTCATGACCTTTTTGCAGAATTTGTGAAAATCGAGCGTCTCATACTCGCTCGATAGATGCTTCACCGTTGCCACCGTCGACTGCACGATGAAAATGTCACAGCCCGCGTCCTGGGCGATCTTGCCGAAGCGTTCGGCGCGCTGGGGGATGCTGGACACGCAGGCCACGCCTTTTCGCTTTTTGATCTCCTGGATGCGCTTGCGGATAAGGTTTTCCTTGATAGGCTGACGGTAAATGACCTGCAGAAGCTTGGTCGTTTCGTCGAGCGAGGCACCGGAGATCTTTTTCAGCACCGCTTCGGGCCTGTCGTAGCGCGTCTGGACGCCTTCGAGGTTCAGCGCCGCGATGCCCCCGAGCTTCGACATGTGCACAGCAAAATTGACGTCCACGACGCCGTCCATCGCCGAAGCAATAATGGGCACGCGGAATTTCCGGCCGCCGAGCTGCCAGGAAGGGTCCACCTCGTTCGGATTGATGGTCAAAAGTCCAGGCACCAGCGCGATCTCGTCAAAACCGTAACAGCGCCGGGCCTTGCGCCCGCGGCCTAACCACATTCCCATTTTAGATCTCCCGGTTTAAAATTTCTTTTTGACGTCCGGCGATGCTTCGTTCAGCACCGCGCCCGTAGCGCCAGTCGTCGCGTCCGTCGCCGCCGAAACCACCTCGTTCACCGGCGTTACCGGGCTAGTGACGCCCTTGGCGACTTGTCCGGCGCTCTCGAGTACTCCCTGCACAGCCTTGCCCACCGGCAAACCCTCTTCTTTGGGCGGCGCCACACCCGTCTTTTTGATGTTGTCTATCTTCGCCTCGCCCTGCTCATCGACGAACTCAAAATCCACGAGATCGAACTTGTTGATGTTCTTCAAAAGATCCTTGGAGGAGACGGTGAACTCGGTGGTCGTATCGCCGGAAAAACCTTTGATGGCCGGATGCAAGATGGAGATACGCGAATACAGGCTGTCGACACTGGTCACTTCCCCGCTAGACTGATGGCGTGCGCCTTTGGAAGCGTGGGCCGCATGCGAATTCTGGACAAAAAGGGAGACAACGAGAAAAAGTGAAAAAAGAGCAAAGGGTCTTTTCATAAAAGTCCTTTCATGGCCATGTGTTGCGTCCGGTAGTAGGTGCAGTATTTTATCAAATAGCCAGGAAAAGTGAAAACAAAAAACCCGAGCTCTCGGTGAAGAGCTCGGGTTTTTCCTGAAAAATCAGGCTATCAATACATCCCGCCGCCCATGCCTCCCATACCGCCACCTGGCATCGCCGGGGCTGCCGATCTTTCTTCCGGCAGATCTGTGATCAGCGATTCGGTGGTGAGCAGCAGCGCCGAGATAGACGCGGCGTTTTGAAGCGCCGTGCGCGTGACCTTGGCGGGGTCGATGACACCGGCCGCGATCAGGTCTTCGTACTTGTCGGTTTCGGCGTTGTAACCCACGCTGTCTTTCTCTTCTTTCACGCGGGCGACCACCACGTCTCCAACCTGTCCAGCGTTGAACGCGATGTGCTTCAGCGGCTCTTCGATGGCGCGGCGGATAATCCGGACACCCACCTGTTCGTCGCCTTCGAGGTTCATCTTGTCGAGTGCTTTGGCGCAGCGGATTAGCGCGACACCGCCACCAGGCACAATACCCTCTTCCACCGCAGCGCGCGTGGCGTGCAGTGCGTCTTCGACGCGGGCTTTCTTTTCTTTCATTTCTGTTTCCGTGCTCGCACCGACATTGATCACCGCGACGCCGCCGGCCAGCTTCGCCAGGCGTTCCTGCAGTTTCTCTTTGTCGTAGTCCGAGTCACTTTCCTCGATCTGTTTTTTGATCGTGGCGATGCGGGCATTGATCTCCGCGGTTTTTCCTGCACCCTCGATGATCGTGGTGTTTTCCTTGTCCACGGTCACGCGCTTGGCGCGGCCGAGGTCTTCCAGACGCACGTTTTCGAGCTTGATGCCGAGATCTTCGGTGATGGCCTTGCCGCCGGTAAGCACCGCGATGTCGCCGAGCATTTCCTTGCGGCGGTCGCCGTAACCGGGCGCCTTCACCGCGCAGATCTGCAGCGTGCCGCGCAGTTTGTTCACGACAAGCGTCGCGAGCGCCTCACCTTCGGTCTCTTCCGAAATGATGAGCAGGGGCTTTCCACCTTTTGCCACTTTTTCGAGCAAAGGCAGAAGGTCCTTCATCGACGAGAGCTTTTTCTCATAAATGAGGATCAGCGCATCTTCGAGGGCCGCTTCCATGCGATCGGGGTTGGTGACGAAATAAGGAGAGAGATAGCCCTGGTCGAACTGCATGCCTTCCACGACCTCTAGCGTCGTCGAAGTGGACTTGGCCTCTTCCACGGTGATGACGCCGTCTTTGCCGACTTTGTCCATAGCCTCGGCGATGAGGTCGCCGATCTTTTCGTCGTTGTTGGCGGCGATGGTCGCGACCTGTGCGATCTCTTTCTTGCCTTTGATAGGCTTGGACATCTTCTTAAGCTGGCCAATGATCTCCAGGACGGCCGCTTCGATGCCGCGCTTGATCGCCATGGGATTGGCTCCGGCCGTCACGTTCTTCAGGCCTTCGCGGAATATCGCTTCGGCGAGCACGGTGGCGGTGGTTGTCCCGTCGCCCGCGTTGTCGCTGGTCTTGGAGGCGACTTCTTTCACCATTTCGGCGCCCATGTTCTCATAAGGGTCTTTCAGCTCGATCTCTTTGGCCACGGTGACACCATCCTTGGTGATCGTCGGCGAGCCGAACTTTTTGTCGATACAGACGTTGCGGCCTTTGGGGCCTAGCGTCACTTTAACCGCCTTCGCGAGCTGCTCGACGCCGCTCAGGATAGAACGACGCGCTTCGTCGCTGTATTGCAATTGCTTTGCCATTTTAAAACTCCTTTATTATTGGATGAATATCCCGCGGGTCCGGCGTTACCGGATGATCCCGAGAATGTCGTCTTCCTTGATGATCAGATAATCCGTGGCGCCGATCTTGATCTCACTGCCCGAGTACCTGCCGAACAGAACGTGGTCATTGACCTTGACTTCCAAGGGTGTCAATTTTCCTTCCTCGGAGATACGGCCTTTGCCGATCGCGATGACTTTCCCTTTTTGCTGCTTTTCTTTTGCGGTGTCCGGGATAACGATACCGCCGGCCGTTTTCTCTTCGGCCTCGAGAGGCTCCACGAGAACCCTGTCGCCCAAAGGTTGAATTTTCTGTTTTTCCATTTGAAACCACGCCTCCTTGTGATTAAATTTGAGTTGTTAGCACTCTAGATTCATGAGTGCTAACTGACGCATTCTGGCATCCGGCCCTCTGTTTGTCAAGATTTTTTTCTAGCGACTGCTTCGATAGGTTAAATACATGCCTTGCATGACCAGGTGGGGTTCTATCGTATGGATGCTAGCGCAATATTTTTTCATAAAAGGCGCATAACCGCCTGTGGCGAGCACTTTGGCTTTCTTTAAGTTATTTGTTTTAAGTAACTTATGAACTATCCTGTCGCAAAGACCTCCTATCCCCACCGAACAGCCGATGCGTATGCTTTCCACCGTGTCGCGGCCAATAAGCCCGCGCGGGTGTTTCAGTCGGATGCGTGGCAAAAGCGCGGTGCGGCTGAAAAGGGCCTCCAGGCTGATCTCGATGCCCGGGGCGATGATCCCACCCAGATACTCTCCTTTCCTGGAAACGGCGTCAAAGGTGATGGCCGTGCCAAAATCAAGAATGATGAGAGGCCCGCCGTAAACATGCTCGGCCGCGACGGCATTCATGAGACGGTCTATGCCCACTTGCCGGGGATTTCGATAACGGTTCACCATGGGTACGGAAATGTCCTGGCCGATGAGATGCGCCGGGCGATTTCGGGTGTTCAGCGCTTGGCGTAAAAGTCGACCGGCGGCCGGCACCACGCTTGCGATCACCGTCGCTTCCACCGGCGCGCGTAAAAACCGGCGCCGGATGGCGCCTGCGCCGCGGACGCGGAGTTCGCGTGTCGGCACCGAAAAAAGGCGCGACACCCGCCTTTTTTCCACGATCGCGCAGGA
>CAZTBX010000082.1:0-10280 GCA_964612035.1 uncultured Planctomycetia bacterium
TGGCTTATATCGGTGCGCGCTCTTATTCCATCTATTTATGGCATTTTCCGATATCCATATTGATCTACGGACCCATCGAGAGCAGGCCCATGCCCCATGTGAATTGGTTTTATGCCACTGCTTTTTATTGGGCAGGGGCTATCGCGTTTGGTGTTATTATTTCTAATCTTATTGAAATTCCGGTACTGAACCTGAGGGATAGGCTATATCCGTCCAGAAGCATTGCGCCTGCTTTGACCGCGTCTACCTCTGCCCGTTTCCGTCTGAAGAGAGCGCGTTAACTGTTAGCGTTTTTCTTCGTCTTCGCCACCGATACCGCGACTTGCACCGCTTTGTCGGTCCATTCCATGAGAAGTTCGCCTACGGGACGTCGTCCGGTCAACGGTCAATTAGTTCATCTAAAAATTTGGCAAGGCCGCTCCGGTAGGTCTCGAAATCGTCAAGGAAGGTCGTATTGTGTCCTCCCCGGAGCCGCACAAACCGTTTAGGCTCGGTCGCTACGTCAAAGAGCGCCTTACCCATTTCAAACGGGATGATCTCGTCGTCAACGCTGTGGAAAATAAGTTTGGGTGAGCGCACTTTGGCGATCTTTGAAAGTGAATCAAGTCGCGTGGCCAGGACAAGCGTAGGAATAAACGGCATGCTCCGACGAACCATCGCAGGTATCGAGGTAAACGTGTCCTCCACGATAAGCGCTTTCACGGTTTTTCTCGCCGCCAAGTCCACTGCAAATGCTCCCCCTAGCGATTCGCCATATACAATGATCGATCCAGGTGCAATGCCGCGGCCAGCAAGATAAGCATAAGCAGCGTCTACGTCTTTGTAAATCCCAGCCTCTGATGGCTGTCCTTCACTTTGGCCGTAACCGCGATAATCAAAGATGAAAACGGAAACACCAAGATCGTGAAGAATGCGGAGTTTCTCCCAGCGGTGACCTATATTGCCTGCGTTTCCATGCAAGAAAAAGACGGTAGGTGCTGCGTCATTCGTCGCGGACGCTGGAATGAACCAGCCATGCAATTTTTTACCGTCGACGGTTTCAAAGAAAACGTCTTCGTGCGTCATTGAAAATCCGGCCACTGACGGCACACCCTTCATTGGGAAAAATATTGAGCGGCGCTCGATGTTGCGAATAACCAAGATCACCATGACGACTGAAAAAATAGGAATGAGGATCGACCGGACGACGTCCCAAGGGGACACGTTAGCCATCAGCGCTTCTTCGACTTCGCCACCGACAGCGCGACTTTCACCGCCTTGTCTGTCCATTCCATAAGCAGTTCACGGTCGTCCATGATCTCGCTCGGGAGTTTCCAATCTGGTACGCGGTACGTGTACTTCATGAAGGATTTATTTCACGTTCCAAAAGGGACAGATTATACTGCGCATTTTCAAAGTTCGGGTCGATGTTCAAAGCTTTTATAAAATTTTCTTTCGCTTTAGAGAAGTTTTTCTTTTTCGCATAAGCAGCCCCGAGATTGGAATAGATCATCGGATCAAAATGCACGTATTTCACCGTATTTTCAAACAAAGAAACTTCATCTTTCCAGACACGACCTGAAACATGAGTAGTGACAGCCAACGCTAAACAACAAACGGCCAAAACTGCCTCCATAATCTTTTTAGACCACCGTCTGCTCACGATGAACCGCTCAAGAAGTAAAATGAGAGCGATAAAGAACCCAATGCTTGCGTTATAGAGCCAATGTTCAGCGATCGGAGAATTCAAGAGAACAAATAGATTCAATACCGGCATCAGAAAAATCCAAAACCAAAACCAACCAAAAAGTGTCTCTTTGGATTTTTTGTAAAACCAAGCAATCGCAATCAGTGCGCCGACAAGAACCACTCCGAGAATGACAATCGGATTGGAAAACGAAACATCGCTACGCGGAAACTGATGGGCCATGTGCAAATCGGTAGGAAAAAAAAGGATTCTCAGGTAATGAGCGAATGATAGAAAGGCTGCGGGGATTCTTTCCGAAAACGGCAATTCGCCGACGCCCCCCTGGCCAAGGTTGCCTAGAAGTTTGAACCGTAGACCAGCGTAGAACAAGGCCACAAGAATATAAGAGGCATAGAGGCGCCATTTTTTTTCAGCTTTGTCAAAAAAAATTTTATCGTGAAAAAAAATCAAGACGATAATAGCCACCGATAGTTCCTTGCTAAGAAGTGCACACAAAAAAGTGAGCGTCGATAAGAATAAATAAAGAAATCTACGTTGATGGTATTGAAGTGCAAGGCGGTGGAAGAAGAAACACGAAATCATGAAGATAAATGCGAGTATTTCCGTTCTCCCAGAGACGTATGTTACAGCCGCAATTTGAGCAGGGTGCACCGCAAAAAGAGCCGAGACCCAAAAAGACACGGTTTTTCCCAACAAGTTTTTTAGGGTGATAAATAAAAGCACTGCGGCAAGACTTTGCAACAATACGTTAACGAAATGGAACGAGGCGGGATTGAGGCCGGTGATATGGGCATTGATCCAGAATGCCAGGGTAGAAATTGGACGATAGGAATTAGAGACTGGAGCGCTCCCTTCGACATTTCCAACGAGAGATATGAACATCTTCGGCAAAGATGAAAGACCACCCGTCAACACCGAGGAATTTTGTAAAATTTGAATTTTATCGTCCCAGACAAAATCGTACCCAATGCTGTTCGCATAAGTCGCGAATGTGAGGATAAAGAGAGAAAGAATGAGAAGCGAAGCTGGCACGGTGGATAAAAAACTAGTGGAGTTTCGATCGGGGCGGCCTGAAGAACTTGCAAGATATTTTTCTAATTCCGTTCTAGAACAGCCGATTTCTTTGGCTATTTGTCTGACGGACAATTTTTTGTGGTTTCGTTGAATATAAAGTTTTTGTTCCTCAGTCCAATTCATTATTTAATGCTTTTCCTACCGCTTTTAGCCGCCTCTAGGGCAACTTTAACTGCTTTGTGCGTCCATTCTATCAAAAATTTGCGGTCGTCCATGATCTCGCTGGGGAGTTTCCAATAGGACAGGGTCACGAGCTTGCGGCCTTTGGATTCGTAGGTGAACGGTTCTGAGCCGTGTGCCTCAAAGTCGCGGCGGTTCGAGTCGTCGACCTTGTAATAAAGCTCCTCATCCACGATGAGGGCGAACATCGTGTCGTCCTTGTAGATGCCGTGGCCGCCGAACATCGCGCGGGCACGCACACCCTCGACATCGGCTAATAGATCGTTTACCACATAGTCCGCGAAGGTTGATTTTATGGGCACGAAATGAAATTAGCTCTCCGACCCCAAGCTGTCAATTAAAGAAAGGGGGGCGGCTGGAAGCCAAAAAATCATTGAAGCTGTATGGCAAATCCGATAAACTGACTTAGAATTTTCTCCCCCTTTGATGCCGAGGTAGCTCAGTGGTAGAGCGCTGCCCTGAAAAGGCAGGCGTGGGCAGTTCGATTCTGCCCCTCGGCATGTTTTTCCCTCTTAGCTAAATCACTCTATACGCGGTATAATTTGGTCTTAATTGAAGGAGGGGACTATGTCGCTTGCATTAGGGTTGATAGCTTTGGGCGTCGGGTATCTCGTGTTTGCCGCCGCATCGAAGGAGAAGGAAGGGGTCAAACTGCTGGGACAGATCATCGGTATCGTGGTGATGGTTGTCGCGCTTGCGACGAGTATCTGTGCGGGAATGAAATGCATGAAAGGTTGTCCGATGGGCAAAGGCAAATGGATGTGCCCTATCAGCGGCTCCGCCCAGGCACCCGCTCAGGAGATGCCCGCCTCCAGGTAAGTCATGGGTTCAAAAACTAGAAAAATAAAAGTCCGTGATCTCGAGATCGGCGGAGGGGCGCCGATCTCCGTGCAAAGCATGTGCGCCACGCACACGCGCGACATCGACGCGACTCTCGCGCAGATTGCCTCGCTCGAAAAAAAGGGCGCGGACCTGATCCGTATTGCCGTCGATAACACGAAAGACACCGACGCGCTTGCTGAGATACGAAAAGGCACGCGTGCCAGACTTGTCGTGGACCTCCAGGAGAATTTCCCTCTCGCTGAGAAAGTGGCGCCTTTCGTCGACAAGATACGCTACAACCCTGGCCACCTGCATCATCTCGATAAGTCAAAACCCATAGAAGAAAAAGTAGCGTGGCTTGTCAGCATCGCCCAGAAAAACGGCAACGCCTTGCGCGTCGGGGTGAACTGCGGCTCCGTGGCACCTAAATTTCTCGAGCGTTTTCCGGGAGACCAGAAACGCGCCATTGTGGAAAGCGCTCTCTGGCACTGCGAGCTTCTCGATAAGCTGAAATTCACGAATTATGTCGTGAGCCTGAAAGACTCGGACCCCGAGAAAGTCGTCACCTGCAACAAAGAGTTTTCCAAGCGCAGACCCGATGTTCCCATCCATCTCGGCGTTACAGAGGCAGGGCTTTTGCCGGACGGCGTCATCAAAACGCGCCTCGCTTTTGAGAAGCTCATTCCCGCGGGCATCGGCGACACACTTCGCGTGTCGCTCACGCTCACGAACGACGAAAAATGGGAAGAGATCACCTGGGGCCGCCAGATCCTGCAAGACATCGCGGATAAAAAGTTCATCTCGGTCCCGGATTTCGGAAAAGGCCTCAATATCATTTCCTGCCCGTCCTGCTCAAGGGTCGAAAACGGCGATTTCGTGAAGCTCGCCATGGAAGTGAAAAAGATAACTTCCTACGCTTCCAAACACAAGCTCACTATCGCCGTCATGGGCTGCCGCGTGAACGGACCGGGGGAGACGGATGACGCCGATCTCGGCCTCTGGTGCGGCCCCAGCACCGTCACTCTCAAGCGAAAAGCCGAAGCTGTGGGCTCTTTCCGCTACCAGGAGGTACTGCCAATACTTAAAAAAGAGCTGGATAATCTTATTTCTAACAATAAAATCTAAATAATATTTAACAAAAGACTGGATATTTGGTTTATTTAATGGTACACTTCCAGGAATGCTAAAGGCACAAGTAGACATTTTAAGAAGGACCAGGTTCAGTCTGCCCTCGGACTGGGTGGTGTTGGCTTGGATCACCTTCATGCACATCGGCGCTTTTGCGGCCTTTTTCACCTTCAGCTGGAAAGCGCTAGGCGTAGCTTTGTTCCTTTGGTGGCTGACCGGCGGGGTGGGTATCTGCCTCGGCTATCACCGCTATTTCACTCACCGAAGCTATGAGACCCCTAGATGGGTGCAGTATCTTCTTGCGATATTCGGCTGTATGGCGGGAGAAGCGGGGCCAATCTCCTGGGTCGCGGCACACCGTTACCATCACATACACTCCGACACCGACGAAGACCCGCACAGCCCGCTCAAAGGATTTCTCTGGTCACATTTCACCTGGCTTTTCGGGCGCGAGCAATTCCTCGCCAATTTCGAATCGTACAAGAAATACGCGCCCGACATGGCCAAAGACAAAGTTCTCATTTTCCTCGATAAGCACCACATCATCCCTTCCATTGTGCTCGCCGTCATTCTTTACGTTCTCGGCGGCTGGTCTTTTGTCGTATGGGGCATTTTCGTGCGTTCGGTGATCGTGTATCACAGCACCTGGCTAGTGAACTCGGCTTCGCATGTGTGGGGATACAGGAGTTACAAGACCACGGACCAGTCCCGCAACAACTGGTGGGTGGCCCTGCTCGCTTTCGGCGAGGGTTGGCACAACAATCATCACGCTTTTCAAAGGTCGGCGCGCCACGGTTTCCGCTGGTGGGAGATCGACCTGACTTACCGCATGATTCAGGTCCTTTGGGTGCTGGGTCTGGCCTCACATATCCATGTCCCCGTGCAGCCTGTGGCCAACGGCGTCACGGCCCCGGCCGCTTTTTCCCTCCCTCACGGCAAGCGCTAGTCTCCCCGAAAGATTCAATTGAAGTTGGCTTTGTGATAGAATATTTGTCTATTTTGGATACCCCTTTTACCGTCGAAAAACAGGAGAGACCATGAAAAAATTTCACTTTGTGACCGCGTCGATACTTTCCATGTTCGTTATTTGTTCAGCCGGCGCATCTTTTGCCACCCCGGAGCAGGACAGCAGGATCTGGGAGGCCAAGCAAGTAATGGCCGAGGTGATGATGACACCTGAGCAGAGCATCCCCGAAGAGCTCTTGGCCAAGGCTAACGCCATCGCGATCTATCCGAATGTTCTGAAGGCAGGCTTCATTTTCGGCGGGCGTTTTGGGCGCGGTGTTGTTCTGAGGAAGGACGACAACGGCAAGTGGGGTCCTGTGGCATTTTCGACCATAGGTGGCGGAAGCTGGGGGCTTCAGATCGGCGGCTCGGCGACTGACCTCATCCTCGTCATCATGAACGAGAGAGGACTGAACGGGCTTTTGTCGAACAATTTTACTGTCGGCGCGGACGCGGCGGTGGCGGCGGGACCTGTGGGCCGCAATAGCGAAGCGGCGACAGACCTCACGCTCCGGGCGGGCATCATCTCGTATTCTAGAAGCCGCGGGCTTTTTGCCGGCATGGCGCTGGACGGAGCGGTGCTGACGCAGGACAACAATTCGAACACCGCCTATTACGGAAAATCTCTCACCTCGCGTGACATTCTCTTGAATCACGCGGTGGAGATACAACCCTCGTCGAAGGAGCTCGTGAGCGCGTTGAACGAGTATTCGTCGCGTTGGGACAAGCGGGTGGCGTCGAAAGCGGCTGCCCTGAAGGCCTAAAGTTTCGCTGGAGTAGCTCAGCTGGTAGAGCAGCGGTTTCGTAAACCGCAGGTCACCGGTTCAATCCCGGTCTCCAGCTTGTATTAAAGAAGTTCAGGAGGAAGTGATGGGTGCAGACGTGTTGAAAGTAACGGACGCGAATTTTGACGCCGAGGTCGCCAAGTCCGGCGTCCCGGTGCTCGTGGATTTCTGGGCGCAGTGGTGTGGCCCATGCCGCATCATGGCGCCGATACTCGACGAGCTCGCCCCCGCCTACCAGGGCAAACTGAAAATTGGCAAGCTCAATGTCGATGAAAACCAGGACGCCCCGACGAATTTCGGCGTCATGAACATCCCGACGATGATCCTTTTCAAGAACGGAAAGGAATCCACCCGCTTCGTCGGCGCCATAGGCAAAGCTGATCTTCAGAAAAAGATCGATCAGGCTCTCACTGGCTGATAAATGTCACGGTGACTGATCTCGCCGTTTTCTGCTCGGGTTTCGGCTCTAATTTCCAGGCCATCGCTGACGCCATCCGAAGAAAGAAGCTGAAACGCGTACGCCTGGCGCTCATGGTGTGCGACAGGCCCGGCGCTTACGCCGTTCGGAGGGCTCACCGCGCCGGCATCCCCGTTTTCGTTCTGAGTCCGCGTTTTTTCAAGACCCGCCAGGCCTATGAAAAAGTCGTCGTGCGCGTCCTGAAAAACCAGAAAGTCGATCTCATCGCGCTCGCCGGATTCATGCGCATCCTCACCCCTTATTTCATCCGTTCCTACAAGAACCGCATCGTGAACATCCACCCATCGCTGTTGCCTGCGTTCAAAGGCGCGCACGCTATCCGCGACGCGTTCAAGGCACGCGTGAAAGAGACTGGTGTGACCGTGCACCTCGTCACGGCGAAAGTCGATTCCGGGCGCGTTCTCCTCCAGAAAAAAGTGAAGGTGTCGAAAAAAGATACGCTCGCGTCGCTCGAGAAAAAGATACACCGAGTCGAGCATCATTTGTATCCCGCGGCCTTGCAAAAACTCGCGCGCGCTTGACCGGCATGCGTCTCCTGTTATAATGAGGGCTTTCTTTTCGGAGGTTTTCCATGTCTAAAGTCGTCATCCAAGACATCAAGGGCCGAGAGATACTCGATTCGCGTGGGAATCCCACCGTCGAAGCCGACTGCCTCCTGTCTGACGGTTCTTTCGGTCGCGCGGCAGTCCCCAGCGGCGCCTCCACCGGCGAATACGAGGCCGTGGAACTGCGCGACGGGGACAAGAACCGCTATCTCGGCAAAGGCGTCCTCAAGGCCGTCGCGAATATCAACCGCGAGCTCGCTAAAGAGCTGAAAGGCAAAGACGCCGCGGACCAGCGAAAGCTGGACGGCCTGCTCTGCAAGATCGACGGCACCGAGAACAAAAAAAAGTTGGGCGCCAACGCCATCCTCGCCGTGTCCATGGCCGCCTGCCGCGCCGCCGCCGCGTCGAAAAAGACACCTCTCTGGAAGCACATCGGTAACCTCCACCAAAATAAAAAGTTCACACTGCCAGTGCCGATGGCCAACATCATCAATGGCGGCAAGCACGCGGACAACAAGATCGATTTTCAGGAATTCATGATCGCGCCGACCGGGACCAAACGGTTTTCCGAGGGCCTGCGATGGATCACCGAGGTCTTTCATCACCTAAGATCCATCCTGAAGAAAAAAGGCCATGTCACGGCCGTCGGCGATGAGGGCGGTTTTGCGCCCGATCTCGGCAACGAAGAGGCGATAGAATTGATCCTCGAAGCCGTTTCGGCGGCCGGGTACAAAGCGGGCACCCAGATCCAGATCGCCTTGGACTGCGCCTCGAGCGAGCTTTTCGACGAAGGCGGCCGCAAGGGCTACAGATTCTGGAAATCCGATCCCGCGAGGCTTTTCTCCGCGGACCAGATGATCGGCATTTACTCGGAATGGACGAAAAAGTATCCGATCTATTCTATCGAAGACGGCCTCGACCAGAACGACTGGGAGGGCTACGTCCGTTTCACGAAGGCATTGGGCAAAAAGATACAGATAGTCGGCGACGACTTCTTTGTCACCGACCCCGTGCGCCTGAAGAAGGGCATCGACATGGGCGCCACGAACGCGATCCTGATCAAGGTCAATCAGATCGGCACCGTGTCCGAGACGCTGGAGGCGATACGTCTCGCGCAAAAGGCGAGCTACGGCGTCATCTGCTCGCACCGCTCGGGTGAGACCGAAGACGCTTTCATCGCGGACCTGGCGGTGGGCACCGGCGCCGGTCAGATCAAAACCGGTTCTTTGTCGCGTACGGACCGCGTCTGCAAGTACAACCAGCTTCTCCGTATCGAGGAAGAGCTGGGGCTTTGAAGCGGCAGGCCGCGCTTCTCCTTTCGTTGTTGATCGCGGCCGTTTTCATCCTTTTTCTCGTCCCCAAGATGCTTCATGTGCACACGCTGGAGACTCGCCAAAAAAACCTCGAAACCGAGCTGAGGCGTCTACAGCTCGAAGACCAGAGGCTCGACAACGAACTCCGTATGCTTCGCAGTGATCCCGTGTATATCGAGAAAGTGGCCCGCGACAAATTGAACAAGGTCAAAGAAGGCGAGATCGTTTACAAGGTCGTGCGCGAGGGCGAAAAGAAGCCCTGAAATGATACAATAGAGCCATGCGAACACGGATCGCGGTGCTTTTCGCGGTTTTTTTGTTTCAAACGCTAGCCGGAGCAGAGACCATGCCGTCCAAAACCGAAAAAGCTACTTTTGCCGCTGGATGTTTCTGGGGGGTGGAGAAGGTTTTCGCGGAACTCGATGGCGTCGTTTCGACGCAGGTGGGTTATATCGGGGGGACGATGAAAAACCCGGGTTATGAAGGCGTTTCCACCGGCGCCACCGGCCACGCCGAAGCGGTGGACATCGTTTACGACGCTTTCAAGATCAGCTACGATGAGCTGGTCGAAGTTTTTTTCCGCCATCACGACCCCACCACGATGGACCGCCAGGGACCGGACATCGGTACGCAGTATCGTTCATCCATTTTTTATCACGACGCGGAACAGAAAAAAGCGGCCGAGCACGCCATCCGGCTTTTGAACGATGCGCGTATTTTTCGTTCCAAGATCGTGACGCGTTTGGAGCCGGCGGGCGAGTTTTACCGGGCTGAGGAATACCATCAGAAATATCTCAAGAAAAATCCAAAGGGCTATTGCTCGCTTCAGCTTCAATCTGCGAAGATCGGTGAGATACTTCAAGCCGCGCGTAAATCGTGAATTTTGAAAGATTCAGTGTTTTGCTCTTTATTCCACTTATTCTTGGAGCCGATATGACCGTGAACAAGATCGATATCTACAATGAGGCCACCGGCAAAGTCGAAAAGGTCGACCCCGTCGTGAAAACCGACGCCGAGTGGAAAAGATTCCTCACGCCCGAGCAGTACGAAGTGATGCGCCAAAAGGGGACAGAGCGGCCGTTCTCGAAGCAGTGCGCTATCCCCGCATCCGGAAAGGGAGTCTACCAGTGCGCGGCCTGCGGCACTGATCTTTTCCGCTATGGGAACAAATTCGAGTCAGGCACCGGCTGGCCGAGTTTTTACGACCCTGTTTCCCCCCTGAACACAAAGATTCACGACGACTCGAGCTTTGGCATGCGGCGC
>CAZTBX010000083.1:0-46962 GCA_964612035.1 uncultured Planctomycetia bacterium
CGCGTGCGCGGCAGCGTGCGCCCGCGCCCCAAAGGCACCGAGAACCCGAAACTCCCCACCGGCAACATCGAGATCGCGGTCTCGGCCGTCGAGGTCTTAAGCCGCTCCGAGGCGCTGCCGTTCGAGGTCGTGAAAAGTCAGGATACCAACGAAGAGCTGCGCATGAAATACCGCTACCTGGACCTACGCAACCCGGCCGTGCAGAAAAACCTTTTTATCCGCCACCGCATTTACCAGATCATACGCCGCGTTCTGGACGAGCAGAGCTTCATCGAAGTGGAAACGCCTATTCTCACGAAGTCCACGCCGGAAGGCGCGCGCGATTATCTCGTCCCGAGCCGCCTGAACCCGGGAGAGTTTTACGCGCTGCCGCAGTCGCCTCAGCTTTTCAAGCAGATACTCATGGTATCGGGATTCGACAGGTATTTCCAGATAGCTAGATGCTTCCGTGACGAAGACTTGCGCGCGGACCGACAGCCGGAGTTCACGCAGCTGGACCTCGAAATGTCTTTTATCGAGCAGGAAGACATTTTTCGCGTTATCGAGAGCGTGCTTGGGGCTATTTTTACGGATGTGATGAAGAGCCAGCTCAAACCTTTTCAGAGACTCACTTATCGCGACGCGATGAGCCGTTACGGCACGGACAAACCGGATCTGCGCTTTGGCATGGAGATCCGCGACGTGAGCGATCTGGCCGCAGAGTCGTCTTTCAACGTGTTCAAAACGGTGCTTGCCGGCGGCAAGGGTGTCGTGCTCGCATTGGCGATCCCGAAAGCGGAGGCGTCGAGGAAAGACATAGACACGCTGACGGAATTCGTACGCGGGGAAGGCGGGGGAGGCATGGCGTATTTCAAGGTCGAGGCCGAAGGGCGCCTCGATTCTCCGATAGCGAAATTTTTTGAGGCGCCTCTGCAGAAAAAACTGGTGGAGTCGCTGAAGGCCACGACAGGGGACCTTATCGTTTTTATCGCCGATGAGAAACACAAGGCGCAGAAGATCGCCGGGGCGCTGCGTCTGCAGGCCGCGCGCTGGAAAGCGCTTATTCCACCCGGAACTTTTCATTTCAGCTGGATCACGGATTTTCCTCTTTTCAAATACAACGCCGAAGAAAAACGCTGGGACAGCGAGCATCATCCTTTCACTTCTCCCCACATGGACGATTGGAAAAAACACCATGCCTCCGGGGAGCTCGGGAACATCCGCTCCAGCGCGTATGACCTCGTCCTGAACGGCAACGAGATCGCCAGCGGCTCCATCCGTATCCATCAGCGGGAACTTCAGAAAGAAATTTTCAAGACCATCGGGCTGGACGAAAAAGACGCGGAGCGCCGTTTCGGTTTTCTTTTGAAGGCGCTGGGTTTCGGCGCGCCGCCGCATGGCGGCATCGCGCTCGGCATCGACCGCATCGTGACGATACTGCTGGGTCTGGGCAGCATCCGTGAGGTCATCGCTTTTCCAAAAAATCAGAAGGCCATGTGTCCGATGACCGAAGCGCCGTCGCCCGTGGACGACAGGCAACTCAAGGAAATCGGCGTCAAGATCCGCTAGGTATGCGCCGAAGCGCTCTGCGCATCGATCTGAAGAGGGACGCCTCCGGGGCCGGGTTCAGCGATGCCTGGGTGAAACGCACGGTTGCCCGGACGCTCCGAAGCGAACGAGCGCCACGCCGGCGAGTGGGCGTGTACCTGACCGGCGATCGTCGCATACGGGCCATCAATAGAAAGTTTCTTGCGCACGATCATGCGACGGACGTCCTCTCGTTCGGCGCGGGCACAAAGCTGCTGGCAGGGGAAGAAGCGGATCATCTTGGCGATCTCGTGGTCTCCGTGGACAGGGCCCGGACGATGTCGCGAAAGCTCGGTATTTCTTTCAAAGAAGAGCTTGCGCGCTACCTCGTGCATGGGACGTTGCATCTTTTGGGTTATGAGGACGAGAGTCCGAAAAAGGCCGCACGCATGAAGCGGCGCCAGGAAAGCATCGTGAAGAACATCATGGATGGGAAGCGGTGAAAAAAAGGTCATTCCTGAAAAGTCTGAACAACGCGGCCGAAGGCGTCATTCACGTGGTGCGTCATGAGCGCAACATGCGGCTGCATTTCCTCATCGCGCTTTTTATTCTGCTCTCGGCCATATTTCTCGGCGTCGGCCGCGTGGAGTGGCTGATCCTCTGCGGGGCCGTGAGCATTGTCCTCATCGCCGAGATGGTGAACACGGCGATCGAGCACACCGTGGACCTGGTGCATAAGACCTTCAACCCTCAGGCAAAGATCGTGAAGGATATTTCGGCCGGCATGGTGCTCATATCCGCGCTGTACGCGCTCATCGTGGGTTTTTCTATTTTTCTCCGATATTGGGTATGGCCGCCGGAAATGCTCGCCTTGCATGTGCGCCACGCTTCTCTATATCTCACCTTTGTTTCACTTCTTGTCGTCGTGTTCTTCGTCGTGGGCGCCAAGGCCATCCTGCACCGGGGGAGCCCTTTCCGCGGGGGGCCGGTGAGCGGACACGCGGCCGTGGCCTTCGCCCTATGGACCACGCTTTTTTTCACTCAAAAAAATGACCTTGTGATCGGCAGCACTTTTCTTTTGGCCGCGCTTGTGGCGCAGAGCCGCCTGCGCGCCAAGATCCATTCGTTCTGGGAAGTGGTGGCTGGCGCCCTGATCGGCACGGGGGTCACCACGCTGTTTTTCCAGATATTCCGTTAGAGGACGCATGCTGAAAAATCTGAAAACGCATTTCATCGCCGGCCTCGTGGTGCTGGCACCTTTTTTCCTGACGCTGCTTTTCCTCGGCTACCTAGTGCGGCTCACCGATGTGTTCATCGTGAATCCGGTGTTCCGACTGCTTCCCATCGAGGTGGACGCCACCTTCAAAATTTTCCTGACAAAGATCGCGATCGCCGTTTGCGTGCTGCTGATCACGTGTTTTGTGGGTCTGGTGGCCGAAAAATTCATCTTCAAACGGATGCTTTCAAGTGGGGAGTCGTTTCTCACGAACATCCCAGTGTTCAACCGCATTTACTTGTCCATCAAGGAGATCGCCGTCGCCTTTTTTGGCGATAAGTCGGGTGTCTTTAAAAGGGTCGTCTTCATGGAATATCCGCGAAAAGGGATCTACGCGCTCGCGTTCGTCACCCGGGAGAAACGCTGGGCACTGCATGAGGCTACGGGGAAAGATCTCGTGACCGTATTTGTCCCGTCTCCCCCGAACCCTGCCACGGGTTTTTTTGTGTTCGTGCCGAAAGAGGACCTTATTGATGCGGACGTGACCGTCGAGGAGGGGATCAAGATGGTGATCAGCGGAGGAGCGGCCGTGCCTCCCTTGAAACGAAAGGACGGAACCGGCACCCCATGAGCGCGACGAAGACGGAAGCCTTTGTGCTGAAAACGCAGGACTATCGCGACACCAGCCTTCTCGCCGAATTTTACACGCGCGATCACGGCAAGATCCGAGGCATCATCAAGGGTGTGCGCGATGCGCGCGGCAGTTATGGCAGTACGCTCGAGCCTTTTTCCCTGAACGAGATCCTTTTTTACCGCCGTCGCCGCGGCGGAGACCTTCACCAGGTGACACAGGTGGATCTCCTGGATCCTTTTCAGGCCGTGCGCGAGGATCTGGACAGGCTGGGTTACGCGAGCTACGTCATCGAGCTTCTGAATCGTTTTGTCGAAGTGGAAGACCCGACTCCGGAACTTTTTCACCTTTTGCGCGACACGCTCGAATTCATGGCCGCCGGTTCTTCGCCGCGCCGCGCCGCGAGGATATTCGAGATCAAGTTTTTCGGGCTTCTCGGCCTGATGCCTGAGATGACCGAGTGCGTGGTGTGCCGCACGAGAGCCTTCGAAGGCGGCGTGTATTTCAGCGTGGCCCTGGGGGGTATCCACTGCCGTGGCTGCCGGGCCGGGGAGGGTGGCGGGACCTCCGTGCCGCTTTCCAAAGGTGCGCTCAACTTTTTCGGACACGTAAGGCGCTCTTCGGTGAAAGTGCTAGAAGGCGTGAAGGTGTCCCAGGAGGTGGGGGAAGAGCTGGAAAAGGCGCTTCGCCGTTTTGTTGATTATCACCTGTCCTATCCGTTAAAATCGGTGTTATTCCTTCAAAAACTGGGGATCACTTGAGCGCGCCCATCGTTTATTTTCAGGATCTCATCGCGAAGCTTTCCGATTATTGGGCCAAAAAAGGCTGTGCCATCCTGCAGCCTTATGACCTGGAAGTCGGCGCCGGCACATTTCATCCCGCCACTTTTTTCGGTTCTCTGGGCCCCGACGACTGGAATGTCGCGTATGTACAACCGACACGGCGTCCGACGGACGGTCGCTACGGTGAAAATCCGCTACGCACCCAACATTACTATCAATATCAGGTCATCCTCAAACCTTCGCCGGACAATGCCCAGGACCTGTATCTCGACAGCCTGCGCGCCGTGGGGCTCAAGCTCAGCGAGCACGACGTGCGTTTCGTGCAGGATGACTGGGAATCTCCGACACTGGGTGCCTCGGGCCTAGGCTGGGAGGTGTGGTTGGACAGCCTCGAAGTCACGCAATTCACTTATTTTCAGCAGATGGCGGGTATTGCCCTCAGCCCCATCAGTTGCGAGATCACCTATGGCCTCGAGAGGATCTGCATGTTCCTCCAGGGAGAGCACGATCTTTTCAAGCTCCGCTGGAACAAAAAGCTTTTGTACGGCGACCTTCACAAGAATGACGAGATCGAATACTGCCGTTACAATTTCGACACCAGCGACACGAAGATGCTCTTGGGTCTTTTCGAGACCTATGAAAAGGAAGCCCAGCGGCTGCTCGAGCCCGCCGACGGCAAGATCATCCTCGTTCTACCCGCGTATGAGCTGACGCTCAAGGCCTCGCATGCTTTCAATATGCTCGATGCGCGCGGAGCCGTCAGCGTGAACGAGCGCCCGACTTACATCGGCCGTGTGCGAAGCCTCGCCAAAAAATGCGCCCAGGCCACTCTCGCCAAGAAGTCTTTGGCACCGGCGGTTGGAAAATGAAGAAAAAGGAAGACGTCAGAAAAGATGTTCTGTTCGAGATCGGCACCGAAGAACTGCCGGCCACGAACCTCGCGGACATTTTCGAGTCCGAGGGCGTGAACGCCCTCGAGTCGAAGCTGCGTCAATGCTTGGAAACCGCCAGGATCGGGTTCAAAGAATGCCGCGTGCAGGCCACCTGCCGCCGACTTGTCTTTTCCGTCACCGGCGCCGAGCCCTCGCAGAGAGCTAAAGAGAATCGCGTGAAGCTGCTCTGGAAGCAAGAAGCCTATGACGACGCCGGCAAGCCGACGGACAAACTATCCATGATCCTGAAACACCGCAATCTCTCCGCGGGAGATCTCATCGTCGCGGATCTCAACGGGCGCGAATGCGTGTTCGCGACAAAACAGGAGCCGGTGCGGAACACCGCGTCCGTGCTGCCCGAGATATTCGAGTCGCTTCTACGCTCTCTGCCGTTCCCGAAGACCATGCGTTGGGATGACTCGGGCCTCTATTTTCCGAGGCCGATACGCAGCGCGATGTGCCTTTATGGCAGCAAGCCGCTTCGTTTCAAGATCGGCAACGTGCGCACCGAAGGCACGACCCCCGTTTTTTCTAAGGCCTGTCGCACATCTTTCGTCGTGAAAGACACGGCCGCGTACGCGGAAGTGCTTAAAAAACGGGGCGTTATCGTTGATCCTGTCGCGAGAAAAAAAATCATCCTGGAGTCTCTGGAGCGGCTCGCCAAGTCCGCCGGCGGTCGCCTGTACGAAGACCGTTTTCTTTTGAACGAAGTGAATTTTCTCGTCGAAAACCCGCACGCGTTCTCGGCGCCGTTCGACGCGCAGTTCTTGGCGCTGCCGCTCGAGGTGCTCGCCGTGAGCATGGCGAGAAAGCAGAGGATATTCAGCCTCTTGGACAAGCAGGGGAAGGTGATGCCGCTGTTCCTCGCCGTGATGGACGGCTCGGCGACAGAAAAGGAAAAAAAGAAGATCTCCGTGAATTATGAGCACATCCTGCACGCGAAACTCCAGGACAGCCTCTTTTTTTACCGGGAGGACCTGAAAGTGCCTCTGAGCAAAAAGCGTGAAGAACTCGGCACGCTGATATTCCTAAAAGGCGCGGGATCCATGCTCGAAAGATCCGAACGCCTGACGGCTCTCGCTAAAAAGATAGGCCACGAAGCCGGTCTCGACGCGTCCGCCCAAAAGGCGCTGGAGCGCGCCTCGTTCCTCGCGAAAGCGGACCTTCTCACGCACATGGTGGGGGAGTTCCCGGAACTTCAGGGCGTCATCGGGAAATACTATGCACGTGAGAACGGCGAGGATACTGACAGCGCAGAGGCCATCGGTGAGCAGTATCTGCCGCGCGTGATGAACGACGCGCTTCCGAGAACGCTTCCCGGCGCCCTTTTGTCTATCCTCGACAAGGCGGATCTCATCACGGCCTGCTTCGGCCTTGGCCTCGAGCCGACTAGCAGCCTGGACCCTTACGCTCTGCGGCGCAGTGCCACCGGCATCCTGAAGATCATGCTCGATAAAAAGCTTGAGCTGTCCATCCCGTCGCTTCTGGAGCACTGCATCGGCGCGCTTGCGCGCACCGCGGCGCCGGAACGCAGGGTGGAATTGCCGAAAAAGCTGGAGAATTTTTTCAAAGAGAGGTTCAAATCGCTTCTCGTAGAACGCGGGTACCGTGAGGACGTGATCCAGGCGGCGCTGAGCTCGCGTTTTGAAAGGCCTTACGAGGCGTTCGTCCGCGTGGATGCGCTCACACGCGTACTGGATGAGCGGAAATTCGCCGATGCCTGCAAGGTCGTCGAGCGCACTTCCAATATTTTGAAGGGGACGCGCGAGGCGCTGCCGGAACGCATCGATCCGGCGGTGTTCACCGAGCCCCTGGAGTCGCAGGTGTTCAGCCGCTACGAGCAGTCGAGGTCCTCGATAGAAAATGCGCAGCGAGAAGGCGACGTTTGGCAAGCGACAAGCTTGTATGCCGACGCCTTTTTTGTTATCTTGGGTGAGTTCTTTGACAAGGTTTTCATCAATGCGGAGGACATGGCGGTACGCCGCAACCGGCTGGCTCTTTTGAAGGCGATCAAGGAGCTTTACACGCGCGATATCGCGGATCTATCCAAAATTCAAACAGGGATTCAGGCAAAATAGGCAGGCGGCGACGACGATCGCCTCATGAAGGGGGAAGATTCGAATGGTTTTGACGGCGCAAGACAAGAAAAGAGAGGGAAGTGTTCACTCGATGAAAAAATACGTGTACTTTTTTGGGGATGGGAAGGCCGAAGGCACCAAGGACCAGAGAAGCCTCCTCGGTGGAAAAGGCGCCAATCTCGCGGAGATGACGAATCTCGGCATTCCAGTGCCGCCCGGTTTCACGATCTCCACGGTGACCTGCAAAGAATTTTACGCCCTCGGCGGCAAATGGCCTGACGGCCTCGAGACCGAGATCGCCAAAAACATGAAACAGTTGGAAGCCGTGACCGGCAAAAAGTTCGGGTCGCGCGCAAACCCGCTTTTGGTCTCTGTCCGCAGTGGCGCGTCCGTGTCGCTGCCCGGCATGATGGACACCATCCTCAATCTCGGTCTTTCGGACGAGACCGTGAAAGGCCTCATTGAAAAGTCCGGCAATGAGCGCTTCGCCTACGACGCCTACCGCCGTTTCATCCAGATGTTCGGCAACGTCGTTCTCGAGCTCGAGCACCACGGTTTCGAGGAGATACTCGCCGCCAAAAAGAAAAAAATGAAGGCCACGCAGGACACGCAGCTGAACGCCGCCGCGCTGAAAGAGCTGGTCCGTGAATACAAGGAATACGTCAAAAAACATACGAAGAAAGAATTCCCTCAGGACCCGGACTCGCAGCTGAAGCTTGCCTGCGACGCCGTGTTCCGCTCCTGGAACAATTCACGCGCCATCACTTACCGCAACCTCTCGAAGATCCCCCATGACCTGGGCACCGGTGTGAACGTACAGACCATGGTGTTCGGCAACATGGGCGAGACCAGCGGCACCGGTGTCGCATTCACCCGCGATCCGGGCACCGGCGAGCACAAGTTTTTCGGCGAGTTCCTCATGAATGCGCAGGGCGAGGACGTGGTCGCCGGCATCCGCACGCCGAACCCCATCAGCCAGCTCAAATCCAAAATGCCTCAGGCCTATGCCCAGCTCGAAACCATCTATCAAAAGCTCGAGAAGCATTTCCGCGACATGCAGGATATCGAGTTCACCATCGAGGACGGAAAACTGTTCTTGCTGCAGACTCGGAACGGCAAGCGCTTGGCCGCCGCGGCGGTGAAGATCGCCTGCGATATGGTGAAAGAAGGCCTCATCACGAAACCGGAGGCCTTGCTGCGCGTCGCGCCAGAACAATTGGACCAGCTGCTTCATCCGACCATCGATCCGAAAGTGAAATATCAACTACTCGCGAAGGGCTTGCCGGCTTCGCCGGGCGCCGCCGTGGGACAGGTGGTGTTCAACGCCGAAGACGCGATCGAATGGAGCGGAGAAAAAGGCATGCACACCATCCTTGTGCGCCGTGAGACCTCGCCCGAGGACGTGGGAGGCATGGCCGCGGCCGAAGGTATTCTCACGGCCACGGGTGGCATGACCAGTCATGCGGCCGTCGTCGCGCGCGGCATGGGCAAATGCTGCATCGCGGGCTGCGGAGCCCTTCATATCGATGAAAAAGGCCGCACCTTCACCATCGACAGCAAGGGGAAGACGGTCAAGGTCAAAGAAGGCGACTGGATCACGCTGAACGGCAGCACCGGTGAGGTGATACTCGGGCAGACCAAGCTCGTGACGCCGGAGCTCGGCAGTGACTTCAAGCAGTTCATGCAATGGGCGGACGAAGTGCGCAAGCTCAAAGTGCGCACCAATGCCGACACGCCCGAGGATGCAAAAGTGGCGCGTGATTTCGGCGCCGAAGGCATAGGCCTCTGCCGCACCGAACACATGTTCTTCGGCGAGAACCGCCTGCGGGCCGTGCGTGAGATGATACTTGCTACGGATGAAAAAGAGCGCGTGAAGTCGCTGAACAAGCTCCTGCCGCATCAGCGCGCCGATTTCAAGGGCATTTTCAAGGTGATGGCCGGCCTGCCGGTGACCATCCGACTTCTCGACCCGCCGCTACACGAATTCCTGCCCAAAGGCGAAAAAGAAATGAAAAAAGTTGCCAAGGATCTGAAGATCTCCGTGAAAGACCTCGAGAAAAAGGTCGTGTCACTGCATGAGGTGAACCCCATGCTTGGCCATCGTGGCTGTCGTCTCGCTGTCACTTACCCCGAGATCTACCTCATGCAGGCCCGCGCGATATTCGAGGCCGCCTGTGAGCTCGCGAAAGAAGGGCTTCGCGTGGTGCCCGAGGTGATGATCCCGCTGGTCGGCATGATCGGCGAACTGACTTTCACCAAGCAGGGGATCATCGAGGTCGCCGAGGCCGTCATGAAGGAAAAGAAGACCAAGATCGATTACCTCGTGGGCACGATGATCGAGATCCCCCGCGCCGCACTCATCGCGGATGAGATCGCCAAAGAGGCAGAGTTTTTCAGCTTCGGCACCAACGACCTCACGCAGATGACGTTCGGCTTCTCGAGGGATGACATCGGCAAGTTCCTTCCTTATTATATCGAGAGGGGACTGCTGAAAGTGGATCCGTTCGTTTCCATCGACCAGACTGGCGTGGGTAAGCTCATTGAGAGCGCCGTGTCCAAAGGCCGCAGCATCAAGCCGGACCTGAAAGTGGGCATCTGCGGCGAACACGGTGGCGATCCTTCGTCCATCGAGTTCTGCCACCGGTCGCGCCTGGATTATGTCAGCTGTTCTCCTTTTCGCGTTCCCATCGCACGCCTGGCCGCCGCACAAGCGGTTTTGAAGGAGAAGCAGGCTTAAAGAGACGGAGCAAAACCCGGGGACCATGGAAGCACTCAAGCTCTACATCAAGGACATCCGGCATATCCCGCTTCTTTCGGCGCAAGACGAGCTGAAAGTCGCGAAGCTCGTCAAAAAAGGCGATGCGCAGGCCCGGCGCACCATGATCCGGTCCAATCTGCGCCTGGTCATCAGCATCGCCAAGCAGTACTCCAATTACGGTGTCCCGCTTCTCGACCTCATCGAAGAGGGAAACCTCGGCCTGATGAAGGCCGTGAGCAAGTTCGACCCCAAGCTCGGCTACCGTTTTTCCACTTACGCCGCCTGGTGGATCAAGCAGCATGTCACGCGCGCGCTTGCCGACCAGGGCAAAACCGTGCGCATCCCCGTGTACATGGTCGAGACGCTGTCCAGCTTCCGCAAGGCGCAGGAAAAACTCACACATCGCCATCGCCGCAAGCCCAAAGTTTCCGAACTCGCGCGTGTCATGAAAATGTCCATTTCCAAGATCAAGGACCTCATGCAATACGATCAAGGCACCACTTCTCTGGACCAGCCTGTCGGCAGCGACGGCGAGGCTTCGGTGATGGACCTGATGGAGGACCCGAAGATGACCTCCTCGCAGGACAGCGTGAACAATCTTCTGCGCAGCGAGCGCGTGGAGAGACTGCTAGTCCGCATGAATCCCCGCGAACGCGAGATCCTCGAGCTGCGCTTCGGCCTGAAAGACGGCGAGATACACACCTTGAGCGAGGCCGCCAAACGCTTCAACATCACGCGCGAGCGCGTGAGGCAGATCGAGGCCTCGGCCCTGAAAAAGCTACGCGCCGTGGCCGGCACGCAGACCAGGGAAATTTAAGCGACTTTTCCGCCCCGGTAGCTCAGATGGATAGAGCACAAGTTTCCTAAACTTGGTGTCGGCAGTTCGACTCTGCCCCGGGGCACGAGTTAAGCGTATAGCGGGAGCGTTTAGCGGTTAGGAACATCTATACGCTCTACGCTAAACGCTATCCGCTAAGAAATATTTTATGAGTATTCCAAGATTTACAATTAAAAGTAATTCCATCAAAGCTGGCGTCGCCGTTCTTTCCCGCGAGGAAAGCCATCACGCCCTTTCGGTGTTGAGGCTGAAGCGAGGGGACGCGGTGGAGCTTTTGGACGGGCACGGGCAGCACCTCCGTGGCGTGGCCGCCGGGACCGAGAATGGCGTTCTCACCGTGGCCATCGATCAAAATCAAAAAAATGCGGCAAAATCGTCACCGCGGCCGGTCATCACGCTGGCTGCCGCGGTGATCAAACCGGACAAAATGGATATTCTCATCCAGAAAGCCTGCGAGCTCGGCGTCTCGCGCATCGCGCCGCTTCTCTGCGAGCGCGGCGTCGTCCGTCTGACGGGGGAGCGCTGGGCCGGCAAAGTCGCGCGCTGGAGAAGGATCGCGGATGGAAGCTGTAAACAGTGCGGTCGCGGCGAGGCGCCGCAGATAGACGCCCCGCGCCGTTTCAAAGATTTTTTGGAGACAGAGTCCGCGTCGCACGACCTCATGCTTTTTCCCACGCTGGCGGCTCAGGGCAAAAGCCTTTCTGAGGCGCTTTCGGAACGCGAGGCCTCAAGCGTTCTCGTGTTCATCGGACCCGAAGGGGATTTCTCTCAGAAAGAAACCGGTGAGGCGCTCTCGAAAGGCGTCACTCCCGTGACACTCGGCCCGCTTATCCTGCGTAGTGAAACGGCGGCGCTTTACGCTTTATCCTGTGTCCAGTATCATTACGGAATGACGCATGAAAATTAAAGCGTTCATTTTTTTCATCGTGTTTTGTGTATTGAATACAGCCGTTGCCGAAGCAGCCGTGCCCAAAAAGCTGCGTTCGTGGACCAAACGCGACCCGGAAGGCCGCCTCGTGTTCGTATCGCAGGATAAGAATGGAGACGGCAAACCCGATGCGTGGATCTTTTATCGGAACGACGCGGTTTACAAAAGGGAATGGGACAGGAACTTCGATGGTAAAGCGGACTTTAGGATATTCGAATCGCGTGGCCGTTTTCTCTCAAAAGAGTACGACAACAACCACGACGGGAAGTTTGAAACACGGGAGACTGCGCCTCTCAAGGGAAGTTCCGGGAAAGCCAGGTATTTGGCCAGTGACATCAACGCGACTAACTAGATATTTATACCTACTAACCGTTTGACAACTAGCCAAATGGGTGGTATAATTCCCAAACGACTTAAGCTGTTTAGCCGATTTAACTAACGCAGAAAAGGGCCCTGTTGAAGGAATTCGCGTCCAGGCTTACATGGGTAGACTATGTCGCCCTTATTGCTGTACTGCGGGGCACTTACGTCGGTTTCAGGTCAGGTCTTTTTCCTGAGCTGATACGCATCTCGGCGTACCTAGCGACCTTCGTAGTGACTTTCCGTTTCTACGATCCGCTGGCCCAGGTTTTGACGCTCAACACTTTTTTAAATAGCAGTGTAGCAACGGCGGCGTCTTTCGCCGCCCTTTTAGTGGGCACTTTTTTAATCACGAAACTTTTGTCCATATTGCTTCTGAAGCTTTTGAAGATCGGGGAGGGCGGGGCATTCAACCGCCTTTTGGGTGCGGGGATCGGGGCCTGCCGCTGGGTGATCCTGCTCAGCTTCACGCTCATGCTCATCGATCATTCGCCTTTAGCCCAGCTGAAAAAAGATATTCATACGCGTTCGCTCACGGGACAGAAGATCTCCTCGATCGCACCGGTGCTCTTTGACTTCTTGGCGAACGTTTCGCCGCAATTGTCGGTCGAGAAGAAAACGACATGATCCCCGAAGCGACGCTGAACCAGATCCAGGAACGCACCGATATCGTCGAGCTCGTCGGGGCTGCGCTGGTGCTGCGCCGAGCCGGCAGGAATTTCAAGGCCTGTTGCCCGTTCCATCAGGAAAAAACGCCGTCGTTCATCGTGAACCCGGACAAGCAGATATTCCACTGCTTTGGCTGCGGAGCCGGCGGCGACGTGTTCGGTTTCGTGATGAAGTTCGAGAAAAAAGATTTTCGTGAGGCCGTCGAGACGCTGGCCGAACGCTGCGGCGTCGAGGTGCCGGACGACCGGCGCGCGAACCCGGCCGTCGTCGAGCGGACCGCGCTGCTCGTGAAGGCGCATGACCTCGCGGCGGATTTTTACCACCGTTCTTTGAAAGAAAAGAAAGAGGCCGAACGAGCGCGGGCGTATCTCGAGAAGCGCGGCCTGTCTCCCGAGACGATCGTGGAATTCAAGATCGGTTATGCCCCAGATTCCTGGGATGCGCTCGGCAGCGCCCTCGAGGCGCAAGTGCCGACAGCACTGCTTGAAAAATCGGGACTCGTGATCGCGAAAAAAGAAGGCGGCCATTATGACCGCTTTCGTCAGCGCATCATGTTCCCCATTCTGGATATGAAAGGTTTCTGTGTGGCGTTCGGCGGCCGCGTGATGGACGATTCGATGCCGAAGTACCTGAATTCGCCGGAGACCGAGATCTATTCGAAGGGCCGGCATCTTTACGGCCTTTTCCAGGCGCGGAAGACGGTGCGCGAGAGCGACTCGGTGATCGTCGTCGAGGGTTACATGGACCTCATCGCCTGCCACCAGGCGGGCGTGCGGAACGTGGTGGCGTCGCTCGGGACGGCGCTGACGCCGGACCAGGTGCGGCTCATCAAGCGCCACACGAAGAACGCGATCATGCTTTACGACGCGGACAAGGCCGGAGAGCTCGCGACGCTGCGCGGCCTTGAACTATTTTTGGAAGAAGGCATGGAGGTGCGCATCCTGCGCCTCCCGAAAGGACATGACCCGGACTCCTATATCCGTGAAGAAGGCGCCGAGCGTTTTCAGGAGGCGCTGGCCGGATCGAAGTCCCTTTTTGAATACAAGCTCGCTCTTTTAAAAGACAAGTTCGACGCGCGTGGCATGGAAGGAAAGGTGAACATTGCCAATGAAATGGTGGTCCTTTTCTCCAAAGTACAGAACGAGATCCTGCGCAGCGAGTGGCTGAAGCAGCTCGCGCAGGAGCTGTCGATTTCCGAGCAGGCGCTTTCGGCGGAGCTCCTGAAAACCCGGCAGTCCCCGAAGGGGTTCACGCCGGCGGTCAAGGCGCAGCCGAAAATGGATCTCCGACCGCTGGAAAAGCTTTTGATCGGGCTTTTGCTCGACGAACCTGCGTTCGTGGTCACGGCGCGCGAGGAACTCAAGGCGAATGACTTTGCCAGTCCCGCGGCCCAGAGGATAGCCAACCGCATCTTTGACGGACGGCAGGACGCGCCCTCGGCGGCCAAATGGCTCAGTCTTTTTCGGGACGACGAGGAGGCGGTGCAGCTCATCTCGCTGGCCTGCTCCGAGATGGACGGGACCTCTGACAAGAGGCGCATGTTCGACGATTGTCTGGCGCAGATGAAGCGCCTGCGCATCCGCGCCGCGCGCGAAGTGCTGATGGCGGAGATCCGCGAAGCGGAACGATCCGGGGACAAGAACCGGATACACAAGTTTATGTCCGATATCAATGAATTAAATAAAAGGGAAAAGCTTATCAATGAAAAAAAATAAGAAGAAGAGATCAACGAAATCGAATCGCGCCCGCCTTGTCTCCAGGAAAGCGAAGGCCAGTCCTTTGCGCGTGGCGCTGGCGAAAGCCCCGGTGATCCTCGACGAGGCCGCGCTCGAGGCCGAAAAAAGCAAGGCGAAGGCCAAGGGTATCGAGCAGCTCATCGCGCTCGGCAAGGAAAAGGGGTCGCTCACTTACCAGGACATCAATAAGATACTTCCGAGCCATGTCACCTCCTCCGAGGAGATTGATGAAGTGTTGGTCACGCTGACCGCGCAGCAGATCGAGGTCGTGGACTCCGAGGAAACCGCTGCCCCCAAGGAAGACGACGAGTCCGATGAAAAAGAAGTCGAGCTCGAGGACGCGGCGGAAAAAGAGGCTGAGGAGAAAAAAGAGGAGCGCGAACACACTACCTCTCTCACCCGTCTGGAACAGATGGACGATCCCGTGCGCATGTATCTCCGGCAGATGGGCCAGATCCCGCTTTTGACCCGTGAAGAGGAGCTGGAGCTCGCCAAGCGCATCGAGGCCGATGAACTCGAATTTCGCAAAGCGGTGTTCGAATGCCTGTACTCACGCTCGTTCATCCTGGAATTCACCAACAGTCTTCTCAGACACGAGTCCACCGTTGAGGATTACATCGACGAGGAACTCCAGTTCCGTGAGAACACGCCGCGCACACTGCGCCGCCTGACGACGCTGGCCCGCCGCCTGCGTGCCGCCAAGAGAACCACGAACACGATGGACCTTCTGCTCAAGTTCCGCGTGAGCTCGGGCGTTGTCGAGGATATTTTCCACGACATTGGCAAGGCCGTGAGGACCGTCGACAAGATCGATCGGGACATCGAACGCTATCGCCGGCGCCGCCAGCGGCTCGAGATCAGCCGCCTGCTCAAGGAACGCCGGCAGGTGTTGAACAAGTTCGGCGAAAAGAACTACGAGACGCTGAAAGAGCGCTATGTCGTCATTCGTCGCAAGGAAAACAAGTACCATCGCGCGAAAAAAGAGCTGGCCGAGGCGAACCTGCGTCTGGTCGTAAGCATCGCGAAGAAATACACGAACCGCGGGCTTTCTTTCCTCGACCTCATCCAGGAGGGGAATATCGGTCTCATGAAGGCCGTGGACAAGTTCGAGTATCGCCGCGGCTACAAGTTCAGCACCTACGCGACCTGGTGGATACGCCAGGCCGTGACGAGGTCCATCGCCGACCAGGCGCGCACCATCCGCATCCCGGTGCACATGACCGAAACCATCAACAAGCTCATCCGCACCTCAAGGACACTCGTGCAGGAGACCGGCAAAGAACCGACTCCCGAGGAGATCGGACAGCGCATGCGCATGAGTGTCGAGAAAGTGCGCGAGTGCCTGAAGATCGCCCAGGAACCGATCTCGCTCCAGACGCCGATCGGCGACGAGGGAGACACGCACTTTGGGGATTTCATCGAAGACAAGCGCGCCGTGTCGCCTTCGAGCGCTACGACTTACGCGATGCTGAAAGAACAGATGGACGACGTGCTCACGACGCTGACGGAGCGCGAACGCAAAGTGCTCAAACTGCGCTTCGGCATCGGCGACGGCTATCCGCGCACGCTCGAAGAGGTCGGTTCGATATTCAACGTTACCCGCGAGAGGGTGAGGCAGATCGAGGCCAAGGCGCTGCGAAAGCTGCGCCACCCGACCCGCTCCAGAAAGCTCAAGACTTTCCTCGAACTCGGGGCCGGCGAAGAACTCGAGTTCTAAAAGTCGGTACTTCTAGAGGCGGGGCGGGAGAGGTTTTTCCCGCCCCGCCTTTCTTGTGCTTTGCGGCGGGCTTGGGCTGTGCTACAATCCAAATTTCCGTCCAAATGTTTGGCCCGTGAAGGACTGTAAAAATTTTGGGCCCGTAGCTCAGTCGGTTAGAGCAGCTGACTCATAATCAGCGGGTCCCTGGTTCGAGTCCAGGCGGGCCCAGATTTTCGGCACAGTTGTTTTTCGGGTAATTAGCTTCCTCTGGGGTTGGATGGGGAGGATTCGTCCGCGCAAAAAGCTGCGCGGCGAACAGTCGTCCCGTCCGACGACGGGACTGCCTTCGCTAATTGCTAGACCAAAGACTAGGGCAATTAGCTCAGTTGGTTAGAGCGCTTCGTTCACATCGAAGAGGTCACAGGTTCGAGTCCTGTATTGCCCACCATGTGTTTTGAGTTTAGTGGGCAATACAGGACTCGAAGAGAGCGGCGGAGCTCCTATAAAAGTCGCTGCGCCCTACGGAAGCAGCGACTTACCTCCGACGCCGCGAATGCCCGACCCGGAGCATCGCACGCCGTTCGTCGACGGATCTCATACTGACGAACGGACCGCGATGCGTAGGGCGGCGAGTCCTATACAACTGTAGAGGATCTCAATGGCCGTCACCACCGAACAGATCAAGTCGCTGATCGAACTGCAGAAAATAGACGCGGACGCCTATCGCCTGAGGAAAGAACTCGCGGCGTTCCCGGCTCAACAAAAAAAAGCTGAAGACGCCTTCGATAAAAAAAAGGCCGGCCTCAAAGCCGCCGAGGAAGCCCAAAAGGCGATGCTGATGCAGCAGAAAAGCAAAGAAGGCGACCTTCTGTCCAAAGAAGAGAAGATCAAGAAGCTCCAGGCGCAGCTTTATCAGCTGAAGACCAACAAGGAATACAGCACCATGGAGTTGGAGATCAAAGGCTTGAAGGCCGACAAATCGCTGCTCGAGGAGGAGATCCTCATTCTTCTCGACAAATGGGAGCAGGTCAAGGCCGGCGTCGCGAAGGAAAAAGAACTCCTAGGCGTCGAAGAAAAGAAATTAAAAGATACGGTGGACGGGTTGAAGAAAAAGGCCGGAGAACTCGAAGCGGCCCTGAAGGAGCTCGAAGAAAAACGCAAGACCTATTTGCCGATGGTCGACGCGAAGCTGCTTTCGCAGTACGAGAGGATCCTGAAAAGCCGTGAAGGCCTGGCCCTGGTGCCGGTGATGAACAACTCCTGCGGCGGCTGTCATCTCGAGCTTCCTCCACAGACGGTGAACGAGATCCAAATGCAGGAAAAAGTCATTATTTGCGAATCCTGCGCGCGCATCCTGTACTGGCCCTCATGAGCCCGAAGGCGCGGAAGGCCGTCGCTTTCATCGATGGGGCCTCCCGGGGGAATCCGGGCCCGGCCTCGCTCGGCGTCGTGCTGCAGGAAGCTTCCGGCAAGGAGATCAAGAGCCTCTCGATCAAGATAGGCGTCGCCACGAATAACACCGCCGAGTACTACGCCTTGATTTTCGCCCTGCAGGAAGCTATGATACTGGGACTGGATGAGCTCGAGGTTTTCACCGACAGCGAGCTGGTTGCCAGGCAGTTCGGCGGCCAGTACAAGGTGAAAGAGGCGTCGCTCCAGGCACTTTGGATCTTGGTGGCGCATCTACGCCAGGGTTTTAAAAAGCTCACGGTGACGCATATTCCGCGTGAAAAGAACAGGCTCGCGGATGCCGCGGCCAACAAGGCGCTGGACCAATCTTTTCTTTTTTGAAGTCGTTATTTGCAGATCGGATGATCGCTCCCGTTCAAAGCGGGGGAGGAAAGTCCGGGCTCCACAGAGCAGCGTGGTGGGTAACACCCACCGTTCGGCGCGTTCGCGCGTCGGGCAGGATTCCCGCCTACGGCGGGTCCGCCGAGATCTTTGGCGGAAGAGCTACAGAGACGAGTCTCGCCGCAAGGCGAGGGTGAAACGAGCAATCTCCACGCGGAGCAAGGTTAAATAGGGGAAGAATCGAGCAGGCTCTGCTCGTCACCATTCCCGGGTAAACCGCTGATGATCTTGCCAGCAATGGCAAGGCTAGATGAATGATCATCACCCTGTCGCAAGACGGGGGACAGAACCCGGCTTACAGATCTGCAAATGTCCCGCTCTTCAAAAGAGGGCGGGACTTTTTTTGGAGGAGACATGAATATTCGCAGAACATTGCTCATGACGGTAAGCACTGCAGTCCTGTGTTGCATGGGCGCTCCAGTCCTTTTTGCGTCCGCTTCCGAGAAGGACGGGAAGCTTTGCTCCCATGATTCATTCTCATTATTCAGTGAACCGTTGTACACTTACGAAACGGATGAAGAAAGTGGCTCCGAGAGTCTGAACCGGATCTCAGGGCACATCGATACTGGGTTCTCATCGTCCGACGACTCTTACGAATCCAAGAACCACTACACGGGCGGCCCCCAAGGCCTGGAAAAAGCCAAGACACAGCAGTCCTAAAGCCGTTCCACCCGTTTTCCCGCCGAATAATATTGCGTTGTGGTGCCCTTTTTGTTACCCTACCATATATAGCGTTTTCTAATTTCGTCTTGTTTTAACTGAATTCCACCACGGGTTCCGCCTCGCCGGGCGGTTTCGTGGTCTCTAAAAGGGAGTATGAAAAGCGTCCCGCGCTTTTTTCGCAAACGATTTTTGCTTACGGGAGGGTGTCTCTTACCCTCCCTTTTTCTTTTTCAGATCGGCCACGCCGACACCGTGCTCCTGAAGAACGGCAAGGAACTGAAAGGGCTGGTCGTGGAAGAACACGCCGATCGCATTATTCTCAGTACGGAGAAAGAGGAACTGCCCATTATCCGTGCCGGGATCACGGAGATCCAATACGACGACCCCGAGCAGAATTTCATGAAGATCGGAAAAAGCTACGAGGCCGAGGGCAAGTACGGAGAAGCACTCGCATATTATGAAAAGGCGCTCGAGCTAAATCCCGGTTTTGAGGACGCGCGCAAAGCGGCCATGGCCATGCGGAACCGTTTCTGGTCCATGACCATCGAAGGCCCTCGGGGCGAGATGGAAAAAAAACAGGCGATCTATGATTCCTGGGGCAGCGGCCGTCCTCTAGAGGCCGTCGACAAACAGCGTTCTTCGAGTCAGGCCAAGGATCTCCGTGAAAGAATGGGTCTCACGCTCGAGAAAAAAGGCGACTGGGTGCGCGTGGCGCAGATCAGCCCGAAAAAGGATGCCGCAATCGCCGGGCTCCGGAAAGGCGACCGGCTTGTCGCCATCGACGGAGAATCGCTGCGTTATCTGCCCGAAGAGGTGGTGACGCGGAAAATGCTCGAGCCGCGTTATTCGAACTTTACGCTCGAGATCGAACGCGAGTCACAGGTGGTGAAATCCTCCCCGCGGGATTCGCTCGCCGACCTCGGACTGCGCCTGCGGCTCGAGTACCAGGGCCTCGTGCTCGACAAAGTGAAGAGCGGCAGCGCCGCTCAAAGCGGCGGCCTGAAAGAAGGGGATCTCCTGACGGAAGTCAACGGCCTATCCACACGCTACATGCCGCTCGGCAAGCTTTCGCGATTTGTGCAGGACCTGCGCCAGGACTCGGTGGTCTTTAGCATCCGGCGTCCGGCGCTTTTGGCGAGGAGGTAACCATGAATTTCATGATGCGGCGTAAAAAATATTTCATTGAAAGAGGGCTACAGCTACGTTTCGCCCGCTTCGTGATCTTCTTCGCCTTCACCGCTTCCATCATCACCGGCCTCACGATCTTTTACACGACATTTCTCATGCTTGGCGAACGCCTCGCGGACGTTTATCCGCAGGGACGCCTCTCGCAGATATTCAAGTCCGTGCACATCGCACTGTTCATCGATCTCGTGGTGGCACTACCGATCATTTTTTACGGCTCCATCAAGTTCTCTCACCGCATCGCGGGTCCTCTGCCGAAGATCTATCAGGCGCTGCGCAATATCGGTGAGGGGAATTTTGACGTGAAATTGATACTCAGAAAGAACGACGAACTGAGAGACCTTGCCGACACCATCAACGAAATGGCCAGAAATCTCAATGACCGGGAGGCCAAACGTGGGACTTGACAGGTTTTGGCCCCAGGGGTACAATTTCCCCATACTATCCCATAAAGTGGGGGAAAGTGGGGGAGAAACATGTTCTACGGAGAGTACGAACATAGCATTGACCGCAAGGGGCGGCTCATCATTCCCTCCAAGTTCAGAGAGGCTGTCAAAGAAAACTATGTGGAACGATTTTTTGTTACTCGAGGCCTGGATACGTGTCTGTTCGTATTCACAGAAGAGGAGTGGAGAAAGCAGGAAGCGCGATTCAAATCGCTTCCGTTCACCAGCAGTCAGTCTCGGCAGTTCAATCGGCTCTATTTTTCGGGTGCCTGTGAAGTGGCTTGCGATCGGCAGGGGAGGATCTTAGTCCCGCAGTTCCTGAAAGATTTCGCCCAGATCAAGCGCGACGTGGTCGTCGTGGGCGTTTCGAACCGCATCGAGATCTGGAGCAAGGAAAAATGGCAGGAGTTCTTCCGCAACACGAAGGACTCGTTTGAGAAGATCGCCGAAAGCATGTTCGGGGCTGAAGGCCCGGGCGGCGAACGGTCCAAAGGAGAATGATGAAAAAAAACATCATGGCGCGGTCCCGTTTTCATTCGAGCGTAGAAAATTTCAAACGCAGAAAGGCGCTCCCTTCCATCGCCGACAACGGCGATTTTTGTTTTTTCGAGCGCGTACTCTCGGTGAAGAAGATCCGCGAGTTCGTTTTTATCACGAGGGCGGCCGCGAAGAACTGCTGACCCATCCGGTGAGAGGCGCGATGCACGAAAGCGTTCTCCCGGACGAGGTGCTCGAGTGGCTTCGGCCCGCGTCGGGCAAGGTGTTCGTGGACGGGACGCTGGGGCTCGGCGGGCACGCGGAGAGACTGCTGGAGCGGCTGGGGGATGATGGCCTGCTCGTCGGTATCGACAAGGATGAAGCCGCGCTGGCGGAGACGCGGAAAAGACTGGAAAAGTTCGGAGACCGGCTCATGATCTTACACGACGACTTCAGGAACATCGCCAGTCTGCTCACGGAGGCGGGAAAAACCCGCGTCGATGGCATGCTTTTAGACCTCGGCGTGTCTTCGCTGCAGCTGGACGCTCCGGAAAAAGGGTTCAGTTTTCGCGCCAAAGGACCGCTGGACATGCGCATGGACGCCCGCCAGCGTCTCACCGCGAAGGACATCGTGAACGCCTATTCCGCCGCCGACCTTGAAAACATCCTTTATGAATACGGGGAAGAGCGCTTCGCCAGGCGCATCGCTTCCCGCATTGTCGAGGCCCGTATTTCAAAACCCTTTGAAAGCACGGCCGATCTCGAAGCCCTCGTTTTTCACGCCATGCCCCGTTCGCACCGTTACGGGAGCATCCATCCGGCCACACGGACTTTTCAAGCGCTGCGCATCGCCGTGAACGATGAGCTGGGCGCGCTCAGGGATTTTCTCTCCCAGGCGCTTTCTCTGCTCGTCGACGGCGGACGACTTGCCATCATTTCGTTCCACTCTCTCGAGGATAGGATAGTCAAGAACGCTTTCCGCGCCTGGCAGGACGGGCATGCCGGAAAGATACTCACGAAAAAGCCTATCGGTCCTGGCGAAGCCGAAGTCGCCAGAAATCCCCGGGCCCGAAGCGCCAAGCTCCGCGTGTTTGAAAAAGGGGTGGTGCAATGAGACGCTTTGCGCTCATTCTCGTCGGCGTGACGCTCGCTTCCCTGTTCTACGTTTATGAAGAGGTCGAGGCCGTGAAGATCGGCTATCAGATCCGCTCGCTCGAAGAGCGGAAGACCCAGTTTCTTGACCGTGCCCGAGCGCTCCAGTACAATGTTGCTCGACTCAAGGCGCCGCACAATCTGGAAAAAAAGCTGCAGTCGCAGCGCATCGTCCTCGAATCGCCGAAGTCCTGGCAGACGATCGTACTGCCTGAACCGGGCCGCAAGCCCGTCGCGTCCTGGCAGCCCTGGATCATGCGTCCGCCGTTTTTTTCCAAGCTTTTTTTAGGCACTGCGCAAGCTGAGGCCCGAGAGGCTTCCAACCGATAACAGGTTTTTTTAGAAGACCAGAGCCGCTTGACGAAACTTTCCAAGACACGCCTGCTTTTTGTTTTCTTTTTCTTCCTAGTGGCCCTTTTTGTCCTTCTTCTCCGCCTTGCCTTCATCCAGATCATCCAATCCAAGTCCCTTTCCAACAAGCAGTTGAACCAGTCGCGCGTTATCATCGAGATGCAGCCGGCTCGGGGCCGCATCTTCGATCGGAACGGCCGCGAACTGGCGCTGGACGTGCGCCTGGATTCCGCCTACGCCGTCTCTCGGGAGATCAAGGACAAGGCGAAGGTCACCGACGCGCTTTGCCGCGTGCTCGGCGTCGACCGTGCGGAGATCTCGAACCGCATTCAGCGGGACAAGCTCTTCGTATGGATCGGGCGTAAGCTGTCCGCGTCCAAGTCCCAGACCCTCCGCAAGCTCAAGCTCGAAGGGATCGGCTTCGTCAAGGAATCGCAGCGCGTATACCCCAAAGGGGACACCGCCTGCCACCTGGTCGGGTTCACCGGCATCGACAACGACGGCCTCGAGGGGATAGAACTTTATTACAATAGCTATCTCAAAGGTGTGCCGGGCTGGAAGCTTGCGCAGAAGGACGCCAAACAGCGCGAGCTCATATCCAAGGAGATAGAGATGGTGCCGCCGGTGGACGGTTATAATATCCATCTAGCCATCGATGAGGTGATCCAGGCGCTGACGGAAAAGGCGCTGGCCGAGACCTGCAAAAAATACAATGCGCTCGGCGGTTCCATCGTTGTCATGGATCCGAACACCGGCGACATCCTCGCGATGGCCGTGTATCCGCTGTATGACCTGAACAACGCCAGGCACTCGAAACCCGAGGTCCGGCGTAACCGCGCCATCACCGACCTCTTTGAGCCGGGGTCCGTGTTCAAGGCCATCACGCTCGCCGGCATCCTGGACAGCAAAATTTTCAGTCTCAACGAAAAGTTCAACTGTGAGAACGGATCCTGGGCCGTGGCGGGAAAGGTGCTGCATGACCACGGCAGTCACGGCGTCATGACTTTCCGCGAGATCATCGAAAAATCCAGCAACATCGGTACCGTGAAAGGCGCGATGCGCCTGGGCGCCTCGAAACTTCATAAAAACATTCGTGGTTTTGGGTTTGGCGAGAAGACGGGGATAGGGCTTACGGGCGAGGTGAGCGGTCTGGTGCCGCACCCCAAAAGTTGGTCGAGGAGTTCCATCATCAACATTCCAATCGGACAAGGTATCGCCGTCACGCCGATACAGCTGGCCACGGCTTTCGCGGCCATCGCGAATGACGGTCTCCTGATGAAGCCGCGCATTCTCACTAGCATCGAGGACCCCGACGGCAAGGTCATTCAGAATTATCCCGTAGAATCCGTGCGGCAGGTGATCTCGAAGGAAACGGCGCTTCAGGTGCGTTCGACGCTGGAAGGCGTCGTGAGCCGCGGCACCGGCAAAAAGGCGGTGGTGCCGGGATTCAAGGCGGCGGGGAAGACGGGGACAGCACAGAAGATACTGCCGAACGGGACTTATTCGCATGACCATTTCATCGCTTCTTTCGTCGGGTTCGTTCCCTATGACGAGCCAAAGCTCGTCATCGCCGTCAGCATTGACGAGCCGCATCCGGTCTATTACGGCGGCGTCGTGGCGGCGCCGGCATTCGCGAAAGTGGCGAGTGGCACGCTCGCTTATTGGCAGATCGCGCCGGTGGAGACGCCGAAAGAAGTGACGCGCGCTGTGTCCAAGTCTCTGAAAGGTAAGATCCGGAAAGAGGTCTCGAAGATCATACCTAAACCCGTCGACGCGGCCACGATGGGTCTGGCGGGACAATGATAGGCCTGAGGCAGCTTCTCCGGGAAGCGTGCCCGGAAAATCCAGGCCTCGACTCCCTCCCGGACGTCCCGATACACGGCGTCGACTGCGATTCGCGGAACATCGCTCCAGGTTTTTTGTTCGTCGCCGTGCAGGGCACGCAAAAAGATGGTGCGAAATTCATCCCCGAGGCGTTGCAGCGTGGCGCGGTTGCCGTCGTTGCCGAGGCGCCATGCGGGGATCTGAACGGCACGCCTTTTTTGACGGTTCCAGACACGCGCATTTCTCTCGGGCGTCTTGCGTCCGCATTTCACGGCCATCCTTCGAAGTCTCTCGAAGTGATCGGGATCACTGGCACCAACGGAAAGACGACGTCGAGTTATCTCCTGGAGCATTTTTTAAGTTCGCAGGGCCGCAGAACTGGCGTCATCGGGACCGTGAGCTATCGTTTTCCCGGATTCGAAGCCCCGGCGCGCGAAACCACTCCCGGAGCCGTATCCATACAGGACATGCTCGGCCGCATGCGTTCGGCCGGCTGCGTGAATGCCGTGATGGAGGTCTCGTCGCACGCGCTGCACCAGCATCGCGTGGCCGGCACCGACTTCAAGGCGGCTCTTTGGACGAATCTCACGCGAGACCATCTCGATTATCATGGAACGCTGGAAAAATATTTCGAATCGAAATCGCGGCTTTTCACTTGTTTAGGTCCCGAGGCTGTTGCGGTCCTTAACGCGGACGACGAATGGGCGATGAAGCTTAGGAGGAAAACAGAGGCGCGTGTTTTCACTTACGGCATCAATGCATCGGCGGACTTGAAGGCCATCAACGTCGAACTTCATGACGATGGAGCGGATTTTGACTTGATCTTTGGGAGTGATCTCATTCACTGCCGCTCTCCGCTTGTTGGAAGGCACAACATTTACAACGTGATCAGCGCGCTGGCCGTCACGAAGGCGCTCGGGTTCAACGTCACCGAGTGCGCCAAGCAGCTGTCCGCATTTCAGGGGATCCCCGGACGGCTTGAGCGGGTATCGGCGGGTCAGGCCTTCAGCGTGTTCGTCGATTTCGCGCACACGCCGGATGGGCTCGAGAACGTGCTCAAGTCACTTTTCGCTTATAAAAAGAGAAAATTGTTTCTCGTGTTCGGGTGCGGGGGAGAGCGCGATAAGGGCAAGCGGCCGACAATGGCGGCTATCGCGGCGCACTATTGCGATCTCGTTTACGTGACTTCGGACAATCCCAGGTCCGAGGACCCGATCGCCATTGCGGCGGAGGTGTGCGCTGGATTTCCGCATGCTTTCAAGGATCACTTGGTGGTCGTGGACAGAAGAAAAGCGATACGACAGGCGCTTTTGGCCGCACGCGAAGAAGACATCGTGCTTTTGGCCGGCAAAGGCCATGAGAAGACGCAGATCATCGGGGGCCAAGCGTTTCCCTTCAGCGACAGGGAAGAGGCCTTGAAAGTGTTGAATGGAAATTAAGTTTTCAGAGATCCTAGAGGCAACACGGGGCCGGGCCCTCGGTCCCGTTCAGGAACGCCAGACGGTGCGCCGCGTGAGCACGGACAGCCGGCTCCTGGAAAAAGGCGACGCGTTTTTTGCGCTCATAGGCGACCGCTTTGACGGCCACGATTTCATCGCCGAGGTGCTCTCGAAAGGCGCGGCCTGCGTGATCGTGTCCGATGAAAAACGCGTTCCACCCGCGCTGAAAAAGGACGCGGGCATTTTCGTCGTGGAGGACACGCTGCGCGCCTACGGCGACCTGGCCGCTTTTTACCGGCAGCAGTTCAAGATCCCCGTGATCGCTATCACCGGCTCCTCCGGCAAGACCACGGTGAAAGAGCTTGTCGCTCAGGTGCTCTCGACGCGCTTCCGGGTGCTTAAAAATCGTGGCACCGAGAACAATCTTGTTGGCGTGCCGAAGACGCTGTTGCAGATCGAAGAGACTCACGAGGTGGCGGTGCTGGAACTGGGGACCAACCGTCCCGGGGAGATAGACCGCCTGGCATCGCTGGTGCGTCCCGAGATCGGCGTGCTCACGCACATCGGACATTCGCATTTGGAAGGGCTAGGCAGCATTCAGGGCGTGCGCGAAGAAAAACTGCGCCTCTTGCATCATCTCGAGCGGGGAGGGCTTTTGCTGTTGAACGGCACGGACCCGCTTTTGCAGGACGCGCAAAGCGGCGCCCACAAGGTGTTCCGTCTCGGTTTTTCAAAGGACACCGATGAGCTGGCGGCAAAAGAAGTTTGGTCCCATGAAAATGGATCTGCGTTCTCGCTGGACGGCGATGCCCGTAGATTTGAAACGCCGCTGGTCGGCCGGCACAACATCGTGAACTGTCTTTTCGCCGTTATGATCGGGCGGGTTTTCGGCATCGAAGACGCGTTGATCCAGGGCGCGCTCGCAGAATTCAAGCCGGTGCCCGGACGCCTGAACATGAAGAGCATCGCGGACATCGTTTTTTTGGACGACAGCTACAACTCGAACCCCTCGTCTTTCCGGGTGGCGCTGGAAACGCTGAAGAGTTTCAAGATCCGTGGGAAAAAAGGTGTGGTGTGCGGGGACATGCTCGAGCTCGGCGCGCAGTCCGAGGCGCTGCACCGGCAGCTTGGCTCGCTGATCGCGGCATCCCTTTTTGATTTCGTGATCGCGGCCGGCCCGCAGTCGGCACATTTGGTCGACGAGGTCCTGAAGGCGGGTTATCCGGCCTCCAGGATCGAACACGCGAAGGACGCGTCCGCGGCCGGCGCGCTTTGCCGGCAGCGCGCGTCCGCCGGCGACATGGTCCTCGTGAAGGGATCACGGGGGATGCAAATGGAAAGGGTGTTCGAGTGCTTTATCACTTCCTCTACCCGCTGAGGGATTATTTTTTCGGGTTCAACGTTTTTCGTTACATCACTTTCCGCGCCGCTATGGCTGGCATCACGGCGTTCCTGATCAGCCTGCTCATCGGACCCGCCGTCACGCGGTTTCTGGCGAGGCTCAACATGCGGCAGACCATCCAGCGTCAGGGTTTTTCATCCCTGTATGAGGCGCATGCCGGAAAAGAAAAAATACCGACCATGGGCGGCGTGCTTATTATCGCGGCGATCGTGGCCTCCACGCTGCTTTGGACAGACCTCGGGAACCGCTATGTTCTTTTTTCTCTCTTGACCGTCGTTTGGCTGGGCGGCGTTGGTTTCATCGATGACTATCTGAAACTTTCGAAGAAAAACTCCAAAGGCCTCGCGGCCGCGAATAAGATCGTCGGCCAGCTCGCCGTGGGCCTCGGCATAGGCCTTTTTCTTTATTTCGACGCGCCGGTGTGGCAAGACGTCGGCGTCCCATTTTTCAAGAACTGGTTCCTGGCGCTCGGCCCCTTTTATGTCGTGTTCGTGGCGCTGGTCATCGCCGGCTCCTCGAATGCCGTGAACCTCACAGACGGTCTGGACGGACTTGCCATCGGATGCACGCTGATGATCGCGTTGACTTATGGCGTGTTCAGCTACGTCACTGGGCATTCGGGGTTCAGCCATTATCTCCAGATCCCGTTCATCTCCGGCGCGGGAGAGCTCACCGTGTTTTGCGCGGCGCTTTTCGGGGCGGGGATGGGATTTCTCTGGTTCAACTCGCATCCGGCGACAGTGTTCATGGGGGACGTGGGATCCCTGAGCCTCGGCGGGGCGCTCGGTGCCGTCGCGATTTTCACGAAAAAAGAGCTGTTGCTCGTCATCGTCGGTGGCATCTTCGTGCTCGAGGCCGTGTCCGTGATCCTGCAGGTAGGCAGTTACAAGCTGCGCCGGAAAAGGATATTTCGCATGGCGCCTATCCATCATCATTTCCAGTTGAAGGGCGCCACCGAATCCAAGGTCGTGATCCGTTTCTGGATAGTCTCCATCCTTCTTTCCCTGGTAGGGCTTGCGACGCTGAAACTGCAATGAAGCTTTCCGGCCGGAAAATACTCGTGGTGGGGCTTGGACGAAGCGGTTTCGCGGCTGCGAGATTTTTGCACGCCAAAAAGGCCACCGTCCGCGTGACGGATGCTTCGTCCAAGGAGACGGTGCTCGAGAGCGCGAGCTATCTGCGGAGTCTCGGCATCGAGGTCGAGACCGGTGGGCACACGAGAGAGTTTCTTGCCGGCTGTGACCTCGTGGTCACGAGTCCCGGTGTTCCATCTGCGGGTTTGCCGCTGGTCATCGCCCGGGAAAAAGGCATCCCGGTGATCAGCGAAGTGGAGATGGCCTCGAGGTTCTGCACCGGCGATATCATCGGCGTCACGGGTTCCAACGGCAAGACGACGACCTGCAATCTCCTTCACCGCATTTTCACGCGCGCGCGGAAGCCCAGCGTCCTTTGCGGCAACGTGGGGTTCTCGTTTCTCGAGGCGCTAGCGGAGATCCGCCGCGGCACCGGCGTGGTCCTGGAGCTCAGCTCGTTCCAGCTCGAAGAAAGTCACGAGCTTCGGCCGCGCATCGCCGTCGTGTTGAATCTCAGCCCCAACCATCTCGACCGCCACAAGACCCTGGACGATTATGCGGCAGCGAAAGAGAGGATATTCCGCAGCCAGAGGCGTTCGGACATCCTCGTGCTGAATCACGACGACTCAAGAGTGGCCGCGATGGCTCAAAAATCGCTGTCACGCGTCATTTTTTTCAGTAAACGGCCGATAGAAGAAGGTGTATACCTCGAAGATGGGCGCATGGCCGTTCGGATCAAAGGTTTTCGTGCTTTCACGCTGGATCTGTCCGGCATGGCACTGCGCGGCGAACACAACCTCGAGAATGCCATGGCGGCCGTGTCCGTCGCCGCCGTTCTGAAGCTACCCAAGCGCGCTATCCAGGACACGCTGAGCTCGTTCAAGACGCTGGAGCACCGCATCGAGCCTCTCGGCGCCGTCGGCGGTGTGCGTTTTGTGAACGATTCCAAGTCCACCACCCTCGCGTCGACGCGTGCGGCGCTGCTTTCCTGTACGCCGCCTATCGTGCTCGTGGCGGGCGGACGCGACAAAGGCGCGGATTTTGCTCAGATCGAAGAACTCCTGGGTACGCGGGTGAAAAAAGTCGTGCTGTACGGCGAGTCCGCCGAAAACATTGCCGGGACCTGGAAAACCTTTGACCGCTTCCGCATCGAGACCGACTTTCGAGCGGCGGTGCGCGCGGCTTTTGACGATGCGGCCGCCGGCGATACGCTTCTCCTTTCACCGATGTGCACGAGTTTTGACCAATTCGCGTCTTTCGAGGCCCGCGGAGAGGCGTTCAAAACCGTGTTCAAGGAATTGAAAGCGCAAGGAAAGCGGCAAAGCCCTCCCGCGCCCGCGCGCAGGTCTTAGCGTGGACCCCCTCGCCAGAGCGCGCACGATGCTGCTTGGGTCGGCCATGATCCTTCTGGCCATCGGCGTCATCATGATCTACAGCGCTAGCGCCATTAAAGCGTTCGAGTCGATGAATGACAGCACCTATTTTATTAAACGTCATCTCTTGTACCTTTTTTTTGGGATGGGGCTGGCGTACTACATGTCATCCGTGTCGATCGAAAAAATGCGCTCGCATTCGAAAAAGATCTTTATCATCGGCGTGGTCTTGTTGGTCCTTGTGCTCATCCCTCACGTGGGGTACAAGGCCCACGGAGCCAGGCGCTGGTTCAGATTTTTTGGCGCTCAATTTCAGCCCTCCGAGTTCTTCAAGATAGCCATTCTTTTGTACATGGCTGATTTTCTAGATCGAAAAAAAGCATCCCTTAAGGATTTCCGGCACACGCTGCTCCCCGCGCTTGTGATCTTGGGGGTCTCCGCGGGACTTCTGATGAAAGAGCCGGATCTCGGGACGGCGTTCACCCTTGTCGTGATGGTCCTAATCCTGTTTTTTGCCGCGGGGCTCGATCTGCGGTATATCGGCCTAATAGCGGCGGCAGGTATCCCAGCTCTCGCGCTTGCTGTGATCACGAAACCTTACCGGATCAAGAGAATGTTGGCGTTTCTCAACCCATGGGAGGACCCGAGAGGGATAGGGTTTCAGATCACACAATCATTCATCGCCCTGGGCTCCGGCGGTCTTTTTGGCGTGGGTCTCGGGCGATCCCAGCAAAAACTTTTTTATCTTCCGGCGGCTCACACCGATTTCATTTTTTCCATCATCGGCGAGGAACTTGGTTTTGTCGGCGCCAGCGCCGTTGTGTTGCTTTTTGCGGTGTTCATCTTCGCCGGGATGGTGATCGTTGTTCACGCGAGAGACGGTTTCCGCCAGCTTCTCGGTCTGGGTCTTGTCAGTCTGATCGGCATGGAATCTGTTATCAACATCGGGGTAAGCATCGGAGCGTTGCCGACGAAAGGGCTGTCACTGCCTTTCGTCAGCTATGGCGGGTCGGCCCTCTTGCTGAATATGGCCGCCCTCGGGATCCTTTTAAACCTGAGCCGCGAGACGCCTCCGCCACCGGCCGGCGGGGGCATCGAGGAAAATCCGTGAAAGACGCCCCGCGCCTTGTCTTTGCCTGCGGAGGCACCGGCGGTCATATTTTTCCAGCGTTCAGCGTGGCGCAGGAACTGAAAAAGAAATTCCCGGCGGCGCGCATCCTGTACGTGTGCGGCAAAAAGGACATCGTGCTCGAGATATTCCGGTCGCTCGCCTCTGAAAAGGTGGTGGTCATGGAAAGCGCGTCATTTCGCGGCGTGCTTTCTTTATTGAACCCGGTGTTTCTGTTAAAATTACTCATCGGCTTCTCGCAGGCCTTTCGCCTTTTGGTCCGCGAAAGACCGCATCTGGTCGTCGGCTACGGCGGCTATTTTTCTTTTCCGGTAGTACTGATCGCAAAGGGGCTAAATATCCGAACGATGATCCATGAGCAGAACGTGGTCCCGGGGGCGGCGAATGCCTTTCTGCTGCGCTTGGCTGATGCGGCGGCGCTCAGTTTTCCGGAGACGCGCCGGCAACTTCCGGCCCACCGCAATCTGCGTGTGACCGGTAACCCGATACGCGAGTTCATCGAAGCCTGTCCACCTGGCGAGGGTCTTTCTTTTTTCGGTTTTTCACCGGACAAGATCACGCTTCTCGTTCTGGGCGGCAGCCAGGGCGCCGAGTCCATCAACACCTTTTTTCTGGAGGCGCTGCCTTTTTTGAGCGAGAACACGAAACAACGACTTCAGGTGCTTCATCTCTGCGGCCGCATGCCGGTGAGCGAAGCCGAGGCCGCCCTCGCGCGTCAGGGTGTGAAGGCACGCGCGTTCTCGTTCTTTGACCGCATGGACCTCGTGTACAGCGTCGCGGATATTTCTATCGGTCGCGCCGGCGCTACTTTTTTGGCCGAGATCAAAGCGAAGAACATCCCCGCCATCCTCGTCCCGTATCCTTTTGGAAATGGCCATCAGAAGGTGAACGCCGAAGTGTTCTGCTCGGAGGACGCTGACTCGAAGTTCGTCGAGCAAAAAGATCTGACGGCCGAACGCCTCGCGTCGCTCATCGAATCCATGCTGGCCACCGCCGGCCGCCGGCAGGCCTCATCCGGAGCGAGGTCTTCGGATCCCGCGCGTCCGGCGCTTGCGGATTTCATCTCAGAATTTCTTCCGACATGAGCCTCATTCACTTCATCGGCATGGGCGGCATTGGCATGAGCGGCATTGCCAAGGTCTATCTTTCACTGGGCCATCAGGTGCAAGGCAGTGACCTGGAAAAAAATGAGCTGCTGTCAGAGCTTGAGCGATTGGGAGCGAAAGTGCTTATCGGTCACGACGCCGCGCACGTGAAAGGCGCCGAAGTCGTCGTGTATTCGTCGTCCATCCGCGAAGACCATCCGGAGCGGCTGGCCGTGAGAACGCCGGCCCGTCTCCTACACCGCTCGCAGGCGCTCGCCGAACTCTGCCGGGGGAAATTCACGATCGCCGTCACGGGCACGCATGGCAAGACCACGACGACGGCGCTGGTGGGCATGGTCCTGAAAGAGGCCGAACGCGAACCGACGATCGTCGTCGGCGGCCTCGTGAAAAGCTTCGGCGGCAATGCCTGTCACGGAAGCGGTCCAGACATCGTCATCGCGGCCGATGAAAGCGACTCCTCTTTTCTCAATTTTTCGCCAAGCCTCGAAGTGATCACGAATATCGAAGAAGAACATATGGACCATTTCAAGACCGTCGAGCGCGTGGAAGAGAGCTACAGGCAGTTTATCCGGCGCCTGGCGCCCGGCGGTGAATGGGTGGGCTGCGCCGAAGACCCGCGTGTGCGGCGCATGGCCGCCGAAGGCATCCGCCCCTGCACGCTGTACGGTTTTGACAGGTCGAACGCCGAAGTGATCGCCACGGACATCGTGGAGTGTCCCGAGGGGAGGCCCGGCATCGCATTCAGCGTCTGGGCCGGCGGGGAATCCCTTGGCCGCATCGAAATGAAGATCCTGGGGCGGCACAACGCCTTGAACGCCCTCGCGGCCGTATGCGTCGCGAGAAAAACCGGTATCCCGTTTGAAACGACGAAGCGCGGGCTTGAAACATACGAGGGCGCCGCGCGGCGTTTCGACGTGAAATACCGCGACAACGATTTTCTCATCGTGGACGATTATGCGCATCACCCGACGGAGATCCGGGAAACGCTGGCCGCCGCGAAGGCGCTGAAGAAAAAAAGGCTGGTGGTGTTTTTTCAGCCGCATCGCTACACACGCACGGAGTCGCTTCTAGGAGGTTTCGCCGAAAGCTTTTCCGACTGCGACAAGCTCATCGTGACCGATATTTACGCGGCCGGTGAAACACCGAAAGAAGGCGTGAGCGGCGGCCTGCTCTGTGAGGCCGTGCGGCGGAATGGCCATCCGGATGCGCGCTACATTGAACGCGCAGGGCTCACGGACTATGCGGCCAAGGCCTTGACGTCCGGCGACCTGATCTTGACCATGGGCGCTGGAGATATTTATAAGATCGGGCGTGAACTCTCGGAGCGTTTGAAAAAGAACGGGGCGGGCGCGGGTCTATTTTCCGGACTTCGCGGCCGCGTGCTGGCCGAGGAAGCTCTCTCCCGTCACACGAGCCTGAAGATCGGTGGACCGGCGGAATATTGGATAGAACCGGCAGATGCTGAAGACTTGGTGGAGGTTCTGCAGAAAAGCCGCGAGCACGACAAGAAGATATTTATTTTTGGGGCCGGGAGCAATCTGTTGCCGCCGGACATCGGCATGCGGGCCGTTGTCGTGCATCTGGCGGCGCCTTATTTCAAGGACATGCGTGTGGAAAACGGCTGTGTGGTCGCGAGGGCAGGTGTCCCAAATACACTTTTTATTCAGTTCGCCGTCGACAACGGCTTCGGGGGTTGCGAGTTTTTGTCCGGCATCCCGGGCAACATCGGCGGGGCCGTGGCCATGAACGCCGGCAGTCACGGACGCTCCGTCGACGAAGTGTTTGATAGCGCCACGGTCATGGACATGAAAGGCATGACGCGCAAGCTGTCCAAAAAAGATATCCCATTCCGTTATCGCCGGTCGGGCCTGGAGGAAATCATCGTTCTCGAAGCGGCGTTCTCGCTCCCGAAGACGCCCAAACAAACGACGCTGGCCATTCTCGAAGAATACAGAAAGCACCGCCTAAAAACGCAGGACCTACAGCATCCGAGTGCGGGGTGCATGTTCAAAAACCCCGAGGACGGCTGTTCCAGCGGAAAGCTGATCGAAGACGCGGGGCTGAAAGGTTTCCGGGTGGGGAATGCGCAGGTGTCCGACAAGCACGCGAATTTCATGATCAATCTCGGGGGCGCCACGGCCGAAGACATGCGGCGGCTCATCGAGGAAGTGAAGCGACGCGTGCGGGAAAAATTTTCCGTAGACCTCGAAACCGAGGTGAAAGTCCTGTGATTTCCAGCGTTGCGGTGCTTGCAGGCGGGTCCTCAAGCGAAAGAGAGGTGTCCCAGAGGTCCGGTCAGGCCGTGCACACGGCGCTTTCGGGGCTTGGGATGAGCTGCCGTCTCGTGGATCCGGTGGACGGCTTCATCGACACGCTGAAAAAAATGCCGTGTGACATCGTTTTCATCGCGCTGCACGGACAATTCGGCGAGGATGGCACCGTGCAGGCCATGCTCGAAGAAGCGGGCCTTTGCTACACGGGTTCCGGTGTCGAGGCCAGCGCCAGGGCTTTTGACAAGGCCAAGGCCCAAGGCGTTCTCAAGGCGAACGGACTGCCGGTGCCCGAGTTTGTCGTTTTGCATCACCCATCCGACGTGAAAAGTATTCCCTGGCAGGTGCCTTTCGTCGTGAAACCCGCAAAGGGCGGCTCCAGTGTAGGTGTGAGCATCGTCGGCGGGGCCTCCGAGGCCGAACGCGCCTGTCGGCTGGCCTTCGAGCATTCGGACGAAGTGCTGGTCGAAGAATATATCCGCGGCCGCGAACTCACCGTGGGCATTCTCGGCGATGAGGCGTTGCCCGTGGGGGAGATCATGGTCCAAAGGTCTTTTTACGACTATGAGGCCAAGTACGGCAATGCGGGCACGCGTTATGAATTCCCGGCCGCCTTGCCGGAAAGAACGGCGGCCGAACTGAGAGCGCTGGCGCTCAAGGCACACCGGGTGCTGGGTTGCGAGATCATGAGTCGAGTGGATTTCATGCTGTCCAGTTCGGGAAAACCGTTCATTCTGGAGGTCAACAGCATTCCCGGACTCACGAATAAAAGTCTTTTGCCCAAGGCCGCGATGGCCAAAGGCATCGATTTTCCGACGCTTTGTGTTAAAATCCTAGACTTATCGTTCAAACGCCGAAGGAGCAAGTCGTGGTCAGGCCGCTGAAAACCAAGAAAAAAAAGAACGGGAGCATCATCGCGTCCCTGCGCATGGTCGGAGGCCTGAGGCAGGCGGCGCTGGTTTCGCTGCCTTATGTGCTCGCGCTCACGGCGGCCGGCGTCCTTTTCGGCGGGGTCATTGCCTACGCCGTCAATTCCTCGACATTCCAGCTTACGGAAGTGAAGATCCTCAACATCGGTTCCATGACCCAGGACCAGGCGTTCAAGTTCTGCGAACTGCAGAGGGGAGAGAACCTCATTCATCTTGATCTCGTCTCCGTGCAGCAGGTGATCAAGAGAAATCATCCGGAATTCAAGGAAGTGCGCGTGCGACGCGTGCTACCGAATCGCGTGGAGGTGCTTCTCAAGCGCCGCACGCCCTCGGCCCAGCTGGCGCTTTCGAAATACGTGCAGATCGACAAGGACTTCGTCGTGCTCCCCGGCACCAGCGCGGCGCCTTTCCGCAACCTTCTCATCGTCGAAGGCGGAGCGATCTCGCCCGTGGGACTGCCGGTCGGAGCCACGGTGACGGACCCCGCGACGAAAAAGGCGCTCAAACTTGCCGAGATCATCAAGCGTTCGCGGGTGCTGACCAGGCATTTTCTTTCAAAGATCGACATTGCCGATCCAAAGAACATATCCCTGACCGTGGATGGCGTGGAGATCCGCATCGGCAGCGGCCATTTTCTGGAACGGCTGAAGATACTCGACCAGACGCTGAAAACCATCGACTTGGATAGCTCAAAGATCGCTTACATTGACCTGCGTTTTGACGACGTCGTGATCGGCCCGCGGTAAAGCGGCCCTTCCTTTACGGACTTCCTGAATGGAACAATGGCTTTCAAAAAAAACTTTTTCGGCGCTTGATTTTGGTTCGGACACCGTCCAAGTCATGGTACTTGAAAAAAACAGACGAGGTTCCGTGGAGGTGCTCGGCGTGGGGGAGGCCCCGTCCAAAGGAGTGACGGGCGGCGAGCTCTCGCATATCGGCGACGCCGTTGAGGCCATGGTGGAGGCGCTGAAACAGGCCTCCGCTTCCGCCGGCGCACCCTGTGGAACCGTCTATTACAATCTAGACGACCCGCATGTCGAAAGTTTTTTTCCGCGCGGCTCCAAAAATCTTGCCGGCGAAGGGCAGATACTCCCGCAAGACTTGCGGCAGGTGAAAGAGACCGCCGAGCGCCTCGTTGGCCGCTTCGAAAAGAGCGCGCTTTACTCGACGGAGCTCAAATTTCTCATCGATGGCAAAGATGCGGTGCTGGATCCGCTCGGGACTTTCGCACGCTCTCTCGACGTTTTCATGCATGTGGTGATGGTCCGCTCGGACCACGCGGACCTTTGGCTCAAGGCCATGAAACGCGCCGGGGTCCGGAAAGCCGTGCCGGTGCTGTCCGCCTGGTCGACGGCGCACGGGACGCTGAGCGGTGAAGGTGAAAAGCGCAGACTGATGTTCGACCTGGGGCGCGATCTGATCAGTGTTTTTATTCATCAGCACAAGCGTATCGCCGACCATCGCTCGGTGGCCGCAGGCAGCACCGAAAAGGAATCCCTTGAGAACGCCGCGGCTGCGGCCCGCGACCTCTTTGCCCGGCATGCGGACATCGAAGAGGCGCTGGCCACGGGAGACAGGGCTGGCGACACAGGCGTTTTACAGCGGCTGGGGGAGCTTAGCTCTTTCCCCGTCAAGGCGGCGCCGCTTCCCACGCTGTCGGGCTGCGACCGTTCCGAAAAGACCTCGCTGGCGGGTCTCGCTCTCGTCGCCGGCGGCCTGGAAAGGCAGAAAACCGCCCCACCCCTGGAGCGTGATTTTCTCCTGCGTCTCAAAGAAAAAGCGGTATCTTTTTTCGAAGCTTACTTCTAAAATAGGTGGCCCATGAAGTTCACTTTTAGCTCCATACCCGAGGCGCTCTCGGCCCTGAAAAAGGGCCAGATCATCATCGTCGTCGACGACGCGGACCGTGAGAATGAGGGCGATCTTGTTGTCGCCGCCCAGCACGCCACCCCGAAGAACGTCAATTTCATGGCCAAGCACGGGCGCGGCATCATCTGCGTGCCCATGGAATCCGAACGCCTGGAGCACCTAGGCATCGATCTCATGGTGTTCCACAATGCGGACGAATTGAAGACCGCCTGGACGGTGTCCATCGACGCCAAACGAGGGATCAGCACCGGCATTTCCGCCTACGACCGCTCGCGCACCATCCACACGCTTATCGACACCGCCACGCGAAAAGACGATCTCGTGAGACCGGGACACATCTTTCCGTTGCGAGCTCGCGAAGGCGGCGTGCTCGTGCGCGCGGGACATACCGAGGCCTGCGTGGACCTCATGAAGCTCGGCGGCCTTTATCGGGCCGGCGCCATCTGCGAGATCATGAATGACGACGGAAGCATGGCGCGCATGCCGGACCTGTACCGATTCGCGAAAAAGCACGGCCTCAAGATGTGCTCGATCCGCGATCTCATCGAGTACCGTCGGAAAAAAGAAAAGCTGGTGTTCAAGGCGGTGGAGACAAAGATCATCAATGATTACGGCGAGTTCAAGCTCGTGGCGTATGAATCGCCTCTCGACAAGGATTATCACGTGGCGCTGGTCATGGGGGATATCGACCCGCGCAAGGCCGTCCTCGTGCGCGTGCATTCCGAATGCTTCACCGGCGACATATTCGGGTCGAAACGCTGTGACTGCGGCGAGCAGCTGGACAAGGCGCTGCAGCTGATCGCCAAAGAAAAAACAGGTGTGCTTCTCTACATGAGGCAGGAAGGGCGCGGTATCGGCCTCTTGAATAAGCTGAAGGCTTATCAGCTCCAGGATTCGGGGCTCGACACCGTCGAGGCCAACAAAGAACTCGGTTTCAGCGCCGACCTCCGGCATTACGGCATCGGGGCGCAGATACTCGCCGATCTCGGCATCAAAAAGATACGTCTTCTCACGAACAACCCCAAAAAGATCGTCGGTGTCGAGGGCTACGGCCTACACGTCGTCGAACGCGTGCCCATCCAGATCAAACCCGGTCCGCACAATCGCAAATACCTCAGCACCAAGCAGAAAAAAATGGGGCATTTCCTCGATGCGCTCCCGCCCCGCTGAAAAACGCGTGGAACGCTTCAAAGGCGTTCGCCGGCTCAAAGGCTCCTACGACGGCCGCGGGAAAAAGTTTGGCATCGTCGTGTCCGAGTTCAACGAGTTTTTGACGCGCAGGCTCCTGGAAGGCGCGCTCGATGCGCTCACCCGTGCTGGTGCGAGAGAAAAGGACATCACCGTCGCGTGGGTACCAGGCGCGTTCGAGATCCCTTTGGCCGCGCAAAAAATGATCGCTAAAAAGAGATTCGACGCCGTGATCACGCTTGCCGTCATCATCCGCGGAGAGACGAAGCATTTCGACCAGGTCACCGCCGAAACGGCCAAAGGCCTCCGTGAGCTTTCGCAGAAGACCGAAGTGCCGGTGATCCTCGGCATCATTCCCGCGAATACCGTGGACCAGGCCATGCGGCGCGTCGGCCTGAAGCAGGTGAACAAGGGCCGCGAGTGGGCCCTGGCGGCGCTCGCCATGGCGAACCTCATGAAACAGATGGCCCGATGAGAAAGCGCACGAGAAGCCGGGAGTTCGCCCTACAGATCCTTTATCAGATGGACGTGGCCAAGGGCGATCTGGAGGATGCCCTTGTCGACTTTTGGCTGGATCGTAGCGATCTCGTGCTCACCCAAGACGAGAAGCAGGCCGTGGAAGATAACAAGCGCGACCCCGAGGTGAGGGCCTACACCGAGAAGCTCGTGCGGGGGACGCTTGAAAAACGGATATCCATCGACGAGATCATCGAGCGTTTCGCCGAGAATTGGGAGATCGGGCGCATGGCCTGCGTGGACCGCAATATTTTACGGCTTTCCACCTTTGAGATCCTGCACGTCGACGACATCCCCGTGAAAGTGGCGATCAACGAGGCGGTGGAACTCGCCAAACGCTACGGCGAAGAGGATTCGTCGAAATTCGTGAACGGTATCCTCGACCGTATCGCGAAAACCGAATGCAAAAAATAAAGCCGGTGGACCGGCGCTTCATGGCGCGTGCGATCGAGCTGGCTCGGCGGGGACAGGGGCGCGTGAGCCCGAACCCGCTGGTCGGCGCCGTGCTCGTGAAGGGGACGCGCGTCCTCGGGGAAGGCGCGCACACGGTCTTTGGCGGCCCTCACGCCGAAGTGAACGCCATCCGCGCCGCGCGTCATGTCCCGCGCGGCAGCACGCTGTACGTCAATCTCGAGCCCTGCGCTCATTTCGGAAAAACACCGCCGTGCACGGACCTGCTTCTGTCTCAGCGTATCTCCCGCGTCGTCGTCGGCATGAAAGACCCGAACCCCCTGGTTTCCGGGCGGGGCCTGCGCGCGCTGAGAAATAAAAAAGTGCGCGTGGATGTGGGCGTGCTTGGGGCCGAGGCCGCGGCGCTGAACAAAGGTTTTCTCCGCTGGGTGAAGAAAAAAATCCCTTATGTCACGGCCAAGATCGCTCAAAGCCTGGATGGAAGCATCGCCTATGTCGCGAACCGCCCGCGCTGGATCAGCGGAAAAAAGTCCCGGACACTGTCGCATGCGCTGAGGGCGCTGCAGGACGCCATCCTCGTGGGCGTCAACACGGTGCTGAAAGACGATCCGCGGCTGGACATCCGCCATATCCGCTCACGCGTTGAACCCGTGAAGGTGATCCTCGACAGCCGGCTTCGCACGCCGTCCGGCGCCGCCGTTTTTTCCAGCCGTGGGCCGGTGTGGATACTGACGACGCGCCGCTCGTCCGTGTCGAAAAGGCGGCTGCTTGGAAAAAAAGCGGAGATATTCGTGCTTCCCGAGAAAAAGCGCGGTCGGCTCGATTGGAGGGCCGTCCTCCGGTTGCTCGGACAAAAAGGCGTCACGCGCCTCCTCATCGAGGGAGGAGGAAAGGTGCTGGAAACGGCCCTGGCGGAAAAAGTGGTGGACGAAATGTATGTTTTTGTCGCGCCGGTGATAGTGGGCCGCCGCGCGCCGCGCATGCAGGAGCCGGGGGCCGCGTTCCTGAAGCGCGCCGCCGCGATGAAACACATCGACTTTTTACCAGTTGGAAAAGACCTTTTGATCCACGGAGTTTTTCGCTAATGTTCACGGGCATCATTGAAGCGGCTGGAAGAGTGATTTTTCTTAAAAAAAAACGGACCCACGGTGCGTTTGACGCTCGCAGTGCCGTTATTTTATCGGACGCTAAAGCGCGGTAGCAGCGTGGCCGTGAATGGTGTTTGCCTCACTGTCGCGGCCAAAAACGGCCGGATATTTTCATTTGATGTCGTATCGGAAACGCTTCGACGCAGTTCTCTTGGCCGGCTTGCGCTCGGAGAGCGCGTGAATCTCGAGCGTCCTATGTTGGCGCGCCACCGTGTTCACGGCCATTTCGTGCTCGGCCATGTAGATGCGGTGGGGAAGATCCATGCCGTATCGGCTCGAGGCCGCACCAAAAATTTTCAGGTGTCTTTTCCCATGCGGCTCAGGCGTTTCTTTGTTGAAAAGGGCTCTGTGGCCGTGGACGGAGTGAGTCTGACCCTTGGCCGCGTGGGTCGAAACTCTTTCCACCTCCACCTCATTCCTGAGACGATGAAGCGCACGACTTTTGGCCTATACAAAAAAGGCCGTCGCGTGAACCTCGAAGCGGACATTTTGATGAAAGGCCGCGCCGCGCGACGGGCAATCAATTGACAAGCTTTGGCGGGCATTATAAGCTAGAGTTTCTAATTCATCATGTCCCTTCATAAAAAAATCTTCATAGCTATTGCAGTTCTCGCTTCCCTGGCCGCCGGCGGCCTCCGCGCCGAGGCTTTCTGGGTATGGAGTCCGGACCATGGGAAGTGGATAGACCCTAAAAAGACCGCCAAAGACACACCCGAAGACCAGATGGCCTTCGCGATGGAATTCTATAAACAGGGTAATTGGGACCGCGCCATCGAGGAATTTGAAAAACTGCCCGCGGTATTCCCGACCTCGCGGCTTGCCGCCGAAGGCGTGTATTACACGGGCATGGGGTGGGAGGAAAAAGAGGATCCAGCGAAAGCGGCTGACGCTTACCAGCGGCTGATCGACCGCTACCCTTACAGCGACCGCATCAAGGACGCCGTGAAGCGCGAATTCGATATCGCCAACCGCTTTGCCTCTGGCGGAAAAGTGAAAGTGCTCGGCGTGCCGGCACTGCCCGGCCAGGAAAAGGCCATAGAGCTTTACAAGCACATCGTGAAGAACGCGCCGTTCGGTTCTTATGGCGACCAGGCGCAGTTCAACATCGGGGAAGTGTACAAGACGCAAATGGAATACGAAGAGGCGCAAAAGGCGTTTCAGGCCGTCGTGGATGAATACCCGACCTCCGAGCTCGTGAGCAAGGCGCGCTACCAGATCGCCTATTGCTCGATGCAAGCGTCCAAGCAGGCGCAGTACAGCGACCAGAACGCCCAGCGTGCCATCGAGGAGTTCCAGGGTTTCAAAGAGGCGTTCCCGGAGGACAAGCAGGCCATCGAAGCGGATGAGGCCATCAAGATTCTGAGGATCAAGAAAGCGAAAACAAGTTTTGACATCGGGGTGTTCTACGAAAAACAGCAGAAATGGAACAGCGCCAAGGTGTATTACGAGGAAGTGGTGAAGAAATACCCGGAGACGCCGGCGGCGGAGACGGCGCGGAAGAAGCTCGAGTCCATCGTCTTGAAAGAAAACAAGGCGCCAAAACAGGGTTTCCGCCTGTGGTGACGCTCCGACGCCTGCGGGCGATCACGACGCTCACGGCCCTGCTCATTTCCGGCTGCGGCTACACGACGAAATCCATGCTGCCGGCCGACGTGAAAACCGTGTACATCGCACCCGTGAAGAACGGCATTGACCTCTCCGGCGAGATCGACGAAAAACATCCGTTCAAGGCCTATCGCCCCGGCCTCGAGGTTGACATCACCAACGCCATCATCAATCGTTTCGTTTTTGACGGCACACTGAAAGTGGTGCCGCGTGAGAAAGCCGACGCGATCCTGAACGGCACGCTAGTCGATTACCGCCGGGACCCGCTGCGTTACAGCGAGTCTGATGAGGTGCAGGAGTCGCGGCTCAGTGTCATCGTGAATTTTTCGCTGGTCCGCGCTTCGGATGAGAAGCCCATCGTGAGCGACTCGACGGTCACCGGCGACACGAGCTTTTTTATCGCCGGCGCGCGTGCGATCAGTGAGGACGAGGCCGCCGCACGCGCCGTGGACGACCTGGCCAAACGCGTCATCGAGAAAGTCGTCGAAGTCTGGTAAGGGCGCCTCTTGCCTGCCCAAGCCATCCTGCTTTTCGGTAAAGAGCCTTTCCTAAAGCGCGAATTCATCGAAGACCTGAAGAAAAAGCTTTTCGGCGCGACGGAAAACGCCCGTCTGAACGCCGAAGAATTTCACGCCGAACGCACACACCCGGCAGCCGTCGCCGATTTCCTGCGCACGGCGCCTTTTCTCGGAGACAAACGCCTCGCCGTTTACTGGGAAGTCGAGGCCGTCGAGGATGAGGCAGCCGAAAAAATGCTGCTCGAGCTCACCCAAAGCCTTTCTCCCTCCGCTGTCCTCGTGCTGGTGTGTGAACAATCCAACCTGAAAAAAAACCGCTTCGTCGAGCGCCTGTCGCAGGAGGCACAGACTGTCGCCTGCCATCCGCCGTTCGAAAAGGACATTCCTGCCTGGATCGAGGCGCGCGCGAGGAAGCTGGGCAAACCCATTGAAAGAAAAGCGGTGCCGGTGCTCATCGAGCGCGTCGGGGCGGAAGTGGCGTCTCTGCACTCGGCTCTCGAACAGCTCGGTCTCTACGCGGCCGACAAGCCCCTGATCACGGCCGACGACGTTCAGTTGCTGCTGGGCAAGTCGGCCCAGGACGATATTTTCAGACTGGCGGACAGGCTGTTCGAAAGGCGGCGCGATGCGGCGCTGCAGATACTGCAGGCACTTTTCAAGGACGGCGCGGGCGCACCGACCATCGTGGCCGGACTCGCAGCGCAGATGGAAAGGCTTCGTAAATGCAGGCGTCTAGTGGCCTCGGGGATGTCGCCACGCGAGATCGCGGCGGAGTTCCGCGTGCCGCCCATGCATCAGGAAAAATTCTTCGCACAGGTGCGCACGGCCTCGGATACCGGGTTGAAACGGGCCGCCCGGAAACTGCTGGACTGCGATGAGGCGGTGAAAACGGGGCGCATGCCCGAACGCGCGGCGCTCGAGCGCTTTGTTCTGGAGTTTGAGCCTAACTGACCCTTATATAAGGGTCAGCGGGACGATCAGGAGACGGTTTTTAAGGAGTTGATCTTCAGCGTGATACGGGACTTGCGCCGGGAGGCGTAGTTTTTGTGCAGGATGCCCTTTTTCACGGCCTTGTCGAGCTTGGAAAACAGCTCGCGTGACTCTTTCAGGGCCGCCTCGGCGTTTTTGCCGAGGATGAGGGCTTGTACCTTACGCGCGACGGTGCGAAGTTCGGAGCTGACGCGGACATTGCGCGTCCGGCGTTGCCGGTCGACGCGGATCTTTTTGATCGAGGAACGACGATTGGCCATGGAATCCTTTCAAAATTCGGTTTGCAAGTTCACGCATTCTACAGAAAATAGGTCTTGATGTCAACCCACCGACAGCTGGCCCGCTCGGCGGGCGTCATCGGAGGGCTCACGAGCGTGAGCCGCGTGCTGGGTTTCGTCCGGGACACGGTGATCGCGGCGGCCTTCGGCACGGGAGTGGCGGCCGAGGCCTTTGTCGTGAGCTTCAAGATCCCGAACCTTCTGCGCGATCTCGTCGGAGAGGGGGCCGCCAACGCGGCGTTCGTCCCGGTGCTCACCGAGTGCCGCGAAAAGAACCCGCCGCAGTACTGGCCGTTGGTGCGCGGCCTCTTCCTCTGGATGTCCGTGCTGCTGCTAGTTCTTTCGGCGCTCGGTGTGTTGTTTGCGCCGGTCATCGTGCGCGTCTTGGCGCCGGGCTTCACCGCCGATGCGGAAAAATTCGCGCTGACCGTGAGACTTACGCGCGTGATATTCCCTTACATTTTCCTGATCGGCCTGTCGGCGCTGGCGATGGGGGTGCTGAATTCCATGAAGGAATTCGCCAGTTCCGCCTTCGGCCCCATCCTGCTCAATCTTTGCATGATCACGGCCGGCGTTTTTTTCGAGCGCCGCTACGGCGCGATGGCCCTCGTGATCGGTGTTCTGGCCGGCGGCGTACTGCAGCTGGCCTGGCAGATGCCACCGCTTTTCCGTCGCGGCCTGTCGCCGGGTCCTATAGCCCGTGGCACGAGTTACGGGAAAAAGATCGCCAGGCTCATCGTTCCGCGGGCGCTCGGCTCGGCACTTTACCAGGTGAACGTGCTTGTGGACTCGGTGCTCGCCTCGTTCGTCAGCATCGTGGGGCCCGGAGGACAGTCCGGCCTCTATTACGCGAACAGGCTTTTCCAGCTCCCGCTGGCCGTGTTCGGCCTGGCGCTGGCGCAGGCGATACTCCCGACTTTTTCCATCCAAATGGTCGGCAAAGACATGCAGGGGTTCAAGAACACTTTTCTCGTCGCCATCCGCTCGCTGGTGTTCGTGATCCTTCCCGCTTCCGCGGGCCTGTTCGTGCTCTCGAGACCCATCGTCCGCATTCTTTTCGAGCGAGGGCGCTTCGATGCCTATTCGACGGACATCACTTCTTCGGCACTCGCGTTTTACGCGCTCGGGCTATTGTCATGCTCGCTCATCAAGATACTAGCGAACGCGTTCTACGCGATGCAGGACACACGGACGCCGGTGAAAAGTATGCTGTGGGCCGTGTCGCTGAACGCGGCGCTCAGCGTTCTCCTCATGGGTCCGCTGAAGATCGGAGGACTCGCGCTGGCGTCGTCGCTGTCGGCGACTTTCAACGCGGCTCTCCTGTGCCATTTCCTGAAAAAGAAAACGGGACCGCTGGGCCTGTCCACGCTGACCAGCCCGGTGCTGCGCATGGCCGCCGCCACGCTTGTCATGGCCGCCGCCGTGTTTTTTTATGACCAGGTGGTGCTCACGCGCTATGCCGCGTCGGGACGGGTTTTCCAGTCGGCGCTACTGTTCGGCGGTATTCTCGGGGCCATCCTCCTTTATATCGTCACGGGGGGTCTATTGAAAGTAAGGGAGTCGAAAAAGATATTCCATGAAGCGGGTTCCAGGCTATTTAAAAAATAGGATCGCGGAGCTGCCGAGCCGGCCCGGCGTGTACTTTTTCAAGAACCGCGAGGGGCGGACGCTGTACATCGGAAAAGCGCTTTCCATTCGGCGTCGCGTATCCGGGCATTTCCGTTTTTTTGGGGAGACCTTCTCGAAAGAAGGGGTAATGCTCGAGCAGGTGTCCGCCGTCGACTGCATCGAGACGCCGACGGAGGCCGAGGCGCTGCTCTTGGAGGCCAGCCTCATCAAGGAAGTGCTGCCGAAATACAACCAGGAGCTCCGTGACGACAAAAGCTATCCGTACCTAAAGATCACGGCCGAGGAGTACCCGCGGCTTCTCATCGTGCGGGGCCGGAAGGCGGACGGCGGGAAATATTTCGGCCCTTACACGAGCGCGCATCTTCTGCGGCAAGCCGTGCGCATGCTGCGCCGCCAGTTCCCGATGCGCACCTGCAAAAAATTCCCGAAAAAGGTGTGCCTGCTGTATCACCTCGAGCAGTGCGGAGGACCCTGCGAAGGGCTGCAAGAGCGCTCGGCGTACCTGGACACCGTTTCCGAGCTCGGCCGCTTTCTGGAAGGCCGCCGTGACGCGATCGTGAAGCATCTTTTCAGGCGCATGAAAGCGCATTCCGAAAAGAAGGAGTACGAAAAGGCGCAGGCTATTTACGAGGAGATAAGGGCGCTCTCGAGCGTGCCGGTGTCGGGCCCGAAAAAGGACCCGGACGATCTGATGCGTGAGACGCGGGAGGCGCTCTCACTGCCGACAACACCGAAGCGTCTCGAGTGCTTTGATATTTCGAACATCCAAGGCAGTGAAGCGGTGGGCTCCATGGTGGTGTTCATCGACGGCGAGCCCTGCCGGTCGGAGTACCGCCGCTTTCGCATCCGCACGGTGTCCGGCATCGACGATTACCGGATGATGCGGGAAGTGCTGAACAGGCGCTATTCCAAGCTCCTGGCCGAAGGTCAGGCGCGGCCGGACCTCGTGGTCATCGACGGCGGAAAAGGGCATCTGGCGGCGGCCAAGGCCGAACTGGATGCGCTGGGCCTGGCCGATCTGCCGGTGATCTCCATCGCCAAACAGCACGAGCATATTTTTTCTCCCGGGCGTGAAGCGCCTTACATTTTTTCACCGGCATCGCCGGTGCTGAGCCTGATCCGCCATTTGCGCGACGAGGCGCACCGTTTTGCCATCACGTATCACCGCCGGCTGCATAAAAAAGAGGCTCTGGTGTCGCGGCTCGACGAGATACCGGGCGTGGGTCCCAAGACCCGGCAAAGACTTTTGAGCCGCGTGGGTTCTCCGGCGAGAATGCGCGGCATGAGCGAAGAGGAACTCGCCGAACGGGGACAGGTGAACCGGAAAACCGCTCGCAGCGTACTCGAGTTTTTAAAAGGGGGGAAGCCGTGAAAAAATGCCCGTATTGTGCCGAAGAAATACAGGACGATGCCCTGAAGTGTAAACATTGCGGAGAGTTCTTGAACAAGGCGCCTGGACAGTCGAAGGGTAAATGGTATCAGAGCAGCGCCTCCATCGTCGTTTCCTTTCTGTGCATCGGGCCGCTGGCGTTGCCGCTGGTGTGGTTCAACCCGCGCTTCAACCGCGTCACGAAGATCGTGATCACGGTGCTGATGCTGGCCGTCACCTACGCCCTCAGCGTTTTTCTCGTGCAGTCGGTGCAGAAGATCATGGAACAGTACAAACAGCTGGCGGCCGTGACACAACAGTGAGGATGGGCACAACGCGCCAAGTTTTAGATTAAAATAGGGCCAGCGGGCGTCTCGCATGTGTTCTATAACTTAAGCCTCTCACCCCTTCTCTCTTTGCTCTCCGCTCGCTGATAGCCAAACCCTGGGGCTCGCTATGCACTTTTTCTCGCATGAAGCTTTCTCTAAAGGGTGGGGATACCCCTCGCCAAAAAAGCAATTCGGCTAAAACCCCACAGCGCTTTTTTAGCGTCTCCCCATACCCTTTAGAGAAAGCTTCATAGCTTGCTCGAAAAAGATGCAAATCGCAAAGAGAGAATGGGTGAGAGGCCTGATTAA
>CAZTBX010000084.1:0-3388 GCA_964612035.1 uncultured Planctomycetia bacterium
AAGCGATGAGATCTCGTTGGACTCTCCGTGCGTGAGATAAACGATGCGAATATCCGCACCGGCATCACGCGCCGCCTGGAGCGTGCCACCTACGCCGAGCACCTCATCATCCGGATGCGGTGCCACGACAAGCACGCGGTCATTTTCTGAAAATTGAAAAGGGGCTTCGGACGCCCATGCAAAACTTTGAGTGAGAGCAGCCCAGGCGCAAACACCCAGCAGCGCGACGACTTTTCTCATGACGCGTGCCTTGAAAGTCGTACTAGGCTACGCTCAGCCTCGTCGTGCACCACTTCCACGACGAAGCGCCCCTCGGAAATGCTTTTAAGAAATTTCAACTCTTTGTGTCTCAAAAAACAAAAAACCGGGTAATGGCCTGCCGGTAGGCTCATGAGGTCATCCAAAGAAGAAATAATGGGCACAGGGTGCGAAGTATAAAAAACCTTTTTCTTCTCCGACAGCACACCCACGTCTGGATTATCCGTGTAATACGAAACCCCTCTTACAAAAAGCTTGCTGGCCAGCACAAACCGCGTGCGGAATGCCGGCTCCACCTTTTTATAGAATGCAACCGCCTGTTTCGAGGAAAGTGCCGGATCTATGGCCGGAAATATCCACCCGTACAAGAAAAAATGGGCCGCCACAGCCATCGAGAGCATGCAGACGAAAGCCTCATTCACCCGCCTTTTCCACAGAAGAAAAAGGGATGCCCATGAGAACGGAACAAGGATCAGACCTAGCACGATGACAACGCCGGCGGCCTCCATTTTTTCCTGCCGAGCCAAATAATAAAGGACCGGGGCGACGGCGAATGGCAGCACTCCCCATAAGAGCGCCGCTAAAAAAAGAAAGGATCTCTTGGGCGAAGCGCCCTGCCCCATCGCGCGCCAAAACCGATAAAACCAGGCGGCCGACATCAGCGAGATCACGGGAAAAACTGGAAAGATATAGCTCATAAGCTTGGACTTGGCAACGGTGAAGAAAACAAACACCGACACAAAGAGAGCGGCCAAAAGGAAAAAAGCTTCGGATCTTTTCCTGAAACCTCGTTGAATAGCCAATCCGATGCCCGCCGGCAAAAACAGCGTCCACGGGTAAAATCCCAAGGCCAGCGCCAAAAGGTAGTAAAACGGTTTGTCGTTACCGCGATGTTCCGCGAAAAAGAAACGGCGTAGATTTTCGTGTACGAAAGTCTGCCGGAGAAAATCCACGCCGTAGTGGTCAGTCATGAGCCAGAACCACGGGACGACAATGATAAAAAACAAAACGATGCCCGAGGCCCAAGGCAATTTGAGCGCCTTTTTGTCCTTGCCGCGGGCCGCCAACGCCAGGATTCCAAAAAAAGGCAAAAGCACGCCCAGCGGTCCTTTCGTGAGAAAACCAAGTGCACAAAATAAAAAAACACCGTGCCACGCGATGGGCCGGTGCTGGGGAAACCGTCTACCCCAAGAGTAGCTTGCAAGTGCGGCCGTCACAAAGAGACAAAGAAATATGTCCGTGAGCACGATGCGCGAGAGCACGATGAATTCGGCCGAGGTGGCGAGGAGTGCGGCGGCGATGAGCGCGATGAGCCGTCGGCGGAAAAGTGCCAGTCCCCAGAGATAGGTCGCGAGCACGGTGAGCGTGCCGGCAGCGGCCACGCCGATGCGCGCCGCGAACTCGTTCACGCCGAGAGATTTGAAACTGGCGTAAAGCACCCAGTAAATAAAGATCGGCTTTTCGAACTGGGGCTCGCCGAACATGACGGGCGTGAAAGGGTCGCCGCGCTGAAGCATTTCCTTCGCCGTGAGGCTGTAAAACGGCTCGTCAGGGTCGAGAAGCCCGTAACTGGAGAGGTGCGGCAGATACAAAATCGCGGAGAGAACGGCCAAGGCCAAGAGACACAAGATGTCTTTTCTCAATGCGGCGGCCATGGGGCTGTATTATACTAATCGCATGAGTTTTCAGAAAGAACTTCTGTCATGGTTCAAAAAAAACCAGCGCCCTCTCCCCTGGCGCCGTCATTACCGGCCGTATGAAGTCTGGGTGTCCGAGATCATGCTTCAGCAGACGCAGATGGACACCGTGCTGCCGTATTTCAAACGCTGGATGGCCGCGTTCCCCGATATTCAGTCCCTGGCCGCCGCCAAAGAAGAAAGAGTCCTGAAGCTTTGGCAAGGGCTCGGCTATTACTCGCGGGCGCGGAATCTGCACCAGACCGCAAAGGTCCTCGTGAAAAAGAACGGCGGCAAGTTTCCAAACGACTACGCGACCATACTTTCTTTGAAGGGGATCGGACGCTACACCGCCGGCGCTATCGCGAGCATCGCGTTCAATGAGGAAAGACCGATCGTGGACGGCAACGTGCTGCGCGTGCTGTCCCGGGTATACGCCATCGAAAAACCCATCGATGTCCCGAAGAACGCCGAGCACTTCTGGAAGCTCGAGGAGAGCCTCATTCCCTTAGGCGAGGCCCGTTATTTCAACCAGGCGCTCATGGAGCTTGGGGCGCTCATATGTACATCGGCCAATCCCCAGTGCCCCGCATGCCCGATACGCCGCTTTTGCCAAGCGTTCAAGAACAATAACGCTGAGGCTTATCCTCGGCGTCTAAAGAAGAAAACCATCACCAAGGTCACGGCCAGCGCCGTCGTTCTGTCACACCAAGGGCGTTATTTGATACGCCGGCGGCCTACCGGGAAGGTTATGGGTGGGTTATGGGAATTTCCGGAATGGAAGCTGACGCGCGGGAAAACGATCTCCGCCGAGCGAGCGCTGGAAAGAACTCAAAAGTTGCTGAACCGCGAATTCGGCGCCAGCTCCGTACTGAGACCACTTGGAAGTATCAAAAGGAATTACACACGCTATTCGGAAAACCTGGAAGTTTTTTCCGTGGATGCCCAAGCCCGTTTCGAGCCGCGCACGCCTTGGCCGCATGCCTGGGTATCAAAAAAAGCTTTCACGAGATACCCTTTCTCGTCAGCCCACTCAAAAATCGCCGCACTTATTACAAAATAGGGCCGGCAGGGCTTGGCTCTCCAGCGAACGGGTCCTCTCTGCATGTGGGTTACAGGGCGACCCCTTGTTTTTGCTCCGAGCCGTCGCGCCTTTTATGACAGGGCTTTGGACTTACTAACTCTGTAACCCGCGGTATAGGTTAGGAAGGAAAGCGTCTAATGCGGCCTGGACGGCGCATAGCGGCTCATCACAAAAAAAGGGGTCGCCCTTTATCCTTGATAGCCCCTGTCACCCGTTCGCTAGAACTAATCAAGCCTCTCACCCATTCTCTCCTTTGCGATTTGCACTTTTTCGAGCAAGCTCATGAAGTTTTCTCTAAAGGGTATGGGGAGACGCCAAAAAAGCGCTGAGAGCCTTTGGCCTATTGCTTTTTTGGCGAGGGGTTCCCCAC
>CAZTBX010000085.1:0-20028 GCA_964612035.1 uncultured Planctomycetia bacterium
GACGCGGCGATGCCCCCGAGTGGGAGGATCCCTGCCTACCGGCAGGCAGGCACACCGGGCGCAGCGGCCCGCGAGGGGGCGCGCCGCGGCAGGTCCTGCTGCCCAGCGATGCTTTTCGACGGGGCACAGAGTTCATTGTAAGAGCGAACGGTGGCGCCAGAGATACAAAAGACCGGAGCCGACCGTAACACACACCACACCAAACATGATCCAGAAGATCGACCCCTCCAAGAGCTCATACGACCAGCTGTTTGCCTGCGGGAACCAGTCGCTCGGAAGTTCCCGCAAGACCAGGACGGCGAGGACCCAGAGAATCCCTCCCATCTGGGTTGCGGTTTTATGTTTTCCGACGAGGGTCGATTCCAGAGCCCGGCCCTGCGTCAGAACCAAGAGCCGCACCCCCGTGATCAAGAATTCCCGGGTCAAGACCAGGACCACCATCCAAGCCGGAATGAGCCCGAGCTGGACAAAACCGACAAAGGCACAGATGACGAGAGTCTTGTCTGCGATCGGATCCATGAGCTTTCCAAAAGGGCTGATCTCGTTTCTAAGGCGGGCAAACCGTCCGTCATAGAGGTCGGTGAGGGAGGCACCAAGAAAGAGGAAAAGGGAGGCGAGGCGAAAGAAAAGACCCTCACGAAAGAGAAACCAGAGCAAGAGAAATGAGAGGAGGATTCTCAAAAGGGTCAAACGGTTTGCAAGCGTCATGGTTCGATCCCTCGATTCGTTTCACTCACTCGGGATCGTGGTGAGCGAAGCGAAGCCGAGTCGAATGTGTCATAACGGCTTTTCAATCCCGATCCCTTCGTGGGTGATCACGAGTCCCTCCAGGGCCTTTCCCTTCTCACCGGGGACCCCGAGGCGGCGCCGGTTCAGTTCCAAGAGGACCGTCCCCCCATCCCCCAGCGAGAGCGCGAAATTCTTCTGGGCGCTCCACGATTCCTGCTGGCCTGCGGTCATGAGCCCCTGATAGACGAGGCGGTCATCCGCCTTGACCACGATCCACGCATTGACTTTTGCGGAGATCTTCAGTTGAAGCGGATCTTTGCCCGGGATTTGCCGGTCGAATGTCTGAAATCCGTCGCGGGCGGCCGGGGGATACCGCCCGAAGAAATCCTTGCCGGACCAGTTGATTTTGGAAAGGCCGTGACCGGCGGCAGTAAGAACTCCCAAAAGAACGATTGCCGCCAGTACCTTCCGGGTCCAGGATGGGAGTTTCTTGCCTTCCTCTTCCTCGGAGGGTTCAAAGCGGTAGGCAAAATCAGCAAGGACCTGATTGGGCGGGATTCCCTGGAGATACTCCCGCACCAGCGTCTCTGCGTCCAACCCGAGAAAGGCCGCATAATTTCTCAAAAAGCCCTTGACGTGGGTACGGCTGAGGGAAAACTCGCTGCGCCCCTCCTCCAACGCCTCCAGAACCCTCGGATGGATCCTGGTCTTCGCATACACCTCTTCGAAGGAGAGTCCTTTCCCTTCCCGGGCCTTCTTTAATGTCGCCCCGATCTCACCCATTCTCTCCTTCCGGCTTCGGTTCAGCAGGCGGCTCAGAGAGTTTCAGTTTATCGATGCTGTCAATCAGGATGTCCCGGGGCTTCGCCCCCCGGAAAGACCCGACGATGCCGTCTTCCTCCATCATGTCCATGAGCCGCGCGGCGCGCGTGTAGCCGAGGCCGAGACGGCGCTGCACCATGGACACGGACGCCTGGCCTATCTCGAGCACCACGCGCTTGGCCTCTTCATACACCTCGTCGCGCTTGAAGTCCGCGAAAGAGCCCGGCCTTTTATCGCCGGACTGGATGATGCCTTCCTCATAGACAGGCTTGCGCTGGGCCTTGATAAAGGTCGTCACCTTTTCGATCTCAGAGTCCTGCACCCAGGCGCCCTGAGCGCGTGTGACCTTTGAGCGGCGCGGGTCCATGAAAAGCAGATCGCCGCGGCCGAGTAGCTTGTCCGCGCCGTTCTCGTCGAGGATGGTGCGCGAGTCGACTTTGGACGCGACTTGGAACGCGATGCGCGCCGGAAAATTGGCCTTGATGACGCCGGTGATGATGTCGACGGACGGGCGCTGAGTCGCGAGTATCATGTGGATGCCCACCGCGCGCGCGAGCTGGGCGAGGCGCGTGATGCCGTTCTCCACTTCCTGCGCGGAGGCGAGCATGAGGTCGGCGAGCTCGTCGATGACGAACAAGATGTACGGCATTTTCGTGGGTTCCGGAGGCTCGACTTCGACGATGGCGCCTTCGGCGGCGGCGACGGCGGCCGGGTCCACGGTCTTGGCTTCCACTTTTTCGTTGAAAGCGTTGATGTTCTTGGCGCCCACCTTCGAGAGCACGCGGTAGCGTTTTTCCATCTCACTGATGAGCCAGCTGAGTACTCCCGGCACCTTGGCCTTGTCCGTAACCACCGGACACAAAAGATGCGGCAGGTCGTTGTAAAAATGCAGTTCCACCATTTTTGGGTCGACAAAAATAAACTTCACCTCGTCCGGCGTCGCGCGAAAAAGAATGCTCATGATGATGCTGTTGATGCACACACTTTTGCCGGTGTTGGTGGCGCCGGCGATGAGAAGATGCGGCATGTCGGTGAGATTCGCGTAGATCGGCGTACCAGCCGTGTCTTTGCCGATGACAAATGTGATCTTGGACGCCTCTTTCTGGAAATCCGGAGCGGCGAGTATCTCTTTCAGATAAACATTGCTGATGTCGCTGTTGGGGACCTCGATGCCGACGCGCGACTTGCCAGGGATAGGCGCCACGATGCGGACACTGGTCGCGCGAAGCGCGAGGGATATGTCGTTCTCGAGCGAGGTGATGCGGCCCACTTTCACGCCGGCGGCCGGCTGAAGCTCATAGCGCGTGATCGTCGGGCCCTGTTCCACCTCGACGACCTTGGCGTCGATGCCGAAGTCGCTCAGCGTGTCCTCCAGGATGCGTGAACTCTCTTCCAGGTTTTCTTTCTGCTTGGACCCGTCCAGCGCCACTGGCGACTGCAGGAGATCCATGGACGGCAGCTCGTAGTCGCCTTCCTCGATGGGCTTTGCCTTGGGTTTCACCGGCGCCGGTTTGGGTGCGGGCCGAAGCTCAGGTTTTTCCTTTGAGAAGATCAGCGGCGCGGCGAACTTGATCTGCGGTGGAGGCGCGGGTGGTTTGGGGGTCTGGGCCTGGACTTTTAGGGGAAAGAGCCTAGGCGCTTCAGCCTTGGCGGATCTTTCCTCTTTTTTGGCTAAAAACGGGAGCACTCCTTTATTGAAACGCGCAAAGACATCCGAGGCCAGCTGCAGCACCAAAAGCTCCGTGGTCAGAAGAATGGAGAGAATAAAAAGAGAAAGCGCGACGAAAAATCCAGCCTTGCCGAAAAGACTGGAAAGCCCGATGGACACGAAATAGCCGATGAGGCCGCCGAACTGGAAGCGATTGGTCGTGTTGCGCTCGCCCACCATGGAAAAAAGCGCGCAGGCGGAGGCGAAAAACACGACGCAGGAGAGTATCTTGATCCAGACATGCTGATTTTTCCTGCCGGACCAGCGGGCCAGCGCCCACAGAAAAAAAATGGGCACGAGGAAATACGAGGTGCGACCGAAAAGGAGCGTCAGGGCCCAGGCCGTGTAGGCGCCGGCGATGCCGACGAAGTTCTGCGCCGAGGCGTTCGGCGCCGAGACCTCGAACGCGATGTCGTCCGGAGAATAAGAAAGAAGTGAAAGAAGTGTCAGGACGGAAACGACGAACCAGAAAAAGGCCCAAAGCTCCTGGCGTTTTTTTTCGTCCAAGGTTTTAGACTCCCGTGTGTCCGAATCCGCCGGCCGCGCGCCGTGTGTCCGCCAGTTCCTCAACGATCTCGATGTCGGCGCGGGTCACCTCATGGATGATCATCTGCGCCACGCGCGTTCCACGCTTGATGACATAAGGCTCTTTGCCGATATTGGTCATGATGAGCGAGATCACGCCGCGATAGTCCGAGTCGATGGTGCCGGGGGTGTTCACGAAGGTGATGCCGTGCTTGAGCGCGAGGCCGCTTCTCGGGCGTATCTCGGCCTCATAGCCAGGAGGCAGAGAGATGGAGATGCCTGTCGAGATGAGCTTGATGTCCCCCGGCGCGAGCAGGACTTCGCCCTCGACATGGGCCGAGAGGTCCATGCCGGAAGCCCCCTCGGACTGATAGGTGGGCGTGCTTAGGTCTTCAGTTCCAGGACTTTTTTTTATTAAAAGTTTTACCGTTTTCACTGCGTTTGGAAACGATCGGAGGGGCATCCGAAGTCGATTGCTTTTTGGAAAGGTTGATGCGGCCCATGTTGTCGATCTCGATGACTTTCACGTCGATCTCGTCGCCGACCTTCACCACACTTTCCACGGTTTCCACGCGCTCATTCGAAAGCTCGGAGATATGCACGAGGCCTTCTTTGCCGGGCATGATCTCGCAGAACGCGCCGAAATTCATGATGCGTTTCACCGTCGCGCGGTACACCTTGCCGACCTCGGCGTCCTCGGTGATCCCTTTGATCATCTGGATGGCCTTCTGGGTCGAGGTGTTGTCGCTTGAAGCGATACGGACGGTGCCGTCGTCTTCAACTTCGATCGTCGAGCCGGATTCCGCGGTGATCTTGCGGATCATTTTGCCGCCGGGGCCGATGATCTCGCGGATCTTGTCCGGGTCGACCTTGATGGTCGTGATCCTCGGGGCAAAGGCCGAGAGTTCTTTCTTCGGCGCCGCGATGACGGCGACCATTTTTTTCAGGATAGCGAGGCGAGCCTGCTTGGCCTGTTCCAGAGCTTTTTTGAGCACCGCGATGTCCAGCGACTCTTTCAGCTTGATGTCGAGCTGGACGGCTGTCACGCCTTTTTCGGTGCCGGTCACTTTGAAATCCATGTCGCCGAGATGGTCCTCGACGCCCGCGATGTCCGTGAGCACGGCGTACTTTTTGCCTTCGGTCACAAGACCCATGGCGATGCCGCTGACAGGCGCCTTGATAGGCACGCCGGCGTCCATGAGCGCGAGTGTGCCGGAGCACACGCTGGCCATGCTAGACGAACCGTTGGACTCAAGGATGTCGGAAACCAGACGCACCGTATAAGGAAACTCCTCTTTCGAGGGCATCACGGGCCGTAGCCCGCGTTCCGCAAGGGCGCCGTGGCCGATCTCGCGACGGCCGGGGCCGCGCATGGGCTTGATCTCGCCCACCGAGAACGGCGGGAAGTTGTAGTGGAGCATGAACGACTTGAAGATGTCTCCCTCGATGGCGTCGATGATCTGCTCATCGCGCGACGTGCCGAGTGTCGCGACCCCCAGGGACTGTGTCTGTCCGCGCGTGAAAAGCGCGGAACCATGCGTGCGCGGCAGAATACCGATCTCGCAGGTCACCTGCCGGATCTCGTCGAATTTCCGACCGTCGGTACGGATATTTTTCTCGAGGATGAAGTTGCGCACCTCTTCTTTTTCAAGATCATGGCAGGCCTGACGCACCTGGTCTTCGGTGAGCGCTCCACCCTCCACGACGAGCTTTTCGACGACTGAATCAAATATCTTTGAGAGCGCGTCTTCGCGCGACTCTTTCGTCCGTTCTTTTTCGTTGATGCGGTTGATCTCGGCGGAGGCTAGCTTGCGCACCTTGTCCATGAGACCGTCCGGCAGCGTGATGAGGATGGCCGGGATCTCGGGCTTGCCGCACTGTTTTTTTATCTCGTGCTGGAGTTTCAAAAGCGGTTTCAGATTTTCCGTCGCGAACTCGAGTGCCTCGACGATGCGTTCCTCGGTCACCATGTTGGCGCCGGCCTCGATCATGACGATGCCTTTATCCGTCGTGACCACGATGAGGTCGAGAGCGCTTGCGGCCGTCTCGGCAAAAGTCGGGTTTAGGATGAACTTTCCGTCGATCTCGCCGACGCGCGCTGCCGCGATGGGCCCCAGATACTGGATACCCGAGATCATGAGCGCCGCTGAGGCGCCGTTGATCGCGGCGATATCGGAATTGTTCTCCTTGTCGCTAGAGATCACGGAAGCCACTACCTGCACTTCATGATAAAAACCTTCGGGGAAAAGCGGACGAATGGGCCTGTCGATAAGACGCGAGGTGAGTATCTCTTTCTCGGTCGCGCGGCCTTCGCGCTTGAAATAACCGCCGGGGATCTTTCCGCCCGCGTAGGTTTTTTCCGAATAGTCGACGCTGAGCGGGAAAAAGTCCGTGCCTTCTTTGGGGGCGCGGGAACCGCACACGGTGACCAGCACCATGGTGTCGCCGTAGCGCACGACCACCGAGCCGTCGGCCTGTTTGGCCATGCGGCCGGTTTCAATGATCAAAGGATGTCTGCCTATCTGTACTTGGAATTGTTTCATTTTACCTTTATTTTCTCAGATCCAGTTCTTGGATAAGTTTGTAGTAGGCGTCCTGATTTTCCCTTTTCAGATAATCCAGGAGCTTACGGCGTTGGGAGACGAGCTTGAGTAGACCATGGCGGGAATGATGATCCTTGATATGTGCCTTGAAATGGGGGCCGAGGTTGTTGATGCGCTCGGTCAGCACCGCGATCTGCACATACGAGGAGCCTGTATCTTTATCATGGGTCTTGTGTTTCTCGATGATCTCTTTTTTCTTCTGCTTGGCAATAGACATTCTAGTTGAATTTTACTCCTTGGTTAGCGGCCTTTGCGGAATCGGAATATTGTATTGCGTGGAAAACAAAGCAGTTACGAGAATATTCTAACATCACAAACAACCGTCGTTTCGTTTTTTAAAAAATTATACTGGTTCTTAAAGGCTTTGTAAAGGGAAAAAAGGCCAGGCCTGCTACCCCAGCTGTGTCAACGCCTTGCGCACATCGCGCCGAATGGCCTGAACCAGCGCCGAGGGGCTCTTAAAGCACTGAGTCCCACGCAGGCGCGACACAAAAACCAGCTCCACCTCTCGCCCATAAAGGTTGCCGTGAAAGTCGAGAAAATGCACTTCCAGGCTCTTTTCATTGTCGCCGAAAGTGGGCCGTCGACCGATGTGAATGGCGCCTTTCAGCTTGCGGCCGTTCAAGTATCCATAGGCCGCGTACACGCCGTCGGGAGGCAGCGCCTCGTGATGGGGGTCCAGATTGGCCGTAGGAAAACCGATGGACTTGCCCCGGCCGCGGCCATGCACCACGGTGCCGCACACCGACACCGGGCGGCCGAGCATGCGCCTGGCTTTTCCAAGCTCGCTCCGCTCGATCAGGAGCCGGATGCGGGTGCTGGACACCACTTGAGCGCCTTGTCTGACCGGTTTCACGAGTGAAAGCCGGAAACCGAGCCGGGCAGACTCGCTTTTCAAGAAAACGGCGTTGCCGGAGGCCTTATGCCCGAAACGAAAATCATTCCCGACACTGAGAGACGCCATGCCCGCGCGGCCGATGAGGAGACCGCGGAGAAATTTTTCACGCGGGGTCCTGGAAAAGTGTTTGGTGAACGGGATCACCAGCGCCTCTTTCACGCCGAGCGACGCGATGAACGCCAGGCGATGGCGCACGGACATCAGCACCGCCGGTGACTTCTTCGCCGGAAAAAGAACGACGCTGGGGTGCGGGTCGAAAGTGACGACCATGGGCGAGGCGCGCAGTTTTTTTGCTTCGGACAAAAGTTTTTTCAGGATCGCCTGATGCCCGCGATGCACGCCGTCGAATATGCCAATAGCAACCGCGCGTTTTTTGCGCCGGAGGCGCCTGTCTCCGAAACCGCGATAGATGATCACGAGGAAGGCGGCGGAAAGAAAAGCCGTTTTTGGATCTCGGCGCGCGTGGTGGCGGCCTCGCCTATCGCGCGCTCGAGCGTGAAGTCGCCCACGCGTGTGCGCACCAGCGATGAAAGCACGGCGCCGCAGCCAAGCCGCGTGCCCAGCTCTTCGGCGATGCAGCGCACATAAGTGCCTTTGGAGCAGCGGATGAAAAAATGCACTTCGGGCGTGTGAAAGGCTTCAAGCTTCAGCTCTGAGATCTTGATGGGTCTCGCCTCGACGGTCACTGGGCCGCCTTGTCTCGCCCATTCATACAAGCGCTTGCCCTCTTTGTGCACGGCGGAATACGCCGGCGGCGCCTGATGCGTCATGCCCGCGATGTCACGGATCACGCGCTCGACCGCCTCGGCGCTGACGGACGAACAGTCGCCGGTGGACACGACGCGTCCTTCCAGGTCGAGGCTGTCGGTCGCCAGTCCCAGCGTGATGCTGCCGCGATAATCTTTATCGAGACCGCTCAGAGAGGCCGAAAGCTTCGTCGCTTTTCCTAGAAGCAGGACGAGAAGACCCGTCGCCATGGGATCCAGCGTGCCGGCGTGCCCCACGGAACGCTGGCCAGAGACGCGCCGCACAAAATCCACGGCGTCGTGGCTGGTCCAGAGGATAGGCTTGTTGAATAGAAGTATTCCGTCCACGCTAGTCGAAAAACGAAAAGCGTAAAGCGAAAAGCTGTTGAGTCGCTACGCGACTTATATCAAGGCCACACAGTGGCTCCATAGTTTTTCGCTTTTCGCTTTTCACTTTTCGTCTTTTTTGATTTTCTTCAAGATGTTGTCGATTTGAAAGCTATGCTCGATGGACGAGTCCAGCTCGAACCGGATGTCCATCGCGTACTTCATGTTGAGCCGCTCAACGGTGAGATGCTTGATGAAACCCATTTTTGCCCCGAGGATCTCGCGCGTGTCCTTTTTTTGGGTCTCATCTCCCAACACGCTGTAAAACACCTTCGCATAGCGAAGATCGTCTTTCATCTCGATGCGCGTGATCGTGATGAAACCCATGCCGGGCTCGTCGAGATCTTCAAGCAGGATCAGGCTGACGATCTTCCTCAATTCCTCGGCTACCTGGTCAGATCGTTGGGACATTGTTACCTCCAAAAATTGGTTAGCGTACAGCGTTTAGCGTAGAGCGTATAGGAAGTTTTCTAACCGCTATACGCTCCACGCTCTACGCTAAATCACGGTCTTGGATGAAATTTCTGGTGTATCCCTTTTAGGCGCGAACGCTCGACATGCGTGTAGATCTGTGTCGTCGAGATGTCCGAATGCCCCAGGAGCTCCTGCACCACGCGCAGATCGGCGCCATTCTCCAGAAGGTGCGTGGCGAAAGAATGCCGCAAAATATGCGGATAAACCTTTTTCCGTAGGTGCGCCTCGCGCGCGTACTTTTTGAGCAGGCCCCACACGGTCTGGCGCGACATGCGCCGCCCCAGACGCGTCACGAAAAGTGAATCGTCGGCCCCCTTTTTCGCTAAACGGGGCCGTACGCGGTCGAGATAGCGCCGCACACTTTTCAACGCCGTCGAACCGATGGGGACCACGCGCTCTTTTTCCCCTTTTCCGGTCACGCGCAAGGTGCAGGTCTCAAAATTGACGAAGCCCGTTTTCAGCACCGAGACTTCGGAGGCACGCAGCCCGGTCGCATACATGAGCTCGAGCATGGCCTGGTCTCGCACGCCTTGGGGCCGATGCGCGTTCGGCGTTTTCAAAAGGCGCTCCACCTCCGCCTGGCTGAGACACTCCGGCAGATGTTTCCAAAGCTTCGGCGCTTCGAGCGCGTCCGTGACGTCTTCTTTTATTTTACCCTCTTGGGCGAGAAAACGGTGAAACATCCTGATGGCCACGAGACCCCGGGCCACCGAGGACGGCGTCAGTCCGCGGTCACGCTCCTCGAGCAGGTAATCCATGATGACCTTGCGGTCGGCGCTTTGCACGGACGAACGCGATCTCTTGAGGAAGGCCAGGTAGCGACCCAGGTCACGCCCATAGGCGAGGCGCGTGTTCCTGGAAAGCCCTTTTTCGATAGAGACGCTGTCCAGAAAAAGGCCTAGCAGGTCATCCATCGCGTTTTAGGGCGTAGTCCCAAGATCAACGGTGTCGGCACGCACATGCGGCTTGATCTTTCCGTAATAGAAGTTCTTCCCGATCTCGCGCCTCACCTTTTCGAGTTCCGAGCGCATGGAGTCCTCGTCGACCCTCGAGAAATTACCGGATCTGATCTTTTCCGTCCATCGCGTCATCACGTCCAAATGCGGCTGCACACGCGCGGCCGTCTCTTCATCGAGGTATTTGATGAATTCGGTGATATGCCCATAGGCTTCGCCCGCGCAGCGTTCGAGCTTTTTGCTGTTGCGGCCGATGCTTTTCAGAAGCTCGTCATGCCAGGTCTTCCAGAGCGTGAAATGCGTCTGATAGTAATAGACGTTGGAGAACTTCTTCTGGTACGGGCCCTGCTCGATGTAGATCGTCGCGGGAATGCGCTCGGGGACCTTTTTCTTGCGCGTGAACTTTTTCTGCACCGTCGCACAGCCGGCGGTCGAACCCACTAAAAAAACCAGCGCCATGAACACAGCAAGGCTTTTTCTCATTCGTTTTTCTCTCCTTGGACCATTTTTTTGAAACCCGTCTCGTCTAGAATGCGTATGCCGAGCTCTTTCGCTTTTTCGAGTTTTGAACCCGCCTCCGCGCCCGTAATCACCGCGTGCGTGGCACGGCTGACGCTCGAGGCCACTTTTCCCCCGCGTTCTTCGATGAGACGCGAGGCCTCCTCGCGAGTGTAGTCTTTCAGAGTGCCGGTGAGCACGAACACACGGCCGCCGAGAACGGTTGAGCGCATCGCCTTGGCCTCGCGCATGCGCAAGCCCAGCGCTTTCAGGCGCTCGATGCTTTCCCTATTTTCCTTCTTTCCGAAAAAGTCCACAACACTTCTCGAGATCACCTCACCGAGCGCCGGGATCTCGGTGATCTTTTCTTCACTCGCGTCGAGGATCCGCTCGATGCTCGTGAAGTGCTCCGCCAGAAGCCTCGCCGCGTTCACACCCACATGGCGAATGCCCAGCGCGAACAGAAATCTCGAAAGTCCCGCGTCCTTACTGTGGCCGATCTGACGGATCAGGTTTTCGGCCGACTTTCGTCCCATGCGCTCGAGACCTTCCAGCGCCTCTTTTTTCAGGAGATAGATGTCCGCGAAATCTTTCACCTTATTTTTGTCAACAAGCTGTTCGACGAGCGCGTCACCCAAACCTTCGATGTCCATGGCTTTTCTCGAGGCAAAATGCAGGAGGCGCGCCTTGAGCTGGGCGGCGCACGAAACGCTGAGGCAGCGCGTCGCCACCTCGCCGGGCTCCCGGCTCACGCTCGAACCGCAGGAGGGGCACTTTTTCGGGAATGAGAACTTTTTTTCTTTACCCGTCCTTTTATTTTTCAGGACTTCGATGACCTGCGGAATGATCTCGCCGCTTTTTTCGACGAGGACGCGGTCGCCGATCCTGAGATCGAGCCGGCCGATCTCGTCCTCGTTGTGCAGCGTAGCTCGCGACACCGTGGTGCCGGCGAGAAATACGGGTTCGAGACACGCCACGGGCGTGAGGACACCGGTGCGGCCGACCTGCACGGTGATGTCCAGAAGACGCGTTTGGGCCCGCTCCGCCGGAAACTTGTAAGCGATGAGCCAGCGCGGGCTTTTATTCGTGGCGCCAAGCTCGCTCTGCTGGCGCAGGCTATTCACTTTTACGACGAGGCCGTCGATGTCGTAGTCGAGGTCTTTCTTGCGCGCCTGCCATTCGTCGCAAACCGCGAACACTTCGTCCAGCGAACGGCAGAGGCGATTGTGTGGGTTCACGGGCACGCCCCATTTTTTGAAACGCGCGAGCACCTCGTCCTGACCGTTGAAGTCTCGCTCGTCGCGGAGACCCAGGCCGTGCGCGAAAAAATGGAGCTCACGCTTGGCCACCAGGGAGGCGTCCAAAAGTTTCAGAGAACCGGCGGCGGCATTGCGGGGATTGACGAAAAGCTCTTCTCCGGAAAGTTCTTTCTCGGCGTTCAGCGCGACAAAGCTCTGGCTCGGAAAAAAAACTTCGCCGCGGATCTCGAGGCGATCCGGCACCCGGTCGCCTTTCAGTTCGGCCGGAATGCCACGGATGGTCTTCACGTTTTCCGAGACGTCGTCCCCCCGCTGCCCGTCGCCGCGCGTGGCCGCCCGCAAAAAACGGCCTTTGTCGTATAAAAGCGAGAGCGACACGCCGTCGATCTTGAGCTCGACCAGGTATTCGACCTTTTCGCCAGGCAGGTTCTTCCGCACGCGCTCATCGAAAGCGGCGAGCTCCTCTTTTGAGTAAGTGTTGTCGATGCTGAGCATCGGGACCGGATGCTGCACCGTACGGAACTCGCGCGTCTCCGGCTTGCCCCCGACCTGCCGCGTCGGGGAGTCGGCCGCGGCGAGCCCGGGATGTTCTTTTTCGAGACGCTCCAGCTCTTTCAAGAGGCGGTCGTACTCGACGTCCTGGATCTCGGGCTTATTCAGCTGATAATAGAGGCGGTCGTGGCGGCGTATCTCGCGCCGCAATTCGCTAGCCCTTTTCTTGGCAGCCGCGGGAACCGGCGAGGTCTTTTTACTGGGCATCTCAGAAACAGAATTCAACGCTGAATTCAGTGTACTGTTGAGTGGGTTTTTCCCAGCGGCAGTCCGTTTTTTTGATGTGGGAACCGAGGCTTTCCTGGATGAGCTTGAGAACAGCGTCGATCTTGTCCTTCGAGCCCTCACAAACGAGCTCCACGGTGCCGCTGGGCATGTTTTTCACGCACCCAGAGACACCGATGTCCAAGGCTATCCTCTCGGCCGTGTAACGAAAGCCGACGCCCTGCACTCGGCCACTGTAAACGACGTGGGCGCGATGAGTGGCTAAAACGGCGTGTTTTTTCATGGGAACGCTTCTATTATAGGGCGCGCACGCCCTCATGGGCAAGCAGCCACCGCTTTCGGTGCAATCCGCCGGAATAGCCGCCGAGACCCCCGCCGCTACGGATCACGCGATGGCAAGGGACGACGATGGGCAGGGGGTTCTTGCCGCAGGCGTTCGCGACGGCACGCACGGCACGCGGCCGGCCCACTCGACGGGCGACTTCTTTATAGGACATCGTGGCCGAGGCCGGAATGCGGGCGATCTGTTTCCAGACCCTTTTTTCAAAGGCGGTGCCACGCGTCTCCGGCACGGCAAAGCGCATGCGCATGCCGGCAAAGTAATCGGCCACTTCTTTCAGGCGGCGCTTCAATGCCGCGTTTTTCAAAGAACTGGCGGCGCCTTTTGTCCCACCGACAAAACGGATGGACACAGTCTGGGTGCCGGCAACGGCTATTTCAATACGGCCGATGGGCGTCTGGCAGTAACCGGTAGTGGTTTTCGTCATCAAAAGGCTCCTTTTATTTTTTCAAAAAACGCCTTGTCTTTGGGGTGAGTCAAAAATTGAGAGACTTTCTCTTTCGGGACCCAGCGCGCCTCGGGATGCTTCGGGTCTATGGGCTTCAGTTCTTTCTGGGAGCTGCGGAAAAGAAATAGCGTGATGGTTTTCATCTCGGACTTGTCGTCTTTTTCGTCGAGGCCGAGCTTGAAGCGATGATAGCTGCCCAGCTTTTTCACGAGCTCCAGCTTTTGTACGCCGGATTCTTCGTAGATCTCGCGCCTGGCGGCCTCGAGCTCATCTTCGCCCGGATCGATGTGGCCTTTCGGCAGCGACCACGAACGATGGTTCTGATTAACGACTAGCACCTCGCCGCGGTCGTTTAGGACGACGCCGCCGGCACTTTTCTTTCGTTTCATATAAAAACTCCCAAACATTCGGTGTTCTAGCGGATAGCGTAGAGCGGATAGAAACTATACGCTAAACGCTATACGCTCCGCGCTAAAAATGCGCCCGCCGAGAGTCGAACTCGGAACCTCTTCCTTCGGAGGGAAGCGCTCTATCCAATTGAGCTACGGGCGCGAAATACTCAACAGTTCCTGCCCCAGCGCTTCGATCTGCCAAGGCAGCAGGTTGTCCAGTTTTTCCAGGTCTTCCAGGCGCTGAGGGGCCGCCTCCACCACCGCCTCCAAAGCGGTATTCGTCGCGAGATTCCCCGGAACAAGCCCCAGTTCGGTCGCCCGCTTTTGCCGCAGCTCTTTCAAGGCGCCGAGTTTTTTTGATTCCTTCTCCCCCCATTTTTTATCAGGCCTGGGTTTGTCGTGTTTGACGAACACGGCCTGCGGAACATGCGCGACCCCGGCAATGACGCGGTTGATGGCCTCGGCGTGTTCCCCTTTCACGTTACGGGGAGCCGCTCCCCACTCGCGTATGTCCGCGCCGGGATGCTTCTCCACCCACTGCGCCATGTCGATGAGATACTCAGAATTGAGCACTTTGAAGCTCGGACGGTCGCGGCGCCTGGCCTCTTCCTCTCTCCAGTTCCAGAATTCCTTGAGCAGCGTGAGCGCGGGACCCCTGAGAAGCCTTGACCCCTTGATCTGCCAGGCGTGTTCTCTGTCTTTCTTTTCCGCCTTTGGATTGTTCAGGGCTTTCAAGAGACGCACGCAGTTCTGTGAAAGCCATGAGAGGCGGTCTTTTTCCTTCAGCTCCGCCTCGAGGCAGCCCTTGATCACCGGCAAATAATGCGTGTCGTTGGCCGCGTAAATGAGCAGTTCCTGAGTGAGCGGTCTTTTGGACCAATCGGCTTTTTGCCCGGCCTTGGGAAGTGAAACATCGCAGTGTTTTTTGGCGAGGTCCGCGAGGCCCTGCTTATCGTAGCCCAAAAGCTGCGAGGCGATCATCGTGTCGAAGATATTCTGCGGGGTGAACGAGTAAAAACGCTTAAAGATGCGGATGTCGAAATCAGCTCCGTGCAGGATGAGGAATTTCGACTCCAGCGCCGACGCCAGCGGTTGCAGATCCACGGACGCGAGTGGATCGATGACAAAATCTTCGTCGGGAGTGGTGATCTGGAGAAGGCAGAGCTTTTCGATGTAGTGGTGCAGGCTGTCGGCCTCGGTGTCGACAGCGGCCCATGCGGAACGCTGCACCGATCGGACGACTTCGGAGACCTGCTCCTGGCTGGAAACGTATTTCAAAAAATCTGGGCTTCTTTCAGTGGTGGATGGTTTTTGTCCCGGTCCGACAAAAGGTAGCCGCCGGCGATGTTTGGCCAGGCGATGGCTAGCGCCTCGTCGTTCCAAAGTATGCCCCGCTCCTGCGCCTTGGAATAGCCACTCGAGACTTTGTAGACCAGGTGCGTGTTGTCGGAAAGCGAGCAAAATCCGTGCGCGAACCCTTCGGGCACGAATATGAGGCGTTTGTTTTCGCCGCTCAATACCGTGGTGACATGCCGGCCGAAAGTCTTGGAACCTTTGCGGATATCCACGACAACATCCAAGACCTCGCCAAAAATGACCTGCACGAGCTTGGCCTGCGTCTTCGGCGGGAGCTGATAGTGAAGCCCTCTCAGGACGCCGCGTTTGGAACAGCTGTGATTTTCCTGGATGAATTCCACCGCGATGCCATTCTTGGCGTACAGCTCACGATTGTAATTTTCGGAGAAAAAACCTCTCTCGTCCTCGTAGAAATCGGGCTCAACAAGAACGACTTCTGGGATCTCCGTCCGGGTGAACTTCATCGGCGTTCATTATAACTAGCGCGCGACGAGCATGTAAAGGCCGATCAGAGTCAGCGCGATCTCGGCGAACAAGAGAAAACGCTCTCTTGAGAGCCGCTCCAGCACTTTTTTAGCCACATAAGAACCGGCCGACATGACCAGGCCGAAACCCAGGCCCGCCAGGAGCAGCGGAGTATCCAGTACCTGAAGTCTGCTATAGGCGACGGTTTTCGTCAGATGCATCAGCACGGCGCAAAGCGCCTCGGTGCCGACAAAACATTCTTTCGTGAGGCCGTAAGCGAGGAAAAACGGCGAAGACACAGGCCCCACACCGCCCATGATCGCCGACAGGAACCCCGTCACGGCCCCTAAAGGGATGAACACTCTCGCGTCGCGCAGCTTGAAATCTTTCTGCACATGCCGGATGAGCACCGTGAAAAGGAGGAATGCTCCAATGCATTTTTTGATCCACAGCACCGGTAGATTCACGTACACGACGGAGCCGATCAGTGCCCCCGGGACTGAGGCGATGGAGAAGAGAAACACGAGCCTCAGATCGAGCTCGCGTCGATTGAAATACACGCGTGAGGCGTTGCCGAGAAGTACAGCCACGGTGAGTATGGGCACTGACGCCCTCACGCCGTAGACGGCGATAAGCACCGGCAGAAAGATCATGGCGCCGCCGAAACCGATGACGCCGGAAAGCACCGATGACAAAAAAGCGATCCCCGCGACGCCGACCCATAAAAATACCGGCGACATCGCTAGAGACTGTCGCGGATCTCGGCCAAAGCTTTTTCCAAGTCAGCCGGAGCGGCCGAGTCCAGGCGCATGTGCAGGCATCGTCCGCCGCTTTCTTCAAGCGCTGCGAAGTCCCCCATGGCCTGGGCGAGCTCCAGCTGGCCGAAGGTATATTTTTCGCCGGGAACCGGCAGGTCTTCGGCAGGCTGGGCGGTGAAGAGGAGAAAAAGACCCGTGGAGGGGCCGCCTTTGTGAAGCTGGCCTGTCGAATGAAGGTAGCGCGGACCGAACCCGACAGTCACAGCCAGGCGCGTCTTGCGTGAAATATCGAGACGGCAGTCCGCCAGTTTTTTCTGAAAGTCCGCGTCGTCCGGCAGGAACGCGAGCAACGCCGCGTAATCACCGGGTCTTTTCGACTTCCAAAGGTCCGTGAGTGAGAGCTTCGAAGATCTCACGGCCATCGGCGAGCCGGGTCCGATGTTCTTCAAAAGCGTCTTGGCGCGGTCTTTGGCCGCCTGCACATCTGGCTGGTCGAATGCGTTGATCTTCATGAGCGCGCAGGCGATGGCCGTGGCCATTTCCCAACGGAAAAATTCGCCGCCCACATCCTCCTTGGCTTTCATAGAAAGAGTGAGCGTGGGATGTCCGGCTCCCTCAAGGGCCTTTACGTTCTCATCGAGACCGTCATCGCTTGTCCGCAGGCGTACAAAAAAACGGTCTTCGCCGTAATAGTCGGCCGCTTGCGGGGCTTCGCGCACCACAGGCACGACGCCCATCCCCTCTTTTCCCGTGCTTTCGGCGACAAGCTGCTCCGCCCAGTCACCGAACGGGTAAAGCCCGGGAGCCGACAGCAACGTCAGTTTGTCGCGGCCCTCTTCGGCCAGCACGGCCATGGCGATGCCCAACACCGCCGCGGGGTTATCGGCGGGAACAGGCTGTTTGCACTGTGCCGCCATTTTTTCCGCCGAGTCCAGTATCTTGGAAATATCCGCTCCGATCAGCGCCGCCGGCACTAGGCCGAAGGCCGTGAGCGCCGAAAAACGGCCGCCGACATCGGGGTCGCCGAAAAATACGCGGCGGAACGATTTTTCCTTGGCGAGGGCCTCGAGCGGCGTGTCGGGATCGGTGATGGCAATGAAATGTTTTCCGGGTTCCGCGGCCCCGGCGGCGGACACGCGGTCATAAAAATATTTGAAGAACGAAAGAAGCTCTATCGTGCCGCCTGACTTGCTCGACACGATGAACACCGTTTTGGATAGGTCCACGCGCTTCTCGATGCCGAGCACCTGGGCCGGATCCGTGCTGTCGAGGACGATGAGCGCGGGATGCCCCGGGGCGTTGCCGAAGAATTCCTGAAAAAGCTGCGGGGCGAGACTGCTGCCGCCCATGCCGAGAAGCACGGCGTGCGTGATCCCTTCTTGAACGATCTCGTCGCGGAAGGCGTTCAACTCCGTGACCTTTTTTTGCATGCGGGATGGCGCTTCCAGCCAGCCGAGGCGCGACACGATGTCCGCATACTGAGTGGCGTCTTTAGTCCAGAGCGTGGGATCTTTGGACCACAACCTTTCGATCAGGCGGGTTTTGGCGGCCTTTTCAAACCAAAGTTGGATGGATTCGCGATGGGATCCCCACATTTTATTTTGGGTGTATCCCCTCGATGATCTTCCGATAGGAGTCGGCGAAAAGTTTCACGCCATTGGCTTCCAATTCATCGGTCACAAGATCCAGATCGATGCCGGCATCGCGCAGCGCCGCCAGAACAGCTTTGGCCTCGTCGAGACCCTGCTCGAGGCGCGCGGCAGGCTGTCCGTGATCGCGATACGCTGACAGTGTCTGCGGCGGCATCGTATTCACGGTGTCAGGCCCGATCAGCTCTTCGACATAGCACACGTCGCTGTAACGCGGATTTTTCGTGCCGGTGCTCGCCCACAGCGGCCTTTGCGCATGGGCCCCCATTTTCCTCAGTTTTTGAAAACGCTCGGACGCGAACACTTTTCCGAATTCCGCGTAAGCGACTTTGGAATTGGCGATCGCGGCTTTTCCGAGCAGCGAGACTAGCTTCGTCTGGCCTTGGACTATCCTTTGTTCCAGCAGCTTGTCCACCTCCGTGTCCACGCGGCTCACGAAGAAACTGGCGACGGAAGCGGACTGGGAAACGCTTTTCCCGGAGGCCGCGCGTTTTTCTAGGCCCCGCACGAACGCTTCCATGACCTCACGGTGGCGTTGCACGGAAAAAATGAGCGTCACGTTCACGTGAATGCCTTCGGCGATGGCCACCTCGATGGCCGGCAGTCCCTCTCGCGTCGCGGGGATCTTGATCATGAGATTCTCTCTTGCGATCAGGGCGTGAAGGCGCCGCGCTTCTTCGAGCGTCGCGCGCGTGTCGAACGCCAAAAGCGGACTCACTTCCATGGACACAAAGCCGTCCTGGCCGCCGGAGGCGCGGAACACCGGTAGAAAAAGGTCGGCGACGCGCCGCACCTCGCCCACCGCGTAGCGGGTGTAGACTTCCTCGGCCGACGCGCCGCCGCCGGAAATGGCGGGCCCGGAAGCGCCGATGGCCTTTTCAAAAATGCTGGGGTTCGTGGTGGCGCCGCGGAGACCGTCCTCGCTGATCATTTTCGAGAACTCTTCACTGGAGATCAGGCCGTCGTACCAGAGACTTTGGCCGAGTCCCAGCACCTCTTTGAGCGGATTTTGCAACGCCTTCGACTTCATGGGCTTCCCCCTTTTTTCACCGTAGATGGCATTTCCGAGTCCAATCGTACCGCCAGCGCCGCCGCGTCCGTCACCGGGAGCGTGCAGGCATGGCGCCTGCAGAAAAACGCCGTGGTAATCCCGCCGATCGGTTTCTGACCGGCCGTAAAAGGCGCCAAATTCTCCAGCGCCGCGGCCGCGGCGCCTGCCCCTTTCCGGAGAACGACCTGATTCGGGTTAAACCGTGAGTATATCGCACGCGTCATGTCGTCGCCAAGCTCCGTCGGATCGCCTTCGACGATGACGACTTCGCTCGACGGGCCTAGAACGAAGTCCAGCGCCATGAGCATCTGCGGATAATTGGAAGCATCCGTTGAAAGCTGTGAGGAAAACGCTTTCAGCGTCGCATCCGCCGCGGCCGAATATTTTTCGCGGCCGGTGAACGCATACAGCTGGGCCAGGACTAACGCCGCCATGGAATTACCCGAAGGCACGGCGCCGTCGTAGATCTCTTTCGGACGCGCGATCAGCGTCTCGGCGTCCTTCGCCGTCAGGAAAAAGCCGCCCGCGGCATCGTCGCCGAAAAACTCAATCATCCGGTCGGCGATCCCGCACGCGGCCTCAAGCCAGCGCGGGTCGAAAGACGCCTCATAAAGCGCGAGCAGGCCGTACACCATGAAAGCGTGGTCGTTCAAATTGCCGGTGATGGCCGCATCGCCTTGCCGATAGCGGTGGAAAAGACGGCCTTTTTTGTCCTTCATCGCCGAGAGCACAAAACCGGCCGCGTGCGCGGCCGCGTCGCGATAAACCGCGTCTTCGAACACGTGCGAGGCAAAAGCAAACGCCGCGATCATGAGCCCGTTCCAGTCGGCCAGGATCTTGTCGTCGAGATAAGGCGCGGGTCGCTTGGAACGGAGCTCGCGCAGCGTGGCACGCGAAGATCCGAGTGACTTGGCGATCTGTGCTGCAGAGCGGTCGAAGCGGGCGGCCGTTTCTTCGAGAGAGTGCGCGACATAGAGCGTGTTCTGCCCCTCGAGTTCCTTGTGAGGATCGTTCAGGGCGTTGCCGTTCTCCTCGACACCGTAATGAAAGCAGAAAATGTCAGCCTCGGAAACGCCGAGGGTGTCTTGAATATCTTTTTTGCGCCACACATAGAACGCCCCCTCCCTTTTCCGGCCTTCCGCATCCACGCTGTCCGCATCCTGGGCTGAAAAAAAACCGCCTTCGGA
>CAZTBX010000086.1:0-2937 GCA_964612035.1 uncultured Planctomycetia bacterium
TCCAGCTTTTGCACTTTTTCCAGGATGTGCTTGGTTTCCGGAGAATCTTTTTTCAGGTCGATGGCGAATTCCTGGGCCTTAAGAACGATGTTCGTCCGGCCACCGACCTCCGACACGAGGTGCCGCCTGTGATTGCCGACCCGCGACGGGTCGATGTGCTCGTAGGTCACCGGGTTTTTTTTGACGGCGTCGATGTGCACGCCGCCTTTGTGCGCAAAAGCACTCATGCCCACATACGGCTGGTTTTTCAGCGGAACGATGTTGCACACCTCATTCACATAAAGCGAAAGCGCCGTCAGTTCTTTCAGATGAGCTTCAGGCAAACAAGAAAGCCCCATTTTCAGCTGCAGATTGGCGATGACGGGGATGAGATCGCAATTGCCGCAGCGCTCACCGATGCCATTCACCGTCCCTTGCACATGGCGGGCACCGGCTTCGACCGCCGCGAGCGCGTTGGCGATGCCCAGCCCCGCATCGTTGTGCGTATGGACGCCGAGCGGGTGTTTGAGCTTCGCCTCGACTTCGGACACGACCTTGAACACCGTGGACGGCAGGCTGCCGCCGTTGGTGTCGCAGAGCACGATCACCGATGCCCCCGCCGCGGCGGCCGTTTCCACCGCCTTTAGCGCGTATTTGGCGTTGGAGGCGTAACCGTCAAAAAAATGCTCGGCGTCGTACACGACGCGTCTGCCCTTGGACACGAGGAATTTCACCGAGTCTTCGATCATGCGCAGGTTCTCGTCCAGATCGGTCTTGAACACCTCGGTCACGTGCAGGTCCCAGCTTTTTCCGAATATCGTGATGACGCGCGTGTCGGCGTCTAGCAAACCACGGAGGTTGTGGTCTTCGGAAGCCTTCGTGTGCGGCTTGCGCGTGGAGCCGAAGGCGACGATCTCGGCGTTCTTCCATTTCTCTTTTTTCGCTTCCTTGAAAAAAGAAATGTCTTTCGGGTTCGCGCCAGGCCACCCGCCCTCGATGAAATGAAAGCCGAGGTCGTCGAGACGCCTGGCGATCAGGAGCTTATCCTGGACGGAGAACGAGATGCCCTCGCCCTGGGACCCGTCCCTGAGCGTGGTGTCGTAGATCTCTATTTTTTTATTTGGACCCATTCTTCCTCGTTTAGCGTCCGAGCTTGAACTTCTCGTGGAGAAGCCGCACGGCGCGCTCGGCGTCTTTTCTCTTCACGATGCAGGAGATCTTGATCTCGCTCGTGGAGATCATCTCGATGTTGATCCCGTTCTTTCCAAGCACTTCGAACATCGCGGCGGCGACACCCGCGTGGCTGCGCATGCCGATGCCGACCACCGACACCTTGGAGATCTCGGCGTCTTCGGCGATCTCACGGATGCCGGCCTTTTTCGAGATGCGTTTCAGCGCCCCGACAGCCGCGCGGACGGCGTTTTTCGGCACCGTGAAAGTGATGTCGGTCGCGGCGGACTTGCCGATGTTCTGGATGATCATGTCCACGTTGATCTTGTCTTCGGCGAGCGTTCTAAAGATCGTGGCGGCGATACCCGGACGGTTCGGGACCCCTCGCAGCGTCAGTTTGGCTTCATTCTTGTTGACCGAAACACCGCGGATCAAAACGTCTTCCATTGATTTCTCCTCCTTGACTATCCAGGTGCCTTCTTTATTGGAAAAACTGCTACGCACGTGTATGGGGATATCGAATTTCCCCGCGACCTCAATGGAGCGCGACTGCATCACCTGCGCTCCGGACGAAGCAAGCTCCAGCATTTCTTCGTAACTGATGCGGTCGATCTTCACGGCCTTCTTTTCGATGCGAGGGTCCGTGGTGAATATCCCTTCGACGTCCGTGTAGATCTCGCAGGCGTCCGCCTTGAGCGCCTTGGCGAGCGCCACGGCGGTGAGATCGCTTCCTCCGCGGCCCAGCGTCGTGATCTCCTGATTGGGGCCGATGCCCTGAAAACCGGCGACGATCACGACTTTCTTTTTTTTCAACTCATCGCGCATGCGGCCTGTGCTGATGCCAACGATGCGTGCCTGCGTGTAGGCTGCGTCCGTGATGATCCCGACTTGGCCGCCGGTGAATGAAATAGCGTCGCACCCGAGCTCGTGCAGCGCCATGGCGAGAAGTGCCACCGATATCTGCTCGCCGGTGGACATGAGCATGTCGAGCTCGCGGCGCGACGGATTCGCCGTGATGCGCTTTGAAAGTTCCAGCAAATCGTCCGTGGTGTCGCCGAGCGCGCTCACGACCACGACGAGGTCATGCCTTTTTTTCCGGTAACTGTGAATGCGGCGCGCCACGTTCTGGATGCGCTCGGGGTTCGCCACGCTGGAACCACCGTATTTCTGAACGATGAGACTCATGGAACAAACTCTCCTTTTTTCAAAAAAGACCCGATCCATGAATGGCCGGGCTCGAACGCGAGGCCACTTTGCGCGCAACTTTTTTCGCTGAAAACTGGGTCACCGCTGGGCTTGATGCCCGAACCGGCGATCACGAACGGCACCGCATCACGCAGCACGGCATTTTTCCTGTGAGACTCGACCGTGTCGGAGGCGACACACACCCTCCATTCGTCTCCGAGCCCGCTCACGAACTGAAGCGTCCTTTTCAGCACGCCCGCGTCAAACTCCTCGATGCGCCTGATCTTCGCTTTCGGGGTCTCCGCCGCACCGGATAAACCCGCCTCCGCGTACACAAAAATAACATCCGCTTCTTTGCAGGCGCTCTCGACATCCTCCAGACGCCGGAAAACGCGTCCGTCGGCGGCCGCGCCAAGGCCCTGCACGAAATCACGGCTAGAAACTACGGCGAGCGAAACACCAAAGCGCTGCTGGAACGCCGGCAGTTTCGGTTTTTTGCCCTGCCCCCACAGCCAGGCGAGATTCGCCGGATTTTCGCCCAGGTCTATCCTCACGCGATTGACCTCATGGCCCTCGAGGATCTCCTGCGAGCGCTCGACCAGC
>CAZTBX010000087.1:0-10165 GCA_964612035.1 uncultured Planctomycetia bacterium
GACCAGCTCTTGATCGCGCTGGATGAGCAGAAAAAAACGCAGGAATTTCTAGGCATGATCCTCGTCCGTAAGAAGTTCATCGCGGAAGAGGACCTGATGAAAGCACTCTCCGAAGTGTTCCGCATCCCGTACGTGCGTCTGAAGGCCGAAGACATCGATTGGCCCGCGGCCATGCGTTTTTCGGCGTCACTGGTGCTGGACAACCGTTGCGTGCCCGTGCGCCAGGACGAGCAGGGTTGGACGGTGGCGATCACGAACCCCCTGGACGCCGAGGTGATCAGCCGCATCGAGGAGGAGGCCGGACAGGCCGTGAACCTGGTCCTCGCGTCGTCGCAGGACATAGACGCCGCGCTGAGAGGCTACCGCGAGCAGGTGGCGCAGAAGATCAAAAAATTGCTGGACGGATAAATTGGTCACAAAAAACGACAACATCCTCGCGAAAGCGCTGATCGAAAAAGGCCTGGTGACGAGCACGCTGATCGATTCTTTTCTCGAGCAGGCGGCCAAGTCCAAAGAGACGCTGTACGCGCTGCTTTTGAAAAATGCCGTGATCACGGAGGGCCAGGCACTAGAGTGCCTGGCCGAACACCTGCGGCTCAAGGTGATCACGCTCGCGGGCCTGAAGGCGGACACGGCACTTCTCGAAAAAGTGCCGCTCAAGATCGCCGAGTACTACAAAATGGCGCCGATCAAGCTTGAAAAAAGAAAGCTCACCATCGCCGTTTCGGTGCCCTTGGACCTCCGTACGCTGGATGATATCCGCGCCCATCTGGGTTTCGAGATCGAAATGGTGCTGGCGCGGGAAAGCGAGGTTGCCGAGGCACTCAAACGCTTTTACGGGTTTGCGGCGGGGACCATCGAGGAAATGATCGCAAGCCCCTCCTCCATGGCGGCGCCTGTCGCCGACGGCCAGGAAAAGATAGAAAACATAGAAAAAATGGCCGGCGACGCTTCCATCGCGAGGCTAGTGAACCAGATCATCGTCGAGGCCTTCAAAAAGCGCGCCACCGACATCCACATCGAACCTTATCGCGGCAAGGTGAAACTGCGCTACCGCATCGATGGCATTCTTTACAACGCGAACGTACCACCGGAGATCAACCGTTTCCTCTTGCCGGTGCTCTCACGCATCAAGATCATGTCGAACCTGAACATCGTCGAGCGGCGCCTGCCGCAGGACGGTCGCGCCATCGTGCGCGTGGAAGACACGACGCTGGACCTGCGCGTGTCATCCATCCCGACGCCGTATGGTGAAAGCGTCGTGATCCGCATGCTGCCGCTGAACCGCGTATTTGGCCTCGAACAGCTTGGCCTGAACGCGGAACAGCAGAAGACCTTTGAGAAGCTCATCAAGAAACCACACGGGATCATTTTCATCACCGGCCCGACTGGCAGCGGCAAAAGCACGACGCTTTACGCGTGCCTCAACCGCATCAACACCGATGAGCGCAAGATCATCACCATCGAGGACCCGGTGGAATACGAAATGGACGGGGTCACGCAGATCCAGGTCATGCCCGCCATCGGCCTTGATTTCAGCCGCGGCCTGCGCAGCATGCTGCGCCATGACCCGGACGTGATGATGGTGGGAGAGGTCCGCGATCTGGAAACCGCGGAGATAGCCATGCGCGTGGCGCTCACGGGGCATCTCGTGTTCTCGACACTTCACACGAACGACGCCGCCAGCGGTATCACGCGTCTAATCGATATCGGGGTGGAACCCTATCTTGTCGCTTCGAGCGTGGAGGCGTTCATCGCCCAGCGCCTCGTGCGTCTCATCTGCAAACATTGCAAAGAAGAAGACCATTCGCCAACGAATGCCGAGGTCAAGCGACAGATGCTGAGAGAACTTGGCCTTAAAAGAGACCCTGCCACGGTGAAATTTTTCCACGGCAAAGGCTGTCCGCAGTGCAACTTCACGGGGTTCTGGGGGCGGCTTGCCATTTACGAGATCCTGCTCATCAGTGAAAAGGTCAAAACGCTGATCATGAAACGCGCCACGGCCGGAGACATCAAACAGCAGGCCATCGCCGAAGGCATGCGCACCCTGAGGCAGGACGGCTGGCACAAGGTGCTCACGGAGCTCACGGCGCCTGAAGAGATCCTGAAAGAGGGGCACTCGCGTTACGGCGACAGGCGCGTGTTCATGCGCCTCGACTACGAAACCAAAGTGCAGTGCAAAGAGGCCGGTAAAAAAACCACTTTTTCCGCCCTCACCAAGAATATCTCGGCGGGGGGCCTCTCCCTCGCCATGCCCTCGCCGATGGCGCTGGGTTTTGAGTTCGAGGTGAAATTTGAGATCAAGGACTCCGGCGATCCGATCCAGTGCCCCGTGAAGGTCCTGCGCGTCGAAGAAGCCGAGCCTGGAAAACTTTACATTCATTCGATCGCGTTCACGGATCTGGCCGAACACGAAAAAATGCGCATTGAGAAGTTCATAGAAAAGGAGATCAAGTAAGAGATGACCCAGTTCGCCTACCGAGCGAAAAAAGGCCCGAAAGAGATACTCACGGGTGTCATCGGTGCCGACAGTGAAGAACAGGTCATCAACAAGCTGAGCGAAGAGGGTCTTTTGCCGATCAGCATCGAAGCGCTGAGCGGCACTGGGGCCGGCACTGCCGCTTCCGCTCCCGGGCAAAAAAAGTTTTTATCTTTCGGCGGCGTGCGCTCGTCCGAGGTGACGATATTTTCGCGACAGCTCGCGAGCCTTCTCAAGTCCGGCGTTCCCATCCTGCGCGCCCTTTCCATCATCCAGGAACAGTGCCCGAACCCGCGTTTCCGGAATATCCTGCACGCGGCCGAGGGAGACATCCGCGACGGCAAAAGCCTGTCGTCGGTTCTCTCGAATCATCCGAAGATCTTTCCGCCCGTGTACATCGCGATGGTGCGCGCCGGCGAGGACAGTGGAAAACTGCAGGAGTCGCTTTTGCGCATCGCCATTTACCGGCAGAAACAGGAAGAGATCGTGTCGAAAGTCCGTATGGCGCTCGCGTACCCGTCGCTCATCGCCCTGACGGGCGTGGGGACCATCGGCTTCATGCTGGCGTTCGTTGTACCGAAGCTGACACAGCTTTTTTCGAACATGGGCGAGCACTTGCCGCTTCCCACGCGCATCCTGATCGCCGTGAGTTCGGCACTCAGGCATCGGGAAACGGCGATGGTTCTCGCGGCCGTCGTTTTTCTGTGCATCGCCGTGATCCGCCTGAAACCTGCCCAAGTGAAAAGTCTTTTGGGGCGCCTGAGCCTCGGTACTCCCGTGATCAGGGATTTTGTGCTCAAATCCGAGCTGGCACGCGCGGCGCGGTCGCTCGAGCTTCTGATCAAAAGTGGCATCCCGATCTTAAAAGGCATCGAGATCACGGCACCGGTGATCTCCAACGAAGTGCTACGCCGTGAATTTGCCCGTTCGCGGGACGACCTGGCCGGCGGTGGCACGCTGGCCGCGAGCCTGAGGAAATCCAAACATTTCCCCCCGTTCATTCTGAACATGATCTCGGTTGGAGAAGAGTCGGGCAAGCTCGATGAGGCGATGGAAGAGATCGCCGATTTCTACGAGCGCGAGACTGAAGAAGCGGTGAAAGTCGTCACCTCGCTCATGGAGCCCGTGATGATCCTTTTCATGGGGCTCATCGTCGGGTTTATCGTCATCGCGATGCTTCTGCCGATGTTTGAGCTCAACATGATCGTGAGTTGAATGAAAAAAAGGAGAAAACCAATGTTCAGAGGACAGAGGACAGAAGACAGAGGGTTTACATTGATCGAACTCATGCTTGTCGTGATCATCATCGGGGCACTGGTCGCGATGGTCATGCCGCGCCTGGCCGGACGCTCCGAGCAGGCGAAGGCCGGCGCCGCAAAGGCGGACATCAGTGCGAACATCGCGACGGGGCTCAAGCTCTATGAACTCGACAATGGAAAGTTCCCTTCTTCCGACGAAGGAGGCCTGAACGCGCTTCTGACGAAACCCGCCTCATCCTCCAACTGGAACGGCCCCTACATCGAAAAAAAACCGATAGATCCCTGGGGCCGAGAATACAAGAACAAAAGCCCCGGTGTCCACCGCAGCTACGATTATGATCTTTATTCGCTGGGCCGCGACGGCCAGGAAAGCGCGGATGACGTCAAAAACTGGGAATAAGGGCTTCTCGCTGATCGAGGTGATGGTCGCGGCGGCCCTTTTGTCTTTGGGCACCGTGATGATCCGTGAAGGTTTTCTGCGTTCGGCCGAGCTCGAGGGCAGGCTTTCGCATACGATGGCTGCCGAGCGCTGGATGCATGAAAAGGCCTGGCAGGCGCGCGAGTCCCTGCTATTCCTGAAAACGACCGCACCGGGAAGCGAAAGCGGGCAGTTCAGCGGTGGTAGCAAGACCTACGACTGGCAGCTTGAGACGCAGGCGTCGGGACAAGAGGCTTACTCCCTAAAGCTTGTCGTGCGGTGGATGGAGGGCCAGCGCCCGGTGGAGCGCGTGCGCGACGAAATTTTCACCACGGCGAAGCGGCCGGGGACGCTGTGAACCGAAAAGGCTTCACGCTTGTCGAGATCCTGATCGCGGCCACGCTCGTCCCTTTCATCGCGATCGCGCTTTATTCCAATTTCAGCGCCGGCTCGAGACTCTGGAGCACGCTTCGGAAAAACATGCCGACCGAGCAGGCTGACATCTTTTTTTACAAAGCCGCCGGCGATCTTGAAAGTGCGTTCAAAACTGCGCTGTCCGCGTTTGAGGGCGGCGATTCGAAAGTTAGCTTCGCCTCATTCTCCGGTCTTGACCCGGATCTCGGAGGTCCCGACGGCATCGCGCGCGTGAGCTATTCTCTCGACAGGCGGAAAAATCTGATCCTGCGCGAAACGCAGAACGCGAGCGAGATCTTCCGCTCGAAGGTTGGCTTGGAGCAGGCCGTTTTCATGGAAGCCAGTTCTTTCCACATTGAATATTTCGGCGAAGATCCTCTCACGCATCGTTTTGCCTGGACCGACGAATGGCGCCGCGAGGACGGGTCACTTCCCGCCGCCGTGCGTTTCGCCGTCGGATCGAATGCGTCGGGGAAAAAAATGCTTTGGACGAGGACTTTCCATGTTCCCAGCGGCTCGTGATCAGCGCGGCAGCATTCTCGTGCTCGCCGCCTGGTCGCTGACGCTTTTGGGGGTGTTGGCCGCCAGTCTCGGTTACGGCGTACGGCAGAAAGCGTCCCTGGTGGTCCGGCTAGAGAGACATGAACAGCTCGCGCGCCTGGCGATGAACGGTGTCGAAAAGGCAAGAGACCTGATGAAAATGCCGGATGCGACCCCGGGTCTCGACACGCTCATGGAAAATTGGGCGAATCAGCAGGACTTTCAGCTCACAGACGAGGAGAGCAAAGTCAATTTGAACACCGCTGACACGGAAACCCTCACGCGGCTCCTGCGGTTGACCGCGAGCCTCGACGCGGACGAGGCCGAAGAGATCGCGTACGCCATCGTCGACTGGCGCGACACGGATTCCACGCATCAACACGCCCAATACGGCGCTGAAGACGAGGACTATGCTGGCCTGGCAAAACCCTATGAAGCTAAAGACCAGCCGCTGGACGCTCTCGAGGAAGTCCTGCTGGTGAAAGGCATGAAGCGGACGATCTTTGATAAGATCAGGGACACTTCGACGGTGTACGGTGGCGGTGTGGTCAATATCAACACGGCCCGCCGGGAAACGCTGGAAGCCCTGGGTCTCGGGGCTGCGCTGGTCGGGAAAGTCTTTGTTTACCGGAATGGCGCCGACGGCACCGAGCGGACGCCGGATGACCGGTACTTTTCCGGCGTCTCGCAGATCACGACCGAGCTTCAAAACGTCGTTTCGATCGATGCGGTGGAAGAAACGACGCTGTCGAACCTGATCTCGGTGGACAAGCTTTCCACGGGTTCCGAGTATTTCATGGTGAGGAGCCGCGCCGCTCAAGAGGGCCGCGGGGCTATCGAGGCACGCGCCGTGATAGACCGGAACGGAAAGATCCATTATTGTCGTCTATTCAAAGCATGAAACTTTTCAGATCTTTCAACGCTCATCCGGATAAGACGCTTCTCGGTTTTGAACTCGACGAGGAGTGGATGAAGATCGTTCTCGTGCGCGTCAGCGGCCGGAAAAGGGAAGTGACGGCGCTCGCGTCGCATGACGTGCGCGGCATGGACGACGCCGCTCTGGCGGCTCTTGTCTCGAAGACCGTAGCCGATCTCAAGCTTCCGGAGCCGCCCGTCGCTTACCTCGCCGCTCCGCTGGCCTCGACGATCACGCGGCACATGGAGCTCCCTTCGCGCGACCCCCATGAGATACGGGAAATGCTGGGCCTCCAGGCAACACGCCACACGCCTTATTCACGCTCGGAGATCATCCTCGATACGCTGATCCTTGGCACCCGTGAAAATTACACGCGCGCGCTGATGGTCATCGTGCCGCGCGAACCCGTGCTGCGCCAGGCGAAGATACTCGAAAAGGCCGGACTGAACATCGAAAAAGTTTTTTTTCCGGCCGAGGGCCTGTGCGCGGCCTGCTCAAAGATCGCGCCGGGAAAAACGCTGGCCATCGTGCACATGGACGCCGTTTTCACGAGCTTCATGGTGGCCCATGAGGGCAAGGTCCTGTTCCTGAGAGGCATTCCCCTAGGCGCCGAACAGCTCGCCGACGCCGCGGCCGAGACGCGCGCCCGTTTTGAAGAAGAGGTGCACAAGTCGTTCGAGGCGTATGCGGGCGAAGGACATTCCCCGAAACCCTCTCTTCTGCTTCTCACCGGCGTGACCGGTGAGAGGGTGGATTTTGATCCGCTGTTCCGTGAACTTGGCGTCCCGCTGCAGCATCAGATCGATACGGACTATTTTCCCATCTCCGAAGAGGCCAAAAAAACGGCGGCCGCGTCGAAGCCCGTGTCTTTCTTCGGCGTGATCGCGCCGCTTTTGCTTTTCGACAAAATGCGCGTGGACCTCGTGCCGGAGGAGCAGCGGGTGAAAAGGCAGATCGAAGAACGCGGCCGCGAGCTCCTGAGAACGGGTGTGCTCGCGATGGCGCTTCTTTTCCTCCTTTTTACTTCGTTCGCGGAAAAGACGCTGTTCAAAAAAGTTTATCTGGCGCATCTCACGACACAATACCGGCCGCTCGTCGAAGGGGCCAGGGAGCTCGAGACGATGTTCTCGAAGAATCAAGCCGTGAAAAACCATCTCGTCAGCCGCGGCCGCTCGCTCGGATCGCTGGTCACGCTGGTCGACGCGCTTCCGGCCGAGGTGTCGGTCACGGACATCCGCTACGAGGAAGGGCAGAAATTTTCGGTGAAAGGAAGCTCGCCGTCAATGGGGGCCGTGTTCGCGCTGGTCTCCAGCCTCGAAAAGTCCGAGGGCTTCAGGGACGTGAAGACCAAGCACGTGACCTCCAGGAACGAGCAGGGGGACGTGGTCGATTTTGAAGTGTCGGCGACGATGAGAGACGCCGAGGGAAAAGAAGCGTGAAAAAAAAGCTGAGAGATCTTTATTCCAAGCTCTCGTCGCGCGAGAAAACCATTCTCATCGGGACGCTGACCGTCGTGGCGCTCGTGCTCGTCGACCGCCTCGTGCTCAGTCCCGTGCTGCGCCAGATGAAAAGTCTCGACTCGCGTATACGGCAGCAGCAGTCGCTGGTGAAAAAAAGCGCCCATGTCCTGGCACGCAAGGAACAGATCTTGAGCGAGAGCCAGCAGTTGGCTTCGTATGCGCTCAGTTCCGGAAAACCGGATCAGGAAATGACCTCTTTTCTGCAGGAATTGCAGGAAAGCGCCTCCAAGGCATCGGTGACGCTCGTGTTCGTGAAGCCGGCCGGAGGCGGAGAAGAAGGCGGCCCGCCGCAGAAATATCTCGCGAACCTCGAGTGTGAAGGAAACCTGACGGATCTAGGGAAGTTTTTTTATGCGATCGAAAGTTCCGCGGACTTGCAGAAAGTCGAGAAGTACCAGATCCAGTCGAAGGGGAAGGGAAGCGGGCAGGCGCGCTGCACACTGACCGTTTCAAGAGCAGCGATCGCTTAAAGGCGAAAAACGAAAAGCGCAAAGCGAAAAGTTATTGAGTCACTACGTGACTTTTAAAAGCCGCGTAGCGGCTCCATAGTTTTTCGCTTTTCGTTTTACGCTTTTCGCTTGGATTCTTTGTTGTTCAGCCACTCTTCAAGCGCCGCGGCCTTGTCGTTGAACCCCAGGCTTTGCAGCTGGCGCACCTGCTCGGCCGCGTTGGTCCTGTCGCCCGATTCAAAATAGGCACTTCCCAGACCCAGATACGCATCACTGAAGCGTGAATTCAGTTCCGAGGATCTCCGGTAGGCTTGCACGGCTAGGTCGTATTTTTTATTGGCCGCGTGCAGAAGCCCGAGCTCATACCAGGCGCGATAGCTGGAAGGACTGAGCTTCAGCGCCTCGTCAAAGGCCTTCGCCGCTTTTTCATACTCTCCCTGGTTGGCGTGGATGAGGCCGAGATGATGGTAGGCCTCGAACGACGGCTCGAGAGACGTCGATAACTCCATGGCCGCGACAGCCTTGTCCCACTTGCGCTGGTTGGCGTAGCTCGCCCCTAAGAGAAAAGCGGCATTCGAATTTTTCGGCGAGGCCTGGACGGCCTTTTCATAAAAAGCGGCCGCGCCCTTGTAATCTTTGGCGACCATTTTCGCGTCTCCCTTTCGCACCCAGTCCTCGGCGGCTTCTGCCTGTGAAGAGGCGAACAGCGCCGCGGCCAAAAGAAGGGGGAGAAGCGCGAGCTTCATTTTTTCAGCGAAAGTTTCACGATCTTTTGAGGCGTCACCGGTTTGTCCGAACCGTCTGTCCGCGTCGTGCCTATTTTTTCCACGACATCCATGCCCGAGACCACCTCGCCGAATATCGTGTGTTTTTTGTGCAGGTGCTGTGTGGCCGCTAGCGTGATGAAGAACTGACTGCCGTTGGAATTGGGCCCGCTGTTGGCCATGGCGAGCAGACCCTTGCGGTCAAAGCGTACCTTGTCGCTGAACTCGTCTTCGAAGCTTTTGCCCCAAACCGACTCCCCGCCGTAGCCGGTGCCTTGGGGATCACCGCCCTGGACCATGAAGCCTTCGATCACGCGGTGAAACATCGTGCCGTCGTAATAACCTTTTTCGGCAAGCTTCAGCATGTTTTCACAGGCCTTAGGCGCGACGGAGGAGAACAGCTTCACTTCGAAATTTCCCGCGCTGGTCTGGAACACCAGCACCTTGTCGGTCTTGTGATCTTCGATCTTCGCTTTGTCGAAAACGTCTTGCATGGCTTTTTGCCTCCGGTTGTAAGTGTACACCTGAGTGAGCAGGTCGCGGTATTCCTTTTTTTTATTCTCGGTGTACTGCGAGAGCTCCGCGTTCTTTTTTTCGAGCAGCCGGAACACGCCGTAGCCTTTATGCATCTTGGCGGGGGCGGCGATGGAACCGGGTTTCATTGAATGGATACGATAGGCGTCTTTGAGTGGCACCTGCCAGAGGTCGATCACCGCCTCGAGCGAGATGTGTCCGGTGGGCGTCGCGAATTTGGGATCTTTCGCTTTTCCCTCATCCCATGCGCGAGGCCCCGTCTTCCGGTACAACGCCTGCGCTTCCTCGAGCGTGGGAAATTGGACGAATTCCGTCGCCATCGAACTGTACTGGTTCAGGAATTTCTGACGCAGCTCCGAATCGGGAATGACCACGGGTGAGGTCTCGAGCAGCGCTTGAACCACTTTTTTTATGCTCAGGAGATCGCGCACGCGTCTTTCGAACACCAAGCTGTCTTCCTCGAAGCTCTGCTCCACCCATTCGTGATACGCAAGACTGCCGTAGCTCACCTTTTTTTCGACGAGAAGGCGTTCGAGTTCGGCGCGCACTTCCTCGGGGCTGGCCTCGATGTGCCGGTTTTCGGCCTCGCGGAGCAGCACGATGTTTTTCCAGGTCTCTTTGCGGCGCTCCTCGTCGCTCAGCGGCGCCTTGCCGCTCAGGGAAAATATGGTCTCGGTCTTGTAAACGAAATCAAATTCACTTTGCGTGACCGGCCGTTCGAACACGCTTCCCACGACATCGGACGGGACTTCTTCGGAATGGGCGCTGATGGGGCACACGATCGACAAAACGACAAAAAAAGCGAAGATCAGGGTCTTTCGGATGACTATCGGGGATTTACCCATACTTATAGGAGGTCAGCCTACTAAAAA
>CAZTBX010000088.1:0-57026 GCA_964612035.1 uncultured Planctomycetia bacterium
GTGGGGAACCCCTCGCCAAAAAAGCAATAGGCCAAAGGCTCTCAGCGCTTTTTTGGCGTCTCCCCATACCCTTTAGAGAAAACTTCATGAGCTTGCTCGAAAAAGTGCAAATCGCAAAGGAGAGAATGGGTGAGAGGCTTGGATTAAATTACAGTAGCCACCCGCTGGCTCTGCTTCAAGGACACTAGCCAATGGTTAAAGGGCGACCCCTTTTTTTGTGACGAGCCGCTATGCGCCGTCCAGGCCGCATTAGACACTTTCCTTCCTAACCTATACCGCAGGTGTCGGGGGAGTAGGTCCAAAGCCCTGCTATAAAAGGCGCGACGGCTCGGAGCAAAAACAAGGGGTCGCCCTGCAACCCACATGTGGTAGAGACTCGTTCGCTATCCAGGTCCCGCCGGCTTTATGTTAAAATAAATCAATATGAGGAAGAAAAATCTTATTCTAGAAAATCTCGATGAGGTCCTGAAGGCTATCGACAAGGCGTCCAAGGAGTGGGTGCAGCCTGTGGTGGGCACTTTCGCGTCGGGCAAGAATTCGCATTTCAAGATACTTATTTCCACGCTGATCAGCCTGCGCACCAAGGACAAGGTCACCAAAGAGGCGAGTCACAGGCTTTTTGCGCTGGCCGAAACGCCCGCCGATATGCTGAAGCTCTCTATCCGGCAGATAGAGAAGGCCATCTATCCGGCGGGGTTCTATCACACGAAGGCCAAAAACATCCTGCATGTCTGTGACGATCTTCTCGAGCGGTTCGACGGACGAGTACCGGACGATCTTGAGGGCCTGCTTTCCCTGCGCGGGGTGGGGAGAAAAACCGCCAATTTGGTGGTGACTGTGGGTTACAACAAACCAGGCATCTGCGTGGACACGCATGTGCACCGCATCTCCAACCGATGGGGTCTGGTCAAAACCCGCACCCCCGACGAAACAGAGAGGGAATTGAGGAGGCTTTTGCCTCAGCGCTATTGGATCCATTTCAACGATTTTCTGGTGGTTTACGGCCAGAACCTTTGCGTGCCCATTTCTCCCTTTTGCAGCCGGTGCTCTTTTGCCCATTTTTGCCCCCAAAATGGAGTTGTTAGGTATCGTTAAGAAAACTTACTTTTTAATAAGAATTGACTATTTTTGATTTATAGTATATATTTTCCACATACTACAGAGAAGGGCCAAAACCATGAAAAAAGTGCAGTTTTACTCTCTTGTTTTAACGGTTGCTTTAGGGTGCATGTTCCGGGTAACGAATGCCGACGCGTCTGACCGAGCCAAGGCCCTGTTTGTGCAGGGGAACGCGACATATCAATTGCCTGGAAGCGAATCACGCGTTTTGGCTTCGGGAGACACGCTCCCAGAGCGCACCCGTATAGTCACCGGCCCTAATTCATCGGTGGATGTTGCTATCGGGGAAACCGTGGGCAGCGCTTTGAAGATCAATGCCAATAGCCGGGTGGGTGTTACCGCCTCTGACACCGTCGATATTCGTGTGGAGCGAGGCAAGGTAGTCTTGATCGTGAAGGAGCTACCGGCTGCCGGCGGCGTGCATATCGAAACTTCTTTTGCGGCTTCTTCGATGACTTCTATCGGCGGGATAATTGTGAGCGCTGATGGTGTAGAGGTGCTCGAAGGCATGCCCTTGAAGATGCAAACGAACGACGGACAAACCATAATGGTGGAACCTGGCAACGGGCTTCGCATGTCCACCGATGGATCCGTGAGCGAATCGTATCAGGTGCAAAACACCTCCAACTACAGCGATTTCAAAGGACAGATCAGCGATTATCGATCCGGGATACAGTCGGCTGCGGAAGCGCCTGCCGCAAAAACTGGCAAGACCGAGACTGCGACTGAAAAAAGTGGAAAAGAACAAAAAACTGATGAAGAAAGTCAGGTTGATTTATCGGACGCCAAGACGGCAGACACGCCCATCAATATTCCCATACCTCCCGACGCAGCCTCAGTTCCGTAATTAATTCTAGTCTCAAAAAAGTTCTTGCCTATGAGATCGCGGACCCAGTGAAAGCTTCTGCGGCGTTATTCTTAGATAGGGTTCGCATTATCCCCCTTATTTTTATTTTTTTTGTGACGGCTTTTTATTTTGGCGGCGCCCAGGGCATGTCTCTTTTTATTTCCCGGGCACTCATTTTGTGCCTGTTCTGCTTGTCTTCTTTTTCACCGTCTTTTTTGAGACTAAGCGCTTCCGAATGGCAGGTCATCCAAATGCCACTGGCTGGCTTTTTCCTGTTTTTGGTCTACCTGGTATTTCAAGCTTGGGGCGGGCATGCCGTTTTTTTGCATGGAATAGGTTCCGTTTATGTCTATGAAACCACCCATTCCGCGATACAGCTTTTTGTTTACCTGATCTTTTTCTTGGTTTGTTTGGATTTTTTTTCTTCCTACAAGCGAATTCTCTTGGTGGTTCATTTTTTTGCGTTTCAGATCGTGTGCCTCATCTCCTGGGCCTACTACTTGAAGATCAATCATTTGGTCGGGGGGACCCATGCTCATCCTGACCCGCTACAATTTTTTGCCGGAAATTCGAACAACTTTGGCGGAGTCCTTGCTATGACGACGCCGTTTTTCCTGGGCGTGGTCGCTTACCATCAACGGATGATGCGCAAGCCATTTTTGAATGACACCTTGATCGAAATGCTTTTCTATTTGGTTTTGACCGGAATAGTCTCTGCGGCGATCTTCCATTTTGAGGCAAGGACGGTTTTTATTTTGCAGCTCTTCGTCCTCGCTTGTTTCCTGCTATCCAACTTAAAAGATCGCATGATGGTTCAACTGCTTTTCGCGTGCGTGATCGTCTTTTTTTTGGTCTTGGGACTGAACAGCGTCAGCTTGCCAGCCAGTTTTCTGAAGGCCTATCAAAACCTGCCAAAAGAGCTAGGCCATCTTTTCGGCGTCAATTCTTCGGCATTGAGGATCCTATTCCAATACCCTTGGTTTGGGACAGGTTTGGGCACTTTTATCTGGGTGGCGCGAGGTTATCAAACCGTCAATCCTGAGATGCAGTTCTATACCAACAGCTACAATTCCTATCTGGACCTTCTTTCAGAGACAGGCCTTGTCGGTTTCACGCTTTTCTTTGTTCCGTTCATTATTTTTGTGTTGGGCGTTTTTAAATATCCGCTGGATCCCGAGGCAGATGCTGAAAGTCACTCCTTAAGATCTTCATCTTTGCTCGCGATATTCATCGCTGTTTTGCTGGCGCTGTTCAATGACTATGTGAAGCTTCCGGCCATTGCTCTCCTTTTGACCCTGCACCTGGCTTTGGCGGTCAAGGCGATCGGCTTGGCAGAACATCCGCTCAAGCGAGTTATAGCCGTATCCGAATTCATCGGGCCACATCGCCGCACGGCGCTCGTATTGATCATACTGGTTTTCACAGCTGTTCTCTGGCACAGTGATCGCGAGCTGCGTTTTCGGATGCTTCTAAACCAAAGCGGTTCGCTGCTCAGCCACGGACTGAGCCTGGAAGCCGAAAAGCCGAGACTCACAGAACTGGAAAAAGCGACGCATCTTATACCGAGCAACGCCGAATCATGGTCGCTTTTAGGGCGCGCCTATGCAGAAAAGGCTGCTATTTCCTCTGACGCGTACGCCCGACAAACGTTGACCCGTCGATCGATCGCCTCCTATGAGATGTCGACAAAGATCTTGCCGACATGGCCTGACACATGGTTTCATCTTGGAAGAACGAAAATCGCCGCTGGGTTTATTGATGAAGGCCTCGAATGCTTGGAAAAAGGGGCAGGCCTGGCCCCACACAATCGCGACGCGCTTCTTTACGTGGTCGCGGCCTATCTTCAGGTGGCAGATGAAACTGGCTTGGCGGCCAAGAAAGGGTTTTATAAGCAAAGGGCGATCGACCTTATGAAAAAAACATCTCAATTTGAGAGACCTTTTTCTGCCCAAGATTTTGATTACATCAATAATTATGATTACGTGAACGGAAGGCCCCATACTCTCGACGAGCAAGACAAGAAGCGGATCGAGGCGATCTTGGCCCCGTCAAAGCGGCTTCTCCCATGAACCTGTTAGAATCCTACGCCATTCGGGTCCGACACAGCCGCTATCTGAAACACGCGCGGTTTTGGGATCTTGTTCGTCCGCTTTATAATTTTTTCCTCGCTTGTGTGACCCCAAAAGGACTAACGAGGGTTATCAATGGCAGTGATCGGATGTTGATCTCTTCGAAGTTCAGAGGTGTCAGTGAAAGCTATGAACCCCGTGTTTGGGAGTATTTGATGAGGCATGTTCGCCCCAACGATCGGATCGTGGATGTAGGGGCATTCATCGGGTTGTATGCAGTGGCTCTAGGCAAGAGGTTGGGGCCGTCAGGACAAGTGTTCGCTTTTGAGCCCGAAGAGAATAACTATCAGGCTCTATGTGAACACGTCCAATTGAATGGGCTAGCGGAAAAAGTCCGTCCGATCCGGGCGGCCGTGAGTTCGAGCTGCGGGCGCATCGCTTTTGTGTCCAAAAGCTGTGAATCTCATGTATCCTTGTCCCCGGCGGCCAACGACTCCTTGACTAACATTGAATGCGTGACCCTCGATAGTGTGTTCCCCAAAGAGGCGCTGGATATCATGAAGATCGACGTGGAAGGTTATGAAGAGAGTGTTCTAAAAGGCGCCTCCAAACTTTTGTCCGATGTTCAACGTCGACCTCGTCTCCTATGCGTAGAAGTGCATCCTTTTGCTTGGGCGGAAGCCGGGACGACCAGTGAATCGTTGATCTCTTTACTGGAAGGCGCCGGTTATTCGATCACAGACCTAGAGGGGAATATCGTGAAGAAGATCGACGCCTACAGCGAGATCTTCGCAAACCTTAAGGATGGCCAGGAGGCCAATGAAAAGATCTGACAGTAGCTCCAATTTCCTCGTTCTACGAACCATCAAGAATTGGATGCTGCCCGCTGGCAAGCGGACGCGCGTGATCCCTTTTGGATTGTACCGAGGGATCCAATTCGACATTGATCTTCGCACACAAGCGCAACTTTATTTTGGTCTCTGGGAAGCGGAGACCCATCGTGATCTCAAAAAGATCTCCAAGGGGGTTCGCACGGCCATTGATATTGGCGCCGCTTGGGGAGAGCAGACGCTTTATTTTTTGTCAAAAACCACCGCAAAAAAGATCTACGCGTTTGAGCCGGCGACCGAGTGTTGCGAAAGCATCCGCAAGAATACGGCGCTGAACAAACTGGAGGGTTCGCGCCTCGAGATCATTCAAAAATATGTTGGGCCCAAAAATGATGCCAGGACGGTGACGCTCGACTCCTTGCTGGACCGAATAGAATTTCCATGCGTTGTCAAAATGGATATTGATGGGGGCGAAGTGGATGCTTTGAAAGGGGCCGAGAAGCTCATGGAGGCCTCTGGCGTGAGGTGGTTGGTGGAAACACACACGTTTCGCCTGGAACGTGAGTGCATCGAACTTTTCAAGCGGCACGGCCATCGCACAAAGATCATTGATAACGCCTGGTGGAGAGTCGTTCTTCCGGAGCAGCGACCGGGAGAAATGAATCGGTGGCTCTTGGCCTTGAAACAGCCTTGAAGATCCTCGTTCTCGTCACAGACGCCCATGGCGGTAAGGGGGGTATCGCGAAGTTCAATGTCGATTTTCTTGCCGCGTTGTGCTCAGCGGAAAACGTAAAAGACGTCGTTTGTGTGCCTCGCCTTTTCTTTACGCGCCCCGCGGCCCTTTCCCCTAAGCTAAAGTATCTTGAACAAGCAGCCAACGGCCTCGCGAGATATCTCCGCGTCATTTTGTTCGATCGAACCCTTGACGTGCACTTCGACGCGGTATTTTGTGCCCATATTCACTTACTGCCTTTTGCGGTTTTCTTGGCCCGCCGGTGCAAGGCGCCTCTTCATCTGGTCGTGTATGGTTTCGAGGCGTGGAAACCCAACCGTATTTTTTTACGGTTCTTTTTGCGCGGGCTTGCTAGTTTTATTTCTATCAGCGAGTTTACAAAGCAGAAATTTTATTCCTGGAGCCAGGTGAGCGCGCCTTCTTTCATTCTTCCATGCTGTGTTGATCTCGAACGGTTTCATCCGGGTCCGAAACCTGAGCGTTTGATGAGGAGATTTGGGCTGCAAGGAAAAAAGGTGCTTTTAACTCTCGGCAGACTTGCGGCGAGTGAACAATTAAAAGGGCATGACCGGGTGATCTCTGCTTTGCCCGCTCTTTTGAAACAAATACCAGACATTGTTTATCTCATTGCCGGAGAAGGGGATGACCGGAAAAATTTGGAGAGACAAGCCATTTTAAAAGGGGTAGAAAAAAGCGTTATTTTCGCCGGTTTTGTCGAAGAAAGTGACAAGCCTGAGTTTTACCGCCTGGCCGACGCGTATGTGATGCCGAGCCGAGGAGAGGGTTTTGGGATCGTGTTCTTGGAAGCGCTTGCCTCGGGACTTCCGGTAGTAGGAAGCTCGCTGGATGCCGGCAAGGAGGTTTTGCAAGACGGAAAGCTGGGCATTTTGGTGGACCCGGACGATCCGTTCGATATTCAAAGCGGGATACTTCGCGCGCTCCGATCGCCTATTCGTCCTTCGCGAGAAAAGCTGGAACACTTCTCTTATTCGAGCTTCGAAAGAGCCTGCCACCGTATTTTAAACGAAATTGCTATTTCTCAAAAATCTGGAGGCTAACTATTTTCTAACTCATCTATTTTGAGGTGGTTAGCATTATTTTTCGTTCTTGACAAAAATGTAATTTTAGTTCAAAATTACATAAAATAGCTTGCTAATAATAATTGGAGTACTAAATTCAATCGGAGATATCAAATTTTATGCCGTTTCCGCACGGTGTTAAGCTTACCGTTGCAGGAATGGCTGGTTTTGTGATGTTCTGCTCATTTTGTCAGCCAGCGTTTTCAGTCAGTCTGGGCGAAAGGTCCGCTGGCTCAGACCAGTCATTCGTAGCGGGAAGTTCTTTGCGGGGTCTGACGGAAACGATTCATGGAGAGGGGCAGTTGCCGGCTTCAGACGAAGCCGAAGGGTCTGACTGGGTGTTGGGTAAGCGTCTGGAAATTTTGACGGCTTACGAGGGAAATGTGTTTGCCACACGCACGGATGTAAAGGACGACATTATCACTACCTATGCACTCCCTCTTAGCTTATCCCGACGACGAACCAATGATCTCACTCAGCTGTTTTATACGGTCTCGGCGGTGCGTTATGTTGAAAACAGTGAATTAAACCGGGTCAATCATAGCATGGGATCGAAGATTTCATATAAAACCGACAAATTCAATTTTATATTGGATGAAAAACTCACTCCTTCCACGGCCATTGCCGTCGGAGAGAAGACGGAGTTGAAGACCACAGGATCATCGCGGGTGACCACGACGATCAACAGCCTGTATTCGTCCATGTCCTACGCGCTTTCGACGAAGACGCTGGCGAGTTTTTCTTATGGGAATTATGTCTATTATTTCCCAAGGGCGAAGAACTCAGCCAGTGTTGCCAATTTCAGCACGCAGACGCATTCGTTTGGGCCGTCGCTCACATATCAGTGGACGCCGAAGACCCGGATATCGACAACCTACCGGAGCCAGGTCATTGATTATTTTGTCGGGACGGGCGCTTTTGATTCGGTTACCGGTGAGTGGCTTGTGGGCCTGGAGCGGAAGCTGACCGACAAGACACGACTCACGCTAGAGCTGGGTTTAATGGATCGAAACTATCGGCACATACCGACACCCAAAAAGCTCGGGTACAATGCCAAGGGAGCCGTTTCTAGCAAACTGAGCTCTAAACTTTTGTTGACCTTGGCGGCGGCGCGCAACACATTAGTCGAGAATTTGAACACTGAAACGTCTCCGACACTGATCCAAACGACAGACGATGTGGGGCTTAAGCTGACCTGGATGGCCACCAAGCATCTGAGCGCTGATCTTGGCCTGAGCGCAGGCCTGATCTCCCGCGAAGGATATATCACGCTGGCGGATCCGGACAATCCGAGCCTGACATTTACGCGCGAGGCGAAAGATGACTTCTATCAACTGGAGTGCGCCGGTTATTGGACGCCAAAGTCTTTTGTCACGTTTGCGCTCGCTTATTATTATTTCAATAAGAATTCTTCGTTCAAGAATTCTGAATACGACAATCACCGCGCCACTATCTCAATGGAATATCAATTTTGAAAAAAGCTTTTTGGATAAAATTATATATCGGCATGCTTCTGTTCGCCTATCCGTGTGTCGCGGAGGAAAGCGAAACGGCCACTGATCCGGGCGGAGAGGTTGCCGCGGAGACTCTTGGCGTCTCGTCCGAAGAGAGCCCCGGAGCCATCCGTCCAGGAGATCGTCTGAACATTCAGATCTATCGAGAAAAAGACATGTCGGGGATCTTCACGGTCGACGCGTCCGGAAATATCAACTATTATTTTTTGGGCGAGATACACGTGGAAGGATGGACGCTCGGCCGTCTCAATAGCTATCTCACGGAAGCGCTGGGCAAGGACCTGCTGTATAATCCCCAGATCCAAGTTGCTTTTGAAGTGAGTCTTGAAAAGAAAGACGTGATTTTAAGCAAAAGCTTTGTTTCGATATTGGGACAAGTGAACCGTCCGGCCAATTACCCTCACGTGCCCGGCATGACTTTGGTCCGCCTTTTGTCTGAAGCCGGCGGTTTTGCTCCAGCGGCTAACCAAAGCCACGTGACCATCATTCGGCAATCCGAGGGAAAAGAGCAGCGCGTACTGAAAGTGAATGTCTCGAGAATATTGAGTGGGAAAGAAAAAGACGCACCTATCGAACCCCAAGATGTTGTTGTGGTTCCGGAATCATTTTTTTAACCTATGCCTGAAACTCTCCCGAATACTCAACCTTCTTCTCAGAGCGATTCAAGTGAATTCGCAGAGTACTGGCGTGTCATCATTGGCAACCTCAGGACTATTTTGTCTATCACGGCGGTGGCGACGCTCTTGTCCACCATTTACTTTTCTACACTCCCTAATCTTTATACAGCCACTGCCCAGATCCTGGTTGAACGGGCGCGGCCGGCGCAGCAATCTTCATCGCAGGCAATTTTTATGCCCAACTACCGGAGCGAGGATGATTATTATGGCACTCAAATAGCGATCCTCACGGGTCGGAAAATACAGGAAAAAGTTGCTGAGAAATTCCCAATAGATCCATCGAAGGAAAAATACCGGACCCGCGCGAGCAGGCTTCGAGCCACCCGCATCATCGCGCTCTCAGTTACGTATAAGAATCCGAAAATGGCGGCGGACATTGCCAACCAGTTTGCCGAATTTTTTGTTCAAGAGAATGCCAATGAGGATCTGTATATCACCGAACAGATACTAAAACTCATCCCCGAAAAGATAGATCTGGAGGAAAAGCAACCGGCCGAGGGGACGTCTGAGTTCAGCAAACAGGAATACGTGGAATCCTTTTCAAGCGTGATGGAAGACCCTGTCGTGCAAAAAATGAGGACAGAGAAGATCGAGCTTGGGGCCAAGCTGAACGAATACTCGCAGAGGTACAAGCCGATGCATCCAGTGATGGTCGAGCTTAACGAGCGCCTCAAGTACGTGGACAATGAGATCAAGGACAGGACCTCCAAGATCGTCACCAACCTGAGGGCCGGTCTCTCAGGCAAGATCAAGATCAATAACGTGAGGATCCTTGAAGCGGCTTCGCCGCCGCGCAAACCCTCTGATCCAAAAAGGGCGCGTGGAGTCGCGATCATCGCTTTCATGTCGTTGATCTCAAGTATCTGGCTGATCGTTTTCAGGGAGATCCTGAACGAAAAGGTCAGAACTGAAAAAGATCTGTTTCCCATGATCAATATCCCTTTCCTCGGCTACCTGCCGGTGGCCCGTGAATTGCTGCGGAATACGAAAAATAGACAGCAATCGATCAAAAACATCTCTTTGGTCGATGTGATCACGCGCAACAGTGTTTTGGCGGACTGCGTGGCCGGCCTGCGCACACATATTCTTTTTTCCATGCCCTACGAAAAATCTAAAAGGATCATGTTCACAAGCTCTATTCCGGAAGAAGGTAAGAGCACCGCTGCAACGCTATTCGCGCTCTCTTTGGTGACGCTCAAGCGGAAAATTCTCTTGATCGACGGTGACCTCCGGCGGCCCTCTCTACACAGTTATCTTGGTTTAAAAAACGAGAAAGGTCTTGGAGATTTTATTGTTGGAGAATGCACGCTCGAGGAAGCCATCCAGTCGGTTCCTGGAAGTGACCTCAAGCTTATTACGAGCGGGGGAAAAACAGAAAACGCCGCTGAATTGCTGGCTTCGGAAAGATTTGGGTTATTAATGAACACGGCCTCGGAAAGCTTTGACCGCATTGTGATCGACGTGCCTCCGTCTTTGTTCATTGCTGATGGCCTTATCATCGCCAAACATGTGCACAGCGGCGTTTTGGTTTGTGGATCGGGCATGGTGAACCGTAAAACCATCCAAGCCGTAATCGATAAGTTCAATGCGGTCAACCACGCGTTCATCGGACTCGTGATCAACCACGCGGACTTTGAAAAGGAAGGGTACCGTTATCAGTACTACAGAAACTATAAAAACTATTATTCAAGATAAAGAAAAAACATTTTGAAGACAGCGCTGATCACAGGCATCACAGGGCAAGACGGATCGTATCTAGCCGAGCTACTGCTTTCGAAGGGATACGAGGTTTATGGGATGATACGCCGGTCGAGCTCTATCAACACAAGGCGACTAGACGGCATTTACCAAGAGCCACAAGCGGTTGATAAGCGCTTGCATCTTGTCTATGGCGATCTCAACGACGGCAGTTCCATCAATAAGATCATGCGGGACGCCAAGCCTGAAGAAATTTATAATCTCGCGGCCCAAAGCCATGTCAAAGTCAGCTTCGATATCCCCGAATACACGGCCGAGGTGACGGCGCTTGGCGTCTTACGCATCTTGGAGGCCATCCGAGAAACCGAAGTGAAGACCAAATTTTACCAGGCCTCTTCCAGCGAGATCTACGGCCGTAGCGAGACGGTTCCGCAGAACGAAAGCACCCCATTCAAGCCGGTGAGCCCGTACGCGGTGGCCAAGCTGTTTGCATACTGGTCCACCTTCAACTATCGCGAAAGTTACGGCCTTTTCGCCTGCAACGGGATTTTATTCAATCACGAATCGCCGCGTCGTGGCGAGACCTTTGTCACGCGCAAGATCACCATGGCGGTCGCCCGTATCAAGAAAGGTCTGCAGAGCGTTCTCTACCTCGGAAACCTCGATGCTAAAAGAGACTGGGGTTACGCGAAAGATTATGTGGAAGCGATGTGGATGATACTTCAGCAAGAAAAGCCGGATGATTATGTGATCGCCACCAACGAGACGCACACGGTCCGAGAATTTATGGAAGAGGCCTTTCGTTATGCGGGCCTCGACGCCAAAAAATATGTGCAGATCGATAAACGATATTTCCGGCCCCTTGAGGTGAACGCGCTTCAAGGGGATTACTCCAAAGCAAATAAAAAGCTTGGGTGGAAGCCAAAAACAACATTCCGGGACCTTGTGAGGCTCATGGTCGACGCGGATATCCGAGCTCTTGAAAATGAGCGCCACCCAAAATGGTTAATCCAGCCAACAAACCCAAATACCTGAGGATCGTCCGATCCTTTCTGGAACTCACCAAACCTAATCTCGGCCTGGTCGTTGTTTCGACGGTTTTTCTTGCGATCTCATCTATTCTCGAAGGGATCAGTCTAGGGCTGATCGTCCCGGTTCTGGATATGTTGATCAAACAGGGAGAGTTTTCGCTGGCACTGCAGATCCCTTATCTGCAGGAGGTCCTTCAGTTTATTCCACATTTAAAATTTCGCTACGCATTTTTGGTCATTCTAGGCTGTATTCTGTCGACGGTGATCGTCCGAAATTTCCTTGTGTACGCGAGCGAACTTCTGGCCTCTGAGCTAAGCCGCAAAATGGAGCACGCGCTCCGCGTGAAGATCTTCGATCGGTATCTCAGCTTCAGCAAAATATATTTCGATAAGAACAAGATCGGCAACATGGCGGATCTCGCCATCAACCAGGTCATATGGGCGTGCGAAATACTTCGAAATCTCAATCACTTGCTTCTTTCTTCGTTTCTGTTGCTCGTTTACCTAATGATCATGATGCTGATCTCATGGAAACTCACTTTGATAGCCTTCGCGCTCTTGCCAGGCGTTTACTTTGTCACCCGTATCGTATCGAGAAAAGTGGTTTTATCGACAGACCAAAAATTTCATATTGATCAAAAAATGAGCGCCTATCTTTACGATACTCTTTCAAACATGACGCTGATCCGCTCCTATAACAATGAAACGGTTGAAAGTAGTACTTACCATCGCATCAGTGATGACAGCCGGAAAAATTTTCATAGCGTTCTCAAAAAAATTCTATTCGCGCCTCATGTCCAAGATGTTATTTTGACGACAACGATCGTGATCCTCATCACTCTTTGCGTCTTTGTTTTTTTTAAAGAGAGGGTTGCCGGCTTAAGCGGTTTCCTAACGTTTTTTATCGCCCTACGGAGATTTTCTCTCAATCTAAGCATGCTCGGGAACCACTACATTGATATTTCCAAAGGGGTCGCCCCCATGCGGCGCATCCTGACTATTTTTGAAGATGATGGGAAGTTCTTCATCCGGTCAGGGCATGAAAAATTCGAGGGTCTGAGGGACAAGATAGAATTTAAAAACGTTTTTTTTGGTTACGAAGGGATGCATATCTTAAAAGGCATCCATTTGACCATTCCAAAAGGCCGCATGACCGCTTTGGTAGGGGCTACAGGGGCGGGGAAGACTACCTTGGTCAATATGATCCCTCGTTTTTACGATGTCACCGAAGGCGCCGTGGAACTGGATGGAGTCAATATCAAGAATTACTCCCTGGCCTCTTTGAGGGCGAAGATAGCGATTGTCGACCAGGACTCTCATATTTTTAATACGACAATTAAGGAAAATATTTTATATGGATTAAAAGAGAAGATCGCAGAAGAAGAACTATATCAAGTCTCCAAAAAAGCCTCGTTGCATGAGTTCGTGATGGGCTTACCCGAGCAATACGACACGCTTGTCGGCGATCGAGGCGTCCGGCTGTCGGGCGGTGAAAAACAGCGGTTGGCTATCGCGAGAGCTCTGCTAAAAAATCCGGAGATCATCATTTTTGACGAGGCAACCAGCTCGCTGGATGTCGAGACCGAACAGTCCATTCAGCAGGCGATCGAAAACGTCACCGTGGGGCGCACGGTTATTGTCATCGCGCACCGGCTTTCGACGATAAAAAATGCGGGCCAGATAGCCGTCGTGGATCAAGGCCAGATCATGGAGCAGGGCTCGTTCCGGGAGCTCTTGGACCGCAAAGGGTTCTTTTTCCGGTATTGGCAGCTACAGTACTTTTGAATGGAGTGCGATGCCTGTTGCGGTCTTGAACTATCATAGCTGGTGTATGGACCTTGATCTTTTGACCAAAGATATCCGGCATTTACGAAAGTGCCGCTGGGAGATCGTGTCGCTGGCAAAACTTGTCGACCTTCATAAAGGCATTGCGTCTTCTAGCGCAAAATATGTTCATATCACCAACGATGACGTAACCAAAACCAACGAAGCGTTTGCGGCGATCCTTGACGAACAGGATTGCCCGGCTACCTTTTTCTTGCCCACGGGACTTGTTCCTGAAAATCGCCTGACATATTATCGTGAATTGGATCACGAGGGATCGATCGCCATTGAAGACCATTCGCTTTACCATCGGCGCGTTTTCACTGGTTCGAGGCTGATCGAATTTTATCATGAGGCCTCTGTATCCGTGGACCTGGCAAAACTGATCCGACAATATTCTCATAAGGCCGCACTGGAGAGCGTCCCCGAAGATCAGCCGCTGATGGGACTGGAGCATTTGAATTTAAAAAAGGGCGCGCCTATTTTGGAATTTGAAAGCGAACTGGCGGCTCCGCGGTTTTGGCCAGATCCACGTGTCAGTGATTTCTGCGTCGAAGCGGCCAAGTCTCTGGATTCTTTGGACCCGAAAGAGATCGATCTAAGGATCACCCAGCCAATGATCGCGAAGGGTCTTGCCGATGAGGATCGAGGCGTGGTCCGCGTGATGGGCCGGCACGAGAGCTCGTCGGAGTTTGAAGACAGGGTCAGGCGTTATCTTGAAGAAGGGAAACGGAATTTTGTGAAAATATTCGAGCGAGATCCGGTCGCTTTCTGCTATCCGTTTTCGGACTATTCAAACACCGTCGACTTGGCCCTTCAACACTTAGGATATCTACTGCAATTTGGTCTTGGATCCTCTTTTTGGAATGAAAAGCGTCATTTCGTACCACGGATCCCCATTACCGATCATACGCCCAGACCTTTGAACATGGAGCGTCTCTGTGGACAGGGCCTAGGATCGAGATCGCGAGCCGCGTGGAAGGCGATTTTTAGAGACGCTCACACATGAAAGTGATGCAAGCCCCTTACACGTTTTATCCTGATCCCGTTGGCGGGACTGAGATCTACGTGGAAAAGCTCGCACAAAAACTTCTCGAGTTAAACATCGAATCGGTGATAGTCGCCCCTCATGATAAAAGCAGTGATTCTTATGTGCATGGCGGAATGCGCGTTCATCGGTATCGTGTGAACGAGGTCCACCATCTACACGAACTGTATGGTGAAGGGGACTCCAAGGCCGCAGAGAGGTTTGGGCGGATCCTGGACGATGAAAAACCATCCGTGCTCCATCTCCATGCTCGGAGTCGAGGGATTTCTATCCAAGTTGTCCGCGAGGCAAAGAAAAAGAATATTCCGGTTATTTTCACTTATCATACGGCATCGGTAACCTGTTCTCGCGGAAGCCTCCTGCAGTGGGGCGAAAAGGTATGCGATGGCAAGCTTGACGTTCAAAAATGCGCGTCATGCGCCCTTCATGGCTTGGGCTTGCCCCGTTTTGCGGCGATCGCCTTGGCGAGTCTGCCGACCAGTTTCGGCGGTATCGCGCAACAACTCAATTTAAATGGGGGAGCGTGGACCGCTTTACGAATGCGCGAATTGATCAAGTTTCAGCAGGAAAACATCACCGCTTTCCTTCAGGAGGTCGACCACATTGTCGCGGTCAGCGAGTGGTCGAAACAATTGATGATCGAAAATGGTGTGCCTCAGGGGAAAATAACATTTTGCAGGCATGGCATGGATCCTGCCGAAACGGCTACTCTGGTGCCCTACACTTCCCACCCGCTAAAAATGGTATTTATGGGCCGATTTCACCCTCTGAAAGGCCTCAGTATTTTGTTGGAGGCGATCCGCGACGATCCTTCTCTCGAAGTGGAGTTGCATATTTATGGCATCACCGAAGACTCTGCGAGCGATATCTATGAACATCAATTGAAGGCACGGTTTAGGGCGGATGGGCGCGTTGTGTTCCATGAGGTAGTGCCGCACCCTGAGGTTCAATCTATCCTTAAAAATTTTCACGTAATGGTGATCCCATCACAGGCCTTGGAAACAGGCCCCATGGTATTGTTGGAGGCATTTTCTGTCGGATTGCCTGTCATTGCTTCGGATCTCGGCGGGATCGCCGAACTCGCCTCGGATGGAGCGGGCGGAATTCTGGTCAAGCCGAGCTCGAAAAGGGCATGGCAGTTGGCTATGCGTCAATGCGCAGATGACCCGTCTGTTCTGCACCGTTTAAGAGCGAAAATGCCAGAAGTAAAGAAAATGAGCGTGTTGGCGCAAGAAACTTTAGAGCTTTATCGACGCTATCAATGAACCGATCCGTTGTCTACGTACAATACACGAATCCGTCGATCTATGCCCCACTCCGGCATAGTTCCATGATGTTGGCTGAAAAGGGTTTTCATGTTTATTTTCTTGCGACTGGGGCTTTTCAAGAAGCGGATCAGGCGACGATGCCGCCCCATCGTCATATCTGCGTTAAAAAAATAAATTTTTGTCCTCCGGGCTGGAGACAAAAAATTCACTACCTTTTTTTTCTTTTATGGGTTTTTTATTGGGTGCTTCGATGGCGCTCCCAATGGGTGTATTGCTCGGATCCTTTGTCCTGTCCGATCGGCTATGCCCTCAGTTTTTTGCCGGGGGTCCGTATTATCTACCACGAGCATGATTCCCCGCCGTTGACGCCCAACGGTTTACTCCAAAGACTGGTTTTGTATGCCAGACGACGTTTGGCCAAAAAAGTGACGGTTAATGTCCTGCCGAATCCAGAGCGTCAGGCGATGTTTGCCTCTTCACTTGGTCTCGGTCCTGACAAAATAATGCTGGTGATGAATTGTCCACCCAAGGCGGACGTTATTTCAGAACGGAAAGCTGGCGCTGAGGCAGATTTCTGGATCGCCTATCACGGTAGCCTCGTGCCCTCTAGGCTCCCCACCTCTTTTTTTAAGGCGCTGTCTCTATTACCGGAAGCCATTAAAGTGAAAGTCATTGGTTACCAAACTACCGGGCACGCGCACTATGGGGAGGCATTGAAAGATCTTTGCTCAAAGCAAGGGATGCTCCAGAGGGTTCGATGGATCGGTTTTTTGGAAGAAAGATCCCAAATGCTGGCGGAATGTGTTCAATGCGATATGGGCTTATCGTTGATGCCGAAGCAAAGCGCGGACGTGAACGAGGTCCATATGGCCGGCGCGTCCAGTAAGACCTTTGAATATCTTGCCTGCGGGTTGCCTGTATTGGTTTCAGATCTGCCTGCATGGAAAAAATTATTTGTCGATCCCGGTTACGGTTTGGCCTGCGACCCCGAAGACGCGAAGGATATCGCGGAGAAACTGCTTTGGTTTTATGAAAACCGGGACAAGGCGCGCGCGATGGGTGAAAAAGGGCGTCAACGTATCGCGACCGACTGGAACTATGAACACGAATTTGCTCCGCTGGCCGATCGCATGATGATGGAGTCCGTCAGTCGATGAAAGGGCTTCTCGCCATTGAAACCCACCCGATACAATACCATGCGCCCGTATACCAGGCCCTGCAGCGTGATCAGGGTATCCCCACGACAGTTATTTACGGCTCCGATTACGGCGTCGCCGGCTACTGGGACGATGAATTTCAAAAGAAATTTGCCTGGGACACGGACCTTTTGGCGGGCTATCAGTCGATCTTCCTTTCAAGGTCCGGCGGAAAGTCGGGTAAACCTTCAGCCAGGAATTTAAGAAATAAAATTCGGGAAGTAGACCCAAAGACCATTCTATTGACAGGTTACAGCCCTCTCTTCTATTCCGAAGTGGTGATCCAGGCCCTTACGCTTCCTTACCCGTTGCTATTTCGCGGAGAGACGACGGACCATGCGCGGGTGCGGTCGTCCGTCAAAATGTGCGCGAGGGACGCGCTTTTACGTTTTATATACAGCCGCTGCTCCCGCCTTCTATACGTTGGAAAAGAATCTTTGTCGCATTTCAAGCGCCTTGGATGCCCCGAAACCAAACTCGTTTTTTCTCCTTACTGCGTCAACGCGCAGACATTTCAATGCGATGAAGATGCCCGACGGCGTTTGCGAGACGATCTACGTGGGTCCCTCGGGTTTTCCGGCGATCAAACCGTACTCCTTTTCTCCGGAAAATTAAGCCGCAGGAAAGGAGCAGATCTGCTTCTGTCAGCCGTTAAGCAGCTTCCTGAATTGGTCCGAAAGAATATGGGAGTCATTTATATTGGTAGCGGAAATCTGGATCCGGAACTGAGGCGTTTAGCGGCAGATTCTCCGTCTACGAGAGTTCATTTTGCCGGTTTTCAAAATCAAACGAAACTGAGCCCTTATTACCACGCGGCCGATCTATTGGTATTGCCGAGCCTGTATTCTGAAACGTGGGGGTTGGTGGTGAATGAGGCCCTTCACCATGGCTTGCCGGCGGTCGTTTCAGATGCGGTCGGGTGCGCACCCGATCTGATCGAACCCGGCGTCACCGGGGAAATTTTCCGATCGGGGTCGATGACGGATCTGTGTGCGGTTTTGCAACGGGCATTGGCGCTGACCCACAGCGAAGTTGTGCGCACTCGTTGCCGGGAAAAGATCCAAAACTACACCGTCGAAAAAGCGGCGGCGGGGCTTGCTTCCGCCCACAAAGCGGTTGGCTAACCCCCATGAAACTGCTGATCGCCAGTGAGTTCAAGTATGGCCAGATAGGCCGTTCGTTTCAAAAAGGATTTGCAGGCCATGGAGTCGAGATCGACGCATTTGATCTGGCGGAAGAATACCAAAAAACCCCTCTTGCCAAGAACAAATATGTCAGCCGGCTCTTTAGGACGGTCTATGCCGAGGCTATGAGCAGACAACTTTGCTTAAGAATGGATCGATTTGATCCGGATATCCTTTTCATCACGAAAGGGCAATGGATAAAGCCTTGGGCGCTTGCTGAGTTCCACAAAAAAGGGAAAAAGATCCTCAACTTTTATACGGATGACCCCTTTGAGATGAAAAATTCTTCCCAATGGGTGCACCGAAGTTTCCCCGTGTACGATGTTTTTTTTACTTTCGCGAAGCATCTCATGCCACGATTGATCAAGGCGGGCTGTCGAAAAGTGGAGTACTTGCCCTTCGCAAGAGACCCCGAGCTGCACGCTCCTTGGCTGAATGCGGAAGATCTGTCCCCGTACACCTGTGATGTTTGTTTTATCGGCAATATCGATGAGGTGCGCCTCCATTGGCTTCAGCAGCTAAAGAGAGTGGATCTGAAGATCTGGGGAGGGACCGTCAATTCGCGGCGCTTTCATCTTTCGGGGCTGGAGAGCAAAATGCAGGCCGTGCCCTTGTACGGGACTTTGTTTTCAAAGGCGATGGCCGCATGCAAAATAGCGCTGAACCTGATGCGCATGCAAAATGCCCATAGCCACAACATGAGAACGTACGAAGCCGCGGCCTGCGGGGCATTCGTGCTCAGCGAGAGGACGCCCGAGGTGGTCGAATTATTCAAGGAAGACGTGGAAGCCGCTTACTTCTCCACGCCTGAGGAGCTGCTTCGCAAGATCGACTATTACCTGAAGCATGCGGAAGAGAGGAAGAGGATCGCCCGGGCGGGCTGGGAGCGTGTCAAAGATGACACTTACTCCAAAAGGGCTGAACGAGTGCTTGACGTGTGCAGAGGACTGGAAACCTCTGAGGCGGTACGCATTTGAAAATAGCGATCGTGGTGCACGGGCGTTTTTTTTCCTTCGATTTTGCCAGAGAGATGGTCCGCCAAGGCCATGAAGTTGCTTTGTACACGAATTACCCAAAAAAAATAGCCGAGAATTTCGGCATTCCAAAAAAAAATACGCGCAGTTACTTAGGGTGGGGTGTCCTCTCGCGTTTTTTTCAAAAATTAGAGAAAAACATCGGGTGGAGATGGCTTGAGCCTTATCACCACAGAGGGTTCGGAAAGGCCGTGCTGCGGGACCTAAGAAAAGAGCGTTGGGACGTGATCATGGTGTTTAGCGGGGTTTATGAAGAGATCGGAAGGCACGCATGGCCGGAACACACTGTCCGTTTACTGGTTCGGGCTTCTTCGCATATTCGCACCCAGGCGAAACTATTGGAGGAAGAATCACGGCGGGCCGGCGTTGATATTGAAGGTCCGAGTCCATGGATGATCGCACGCGAGGAGAGGGAATACGCTCTCGCCGATCTTGTAGTGGTGTTGTCTGAATTTTCGAAAAGGTCTTTTGTGGAACAGGGATTTGACGCGAAAAAGATTCGGGTGCTCAATTTAGGCGCGCAGCTCGCCCGTTTTCGTCCACGTCCGGAGTGTGCCGAAGCTCGCCGGACAAGGATATTGTCGGGCCAGCCGCTGCGGGTATTGATGGTGGGCACATTTTCTTTTCGAAAAGGGGCGTTGGACTACTTATCCATCGCTCGCGCGCTTGGCTCAAAATTCCATTTCCGGTTTGTGGGCAAAGTTGACCGAAATCTTGGAGCGCGTATTCGAGAGAATCCAACGTCTTTAGAGTTTATCCCGAAGCAGCCAGAGTTTCAGCTGCCCTCGTTTTACGAATGGGCAGATATTTTTATATTTCCAACGATCGAAGACGGTTTCCCCGCGGTTCTGTCGCAAGCGCAGGCATCCGGACTTCCTCTGCTGGCGACGGAAAACTGCTCCTCTCGGGACATCCTGCGGGAAGGCGAGTCCGGGTGGGTGCTGCCCATTAGAGACGCGGCGGCGTTCATCGATCGCCTTCGGTGGTGTGATTCCCATCGGGGAGATCTGGCGAAGATGGCGCAATGGATCTATGAAACCCATCAGTCCAAAGATTGGGCGGATGCGGCCCGTGATTTCACCAATATGTATGAGGCATTCAAAGAATGATAGGCCATTCCAACAGCGCGGCCAAACAGGCGGCCGAACTTCGCAGATCCAGGATCCGGACCGCGACGGTGCTGCTCGTCGGCGTCGCGCTTTTTTGCCTCTTTATTTTTGGCACGTATTTTTATGAGTACGACGATTTTTCATCGAGAGAAATACTCGGCGTGCTCATCGTGGTCACTGGTTTCATCCCATCGCTCGAATATCTCTGGCGGTTGCGTAATCACAAAACGAGTGAGGCCATTCCATTTGTGCCGATCCTCGGCATTGTCTACATCGTTTACTATGGCATACCGGCGTTGTCCGATAAGAACATCGAAGTTGTGGCCCCGGATGAGGCGATCCTTAAGGCGCTGTGGCTGGCCCTTATCGGATGGTGTGCGCTTTTGTACTCTTTTTATGCGATTGGCCTGAAATTTTCGATGCTACGCCCGTTGAGGATGGAATGGAGCCCTGAACGCGCTAAAATCGCTAGTTTTTGGCTGCTAGTCGTCGGTTCTCTAAGTTCCGGTTTTTTCGCGAATAGGTTCATTCCGGCGGAACTTCAGCAGATATTCAGTTTTATCTCGTTTTTTAAGGAATTGGGTCTTGGGATCCTGATCATCTTGTCTCTGAGAAATCTATTGAACTCGTTCTGGAATATCATGATCTGGTTCATCCTGGTGCCGGTCTTTCTTCTGCTCCAGATCCAAACGGGAAGCGTTGCCCCATTGGTTTTAAGCGCGCTGTATATTTTTATGTTGTTTTGGGCCTGCCGTTCGCGCTTGCCGTGGGGGCTGGTTCTAGTAGTGATTGTCTTTTCGATCCTTTTAAAAGGCGTTTTGAAGGATTATCGGTTGGAGTTCTGGAATGAAGATCCGACTGTTATTACCACTTCATCCATTTCGGAAAGGACTTTCTTCATTTTCGATGAGATCAATCGCAAGTTTCAAGAAAAGGGCCTCGAGGCATTTTATGAATCCTCCGACGTTGTGAGTGACAGACTTTCACTCGTCTCGACTTTTGCTCATGTGGTCTGGTTGACACCAGAGCAGATCCCTTATTGGGGAGGGGCGACTTATGCCGCGCTGCCGTCGATTTTTGTGCCACGGATCCTCTGGCCGGACAAGCCTCAAAAAGATCTAGGGCAGGCCTTTGGTCATCGGTACGAGATCCTTCATCCGGAGGACGAAATTACCTCCGTCAACTTGCCCCAATTGATCGAGTTCTATATCAATTTTGGGGATGCCGGAGTGCTGATCGGGATGTCGCTCATGGGGATCTTGTACGGTCTGATGTACGCCAAGCTCAACACGCCCAACAGCGGTGACAGTGTTGTCCTGATCTCTGCGGCCATCTTTAGCCGCCTCACTACTCTTGAATCAGATTTTAGTCTGGCTTTCGGCGGTATCATTCAAACAACGATCATTCTTTACGTGATCCTTCGGTTCATTCGTCTGCCCGAGAATCGCCAGGCGCAGGGGCGGTTGGCCTGATGTGCGGTATTGCTGCATTTTTCGCCTACCATAACGCAGCCAAGCCGGTGAGCCGCGAAGAGCTGCGTGCTGTCCGTGACCATATGCAAAGGCGCGGTCCGGAGGGCGCCGGGGAATGGTTTTCTTCCGATCAACGTGTGGCTCTGGGGCATCGTCGACTAGCCATTATCGACTTGTCTGAAGCGGGGTCCCAACCGATGTTCAACGCAAAGGGGACGGTCGCGGTGGTTTTTAATGGAGAAATTTATAATTACAAAACACTACGCGTGTCCTTGGAAAAAAAAGGGTATCGTTTTCGCAGCAATTCCGACACCGAAGTTCTGCTGTATCTTTACGAGGAAAAAAAAGAGCAAATGGTCCATGATCTGCGTGGGATGTTCGCTTTCGCTTTGTGGGATGATACAAAAAGAACCTTGTTTTTAGCGAGAGACCCGTATGGGATCAAGCCGTTGTATTACTCCGATGATGGCCAGTGTTTCCGCGCGGCATCCCAGGTCAAGGCCCTTTTGAGAGGCGCTAATATTTCTAAGGCCAAGGATGCGGCTGGAGCTGTGGGTTTTTTGATGACAGGCAGTGTTCCCGAGCCGTACACGCTGTACCAAAGCGTGCGCCAGGTGCCCGCCGGAAGTTTCATGACTGTCGATGCCAAGGGGGTGTCTGACGCAAAAAAATATTTTTCCGTTTCACAGATTTTTTCTGAATCGGCCAAAAGTGAGGCCGAAAGTGAAAGCCGTGTTCAGTCTTGCGTCACGGAAGCGCTTTTGGATTCTGTGCGGCATCATCTGGTTTCCGACGTTCCCGTGGGCCTCTTCTTGTCTGGCGGGATCGATTCGGGGGCCTTATTAGGCCTGATCCGAGAGGAGGGTCGCCGTGACGTTGCCTGCGTCACATTAGGTTTTGATGAATACGCGAAAAGCGCCGAAGATGAGGTTTTTTTGGCGCGTCAAACTGCCGGAAAATACGGCTTTGAGCATCAAGCGCGCGTGTTGAGTCAGACAGAATTCAAAGAAGACCTGACACGCGTTTTTGATGGGATGGATCAGCCCAGCATCGACGGGATCAACACCTACTTCATCAGTAAAGCGGTCAAGGGATTTGGCTTGAAAGTCGCTTTATCGGGACTTGGGGCGGATGAGTTGTTCGGAGGCTACCCCTCATTTCAAACGATCCCGAAATGGGCGCATTCTCTTTCTCTCGCGTCCCGTGTCCCGGGTCTTGGCCAAGCGTTTCAGAAAGCCTTTCCAGCGGCCCATTTTTTTTGGCCGTCGCTGAGCCCCAAATCGGCGGGCGTTTTTCTTTACGGGCGTGATTATCCCGGGGTTTATTTTTTGAAACGAGGCCTTTTCATGCCCTGGGAAATACCTCAAGTCCTGGACAAAGATTTCGCGAGAGAGGGCGCTCGGAAGCTCAATATGCCGGAGTATTTTTCGCGTGAATTGAAACCGGAGCCGATCGGCGATTTCGCAAAAGTAGCTACGCTCGAGGCCTGCTATTACATGCGAAATCAGCTGCTGAGAGACGCTGATTGGGCGGGCATGGCCCATTCGGTCGAGATCCGCACGCCTTTTGTGGACAGCCATTTGCTAAAGAAACTGGCTCCTTTGTTGGGAAATCGCCGCCTTCACGTGAACAAACGATGGCTGGCTCAAAGTCCCTCGATCCCTTTGCCGGACGCTGTTTTGGCGCATCCAAAGACGGGTTTTACCGTTCCTATTCACCGGTGGCTGGAGAGTGACAAAGGACTCGAGGAATGGCGAAGCGTGCCCTTGTTGAAGGACAGGTATTGCCCTTGGGCCCGGCGCTGGGCTTATGTTGTCTATTCGCGCATGTCGGATGCCGCATGAAGATCCTTCACATCATTCCATCGTATCTACCGGCGGTACGGTACGGCGGTCCCATGCAGTCCGTGCACGCCTTATGCAAAAGCCTTGTGCGGCTAGGTCATGAGGTTGATGTCCTTACAAGCAGCCGGGATGGTCATGCGCGTACGAGCGCTGAGCCTGGCCATCCGACGCGTATGGACGGAGTGAACGTCTGGTATTTCAATACCGATTTTTTTAGGCGCTTGTATCATTGTCCGGGAATGGGTCACTTCCTCGATGAGCGTATGACACGATATGATCTGGTGCACAGCCACTCCGTTTTCTTATGGCCCACGTGGGCGGGGGAGTCCGCCGCGCGTCGGCATCATGTCCCTTACGTGATATCTCCTCGTGGCATGCTCGTTCAGGAACTCATTCGAAAAAAGAATAGTTGGTTGAAAATGGCCTGGATCCAATGGATCGAAAAGGGGAATTTAGAAGCGGCCAGCGCCATTCACGCGACCAGCGAGCTTGAAGCCAAGCAGATCCTTGAGTTTGGACTGAAACTGAAGGAAATTTTCGTCGTCCCCAATGGGATCGACCCTATTCCTGACGCAAAGCCGGGTTCGCAGCCGGAAACTCTCCGCGCATTGGAACAATGGACGGGCAAGCGGCCGTTCATTCTCTTTTTGGGCCGCATCAATTGGAAAAAAGGACTCGACCATCTGATCCTTTCATTGGAGCATGCCCCCGAGGCGCTCCTGGCGATCGTTGGAAATGACGAAGATGGCTATCAGAAAAAATTACAAAAAATATGTGACGATCACGCGTGGGGCGATCGGGTGCGTTTTTTTGGTCCGATCTACGATGCGAGCAAATACGAATTGTACAAAAAGGCGGCCTGCTTCGCGCTCCCCTCTCAATCGGAAAATTTCGGTAACGCGGTGCTGGAAGCGCTGGCAGTGGGTTGCCCGGTTGTCGTCACGCCCGGAGTCGGTTTGGCGCAAGATGTGAGCGATGCTGGGGCGGGCTGCGTGGTGAGCGGTGAACCGGCGGAACTCGGGAGCGCGATCAACCGTATCTTGTTGGATGACTCCCTTCGCGGCCGCATGGGCGAGGCCGGAAAGCGGCTGTCCGAAAAATTTACCTGGGAAGTCGTGTCAAAAAAAATGGCCGATAAGTATCAGACCATTAAAAGGGAATTTCGTGATGATCGATGACATCACCGTCCTGATCCTGACTTTGAACGAAGCTCCCAATATCGCTAGGACTTTGGAGGCGCTTCGCTGGGCCAAGGACATCGTTGTGGTGGATAGCTTTAGCGCCGATGAGACGCCGCAGATCGCCCGGTCGTTTTCCAATGTCCGTTTTTTTCAAAATGCTTTTAAGGATCACGCGGCCCAATGGAACTTTGCATTGCACGAGACCCAAGTGAAAACGGAGTGGGTGCTGGCTTTGGATGCGGACTACTGGGTGCCAGCCGATTTTGTCGAAGAGCTTAGGCGTCTAGCCCCGCCAATCGACGTGGTGGGTTACCAGGCGCGGTTCAAATATCAGATACTTGGCCGGCGCTTGAGGCAAAGTCTGTACCCGGATGTCGTGGTCCTTTTTCGTCGCAAAAGCGCCTCTTACCGTCAAGATGGGCACACTCAAAGAGTGCAATTGCATGGAAGGGTCGAGAAGCTTAATCCTTTTATCGTGCACGATGACAGAAAAAAATTTGTGCACTGGCGGATGTCCCAGGAAAAATACATAAAGCTAGAGGTGCAAAAAATTTTAGACACTGAATTTAGGGATTTGAGTTTGCAAGATAGGATTCGAAAGACGCGTTTACTTGGCCCGCCAGCGGTCCTGATCTATTGCTTATTGTTCAAAGGATTGCTCTTCGACGGTTGGCCGGGCGTTTATTATTCGTTTCAGCGATTATTTGCCGAATCACTGCTTTCTTTGCGACTATTCGAACAGGCATTCAAACATCGTAACGTTAATGAGAAATGAAACGGTAGGTATCTTTTGAATATTCTTGGGATCAATGCCTATCACGGAGATGCCGCGGCCTGTATTTTGAAAGACGGCCGTCTGGTCGCGGCCGCGGAGGAAGAACGTTTCTTGCGCGTGAAACACTGGGCTGGTTTTCCTGAGAATGCCGTACGGTATTGCCTGAAAACTGCTGGGGTGGACCCGAAAGACTTGCAGCATGTCGCGGTAAACCGGGACCCGTCAGCGCATATTTTTCAAAAGATGTTCTTTGCTCTTGCGCGCCAGCCGAGTTTCCGGGTGATGCGGGACCGATTCGTGAACAGTCGAAAGATCACGGATATCCGATCGGTTGTTTCCAGGGTTCTGGACGCTGACTACACAGGCGTTATCCATCGTGTGGAGCATCATCGCGCGCATTTAGCGAGCGCTTTCATGATCTCACCGTATGAGGAGGCTGCGGTTGTTTCAGTCGATGGATTCGGTGATTTTGTCAGTTCGATGTGGGGAGTTGGCAAAGGAGGGAACATCCAGGTCATCGATGAAGTGCTTTTTCCGCATTCGCTCGGGCTTTTTTATCTGGCTCTTACACAGTTCCTGGGTTTTACGAGATACGGGGATGAATACAAGGTCATGGGGCTTTCCGCTTACGGGCGGCCAACTGAGATGGAAAAGATGCGCCAGATCGTATTGCTGAGAAAAAATGGAAAGTTCGAATTGAATTTAGATTATTTTTTACATCACGCCGAAGGGGTTTCCATGGTCTGGGAGGGCGGAGAGCCGGTGATCGGAAGGGCTTATTCGGACCAGATGATAGCGCTCCTCGGCGCTCCTCGGCAGCCGGAAGGCGAGGTGCTTGAGCAACACAAAAATATCGCCGCTTCCATGCAAGCGATGTATGAAGAAGCTTTTTTTCATATTCTTCGTCACGTTCACCGACAAACAGAAAAAAAAACGCTTTGTCTGGCCGGCGGCTGCGCTATGAACAGCGTTGCTAACGGGAAGATCTACACCCACACACCTTTTAATCGTCTCTATGTGCAGTGTGCGGCTGGAGACGCGGGCGGCGCCATTGGGGCCGCTTTTTACGTATGGAACCGGATCTTGAAAAAACCACGTAGTTTTATGATGGATCACGCTTATTGGGGGCCGGAATTCACCCAAACAGATATCAAGGGCGTCTTAGACAAATGCGCCTCGGAAATATCCGGCCAGGGTTGTGAAGTGACGCTGATCACCGATGAGGCAGAGCGATGCCAGGTCGCCGCGCAGGCTATCGCGGATGGAAAAGTAGTGGGCTGGTTCCAGGGGCGCATGGAATGGGGCCCGCGGGCTTTAGGAAATCGAAGCATCGTTTGTGACCCGCGCCGCAGAGACATGAAAGATATTTTGAACCTAAAGATCAAAAGACGGGAATCTTTCCGGCCGTTCGCACCGTCTATCCTGCGGGAAGCAGTCTCCGAATGGTTTGAGATCGACGACGACGTGCCATTTATGCTGCAGGTATATCCTATACGCGAGTCGAAACGATCGCTGGTCCCGGCCGTCACACACGTGAACGGCTCAGGCCGGCTGCAAACAGTGACGAGTTCCCAAAACCCGCTTTATTATCGCTTGATCTCTGCTTTTCATTCGATCACGGGCGTCCCGATGGTGTTGAACACGTCTTTCAATGAAAATGAGCCGATCGTATGCCGCCCCGAAGAGGCGCTCGATTGCTTTCTGAGAACGCAAATGGAAGTTTTGGTTTTGGGGCCTTACAGGATCCAAAGGTCTTGAGGTAGTTGATCCAATGGCACAGCAGACTAAAAAGGAGGGGCGTATGTATTGGAACAATCGGAAAGTGCTTGTGACTGGCGGGGCTTCGTTTATCGGATCACATTTGGTCGATCTTTTGGTGGAGGCTGGAGCCAGGGTGAGGGTCGCTGACGATCTCACCAGCGGGAAACTTCAAAACATAGAGAAATACACAAAAAGCGGTGCCGTCGAGTTCATGCGTATGGATCTTCTGGAATCCGCAAATTGCCGCAAAGCGGTCGAGGGGATGCAGACGGTGTTTCATCTGGCCGCGATCCACGGCGGGCGCGGTTACGTGGATTTGCATCAGGCGCTTTGTGCTCAAAACCTTGCGATGGACGGGATGGTATTTAAAGCAGCCTACGAAGCGAAAGTTGAAAAAGTTGTTTTTGCCTCATCGGGATGCGCTTATCCAAATCACCTCCAGACAGATCCAAATGAAATTCTCTATCTTACCGAGGATATGGTCGGGCCTCCCTATGACGCGGACAACATGTACGGCTGGGCAAAACTGATGAGCGAGATGACGTTGCGTGCTTATCACAAGGATTTTGGGATGAAGGCCGCTTCGCTCAGATTTTTTACGGTGTACGGGGAACGCGGTCACGAGAACCATGCGGTGATCGCGATGATCGCGAAGGCCTTTGTGAAGATGGATCCTTATCCGGTTTGGGGAACTGGCGAACAGATCAGAAACTGGACCCATGTGAAGGACATCGTTCGGGGCATGATCTTGGCCGGCGAGAAAATTGATGATGGGACCGCCATCAATTTAGGGACCATGGAGCGCACAAAAGTCATCGATTGTGCAAAAGAAGTTCTGCGTTACACTAAGCACCAGGCGCGCATTCTTTTGCAGCCTGATATGCCCGTAGGGCCCTTGAACAGGGTAGCCGAAAACTCACTTGCCAAAAAACTTCTGGGGTGGGAGCCCGAGGTGAAATTCATGGATGGTTTACGCGCCACCACTGACTGGTATTTCAAGACCAAGAACCGGGGGCAAGTTGAGAAGATCCTTGAGCGCATGCTGACCGAAAGATAGACTTCATCCGTGAAAGTCCTTCTTGTCAACCAAGGGTTCTATCCTGATGTCGTGTCAACGGCGCAGCATTTGACTGATCTTGCGCAAGATCTTGCCGCAGCTGGCCATGAAGTGACAGTCATCACTGGAAATCATGGCTATGATGACTCCACGGTTGTTTATCCGCGGTTTGACGTCTTGGGATCAGTGAAAATTCACCGTGTCTCATACACATCGCTTGGAAAAAAATCAAAAGTAGCGCGGGCGGTCGATTTTGCAACATTCCATTTGGCGCTCCTCCTCAAGCTGTTTACTATTCCTAGACAGGATGTTGTGGTGGGCCTGACATCGCCTCCCCTGGTGGCCTTGCCCTGCCTTTTTTTCCGTGTGCTGAAAGGTGGATGTTTCGTGTACTGGGTCATGGACATGAATCCGGACGAGGCGATCGCTGCGGGATGGCTGAAGGAATGTTCTCTCATTGGTCGTTTGCTGTCGGCGCTGTCCGGATGGTCATTCCGAAAAAGCGATCAGGTTGTGGCTTTGGACCGCTTCATGAAAATGCGGATCGAGCGCCGTTATAAAGTTGAGTCCGAGCGGATCCGTGTACTGCCGCCTTGGGCGCATGATGACGCGTTGAAGTCTATTCCAAACGATCAAAACACATTCAGGCATTCTAGGGGTATGAGCGATAAATTCGTCGTGATGTATTCAGGCAATCACAGCCCATGCCATCCACTGGACACTGTTTTGGGCGCGGCAAGGGCATTGAAGGACGATCCAGCCGTCTTATTTTATTTTATCGGAGGCGGGAGCCTCGTGCCATGTGTCACCGCGTTTAAAAAAGAGCATTCTATTGCAAACATCGTCCAATTGCCTTATCAGCCGATGGGGGCACTTTCAGAGTCTTTATCTGCTGGTGACTTGCATGTGGTGGTGATGGGCGGACCCTTTGTCGGCATCGTGCATCCTTGCAAGGTTTACGGTATCCTATCTGTGGGTCGGCCATTTGTTTTTATCGGCCCCGAGGAGGGGCACATGGCTGATGTGGTTCGCGAATCGAATTTAGGTTACCATGTTCGTCCATACGATGTGAAGGCGTTGCTTCAGGTCATTGATAAAGTGCGCCGACTGGGGAACGAGGAGAAAGCTGAGATCCAAAAGCAGAGCCTAGCGTTTCAAAAGCGTTTTTCGCGCCGGCATCTTTCCCCGCAACTTATTCGGGTTCTTGAAGAAACGCATGCTAAAAATGGCACGGACGGACGAAATATTTGTTAAACTTTAACCATCGGGAGACCTTCATTGGACAAAGTTCTTTTTGAAGCCATTATCTTTTTAGCTGCTTCTACGGCGGCCGGCCTTCTTTCTTTTGTCCTTACCTTTTCGTTCACCCGGTTAGGGCACCGATATCAACTCCTAGATTATCCCACTGAAAGAAAAGCGCATTTGAGGCCTGTGCCCTTCTTGGGAGGTGTGGCCGTTTTTGTCTCTTTTTGGGCTCTCGTGTACGCAACGATCGGAGGGGTTCTCTTTTTTAAGATCCAGCTCTATTTGTCGGAAGGGATCGACCTGTGGCGGCACACACTTATGCTCGTGCCAAAAATCACCGTCATCTTTTTTGGCGGTCTTATCATCCTGTTGGTGGGTTTGTTCGATGACAAGTATGCCTGGAGCCCTCTGAAGAAGCTCGGTGGTCAGATGTTGGCGGCACTCATCTTGATGAGTTTCGGTCTTACGATCAATCTTTTTCAAGGGCTCGGCGTTTTAGGTTTCTTGATCACCTTCATCTGGATCCTTCTCATGATGAACGCCTTTAATTTCATTGATTCGCTTGATGGCCATTGCACGGGTATCGCCATTATTTCAGCCATGACTTTTCTTTGTATTTCACAGATCATTCATCAATCCGTGATAAGTCTTTTTTTGGCGGTCTTCGTGGGGGCTCTTCTTGGTTTTCTTCCGCATAACTTTAAACCCGCAAAAATTTTTTTAGGAGATAACGGGAGCCTTTTTATTGGCTACATGATGGCGGCGTTCACTCTTCTTTGTAGTTACCAGACGCCCCAGACCACCTACGCGACGCTGTTCATTCCGGTGCTCGTTTTCGGAGTCCCTATTTATGACACGGTTTCTGTCGTCGTGGTGCGCCTGTTGCGCGGTGTTGTCCCCTGGCAAGGGGACCGTAACCATTTTGCGCACCGCCTCGTGAAGATCGGGATGTCTGACCGAGCAGCGGTGATTTTTTCGTACTTTATCTCGTGGACCACGGGCTTGCTTGCCATTCTCATGACGCAGGTGCGTGGGTTTGGGGCCGCGCTGATAGGTGTCATTTTTGTATCCATCCTTGCGGTGGTCGCGTTTCTCGAATTTTACGCGGCGAAGACCATTCGTCTCACCGAAATGTTGGCGGCGAGGAAAAAACGTCGCAAGTCCGACGTTCAGGAATACCGCGAACTGCACGGGGGCTAAGCATGGAATCCAATCAGAGGCCGTGGGGTCATTACGATATCCTTTTAAAGGAGGCTTCCTGCCAGGTGAAGCGCATCGAGGTGCTGCCGGATCTGCGTTTTAGCCTGCAAAAACATGCGCGCCGCTCCGAGCGCTGGATCGTTCTCTCGGGCACGGGCATTGCCACCGTGGGGAAAAAAGAGACGACCGTTTCTCAAGGTTCTTATGTGGAAGTGCCTCTCGGAGAGCTTCACCGCATGCACAATACCGGCCGTGAGCCGCTTGTTTTTATCGAAGTGCAAATCGGCGATTATCTCGAGGAAGACGACATCGTGCGGGTGGAGGATGATTTTAACCGCCGATGATGTTCAGCGTTCCTGCATGTTCTAGACAGAGGTTTCTTGTCTTCGTTCTGGCCGCAGCACTGGTTCTCGGCGGCTGCGCTCGTAGCACGCCCCGTCCGCTGGTGTCTTCGGGCCCCATGGCGCCGCACGCGGTGCCCGCTACGGGCTTTTACCACGTTACCGAGCGCGGGCAGACGCTTTACCGCATCGCAAAAATGTACGGGACCGATGCGCACGAGCTCATGCGCGTGAACCACATCGCGAACCCGAGCCGACTGGAGATCGGGCAGAGGCTTTTCATTCCGAGGCCTCAGCAGGCGCCGTTTGTTCCTTCGGTCAGGCGCGAACCCGTGACACGGGCCGATGCGCGGCGCCTCATCGACACGCTCGGCCAAAGCTATCCTTGGCGCACCATCACGCTGCATCACAGCGGCACGGTGAGAGGCAGTGCCCTGCATTTTCATCGTGACCATCTGCGCCGCCGTATGGGGGGACTCTTCTATCACTTCGTCGTCGGGAACGGATCGTATACGCCGGACGGCGCCATCGAAGTCGGCTGGAGATGGAAAAAACAGGTCAAGGCCAATCGACCTTATGACATTCAGATCTGTATTGTCGGTGACTTCAATCGCCAGGAAATGACGGAGGCGCAGTTCAATTCCGTGTGCCATGTTTTGGCGGCCTTGCAGGAGAAATTCGGGATAGACCTCGATTCCATACGTCGCCATGAAGACATCAAAAACAAGCACACGGAGTGCCCGGGCCGTAACTTTCCGTATCATCGTATTCTCCAGCGTTTGGGCGAGCGCCGCTAGTGAACCCTAAGATCGTGGATGCCAAGGACGCCACCGGCCTGGAAAAAGCGGCTGGTATCCTCGCGGCCGGTGGTGTCGTGGCGTTTCCTACAGAAACCGTGTACGGTCTCGGCGCAGACGTGTTCAACCCCAGGGCGGTAGCACGCATTTTCGAGATCAAAAAAAGGCCGGCCTTCGATCCTCTGATCGTGCACGTGGCCGATCCGGGTGACACGAAAAAGCTGTGGAAAGACATCCCGCCTCTTGCCGAGAAATTGATGCGCGGTTTTTGGCCCGGACCGCTTACCCTCGTTCTTTCCAAGCAGGTTGAGGTGCCTGACATCGTGACGGCCGGGCTTTCCACTGTCGGCGTCCGCATGCCCAGGCATCCGGCGGCTCTTGGACTCATCCGCCGCTTCGGAAAGCCAGTGGCCGCGCCCAGCGCGAATATTTTTGGCCGCACAAGTCCCACCTCTGCCGAGGCTGTCGCCGAACAGCTCGCCGATGCGCCGGACCTCATTTTGGACGGGGGACGGACGGAGGTGGGTGTCGAATCCACGGTGCTGAAGATCGAAGGGGACCGCTGTGTGCTTCTGAGGCCAGGTGGCGTGACCGTCGAAGAACTCTCACAATGGGTGCGGGTGGAAGCGCCCGCGTCTTCGGGAGAAGCGGCACCCGAATCTCCCGGCCGCATGAAAAGCCACTATGCGCCCGAGACGCCTTTTTATTTGATGGGTGTCGCGCCCGGTGAATTCGTGAAAACACTGACGCGCGTCAAAGACCGTTGCCTTTCGGAGGGCCGCGCCTGGCCGCGCATTGGATGCCTGCTGTTCCAAAAACATCCGGCTGACGGCGTTTTTGCCGAGCAAAGCGTCCTCAGTGCCAGAGGCGACCTCCGGGAAGCTGCCTCGACGCTGTTTGACGCCATGCGCAAACTTGATAAAATGAAGCTGGACCTCATTATCGCTGAGGACATCCCCGAGAGCGGGCTTGGGCTGGCCATCATGGATAGGCTCCGCAAAGCAGCTTCCGGACGTAAAGCAACGATGGAGATCTTCGAACATGGAGCTCATGAGCAAAAAAAATAACACTGTTTGGGAAACGCGTCTGCCGCTGCCGCTTCTGAACCGCGGAAAGGTACGCGACATTTACGCCGTGGGGGACGACAAGCTTTTGATCGTGACCACGGATCGTTTGAGCGCGTTCGATGTGGTGTTGCCGTCGCCGATCCCGGACAAAGGAAAGGTGCTGAACCAGATCTCGCTTTTCTGGTTCAAGAAATTCAAGAACATAGTCCCGAACCACATCCTCGGTGACGACGTGCGGCGCATGGGGCTCGAAAAGGCCCTCGTGAAAGAGCACGGAAAAGAGCTTGAGGGCCGCTCGGTGCTCGTGCGGCGCACGCAGCCGCTTCCCGTGGAATGTGTGGTGCGCGGATTTTTGTCCGGTTCCGGATGGAAGGATTATTTGAAAAGCGGAAAAGTCTGCGGTCACTCGCTTCCAGCGGGACTTCGCCAGTCCGAAGAGCTGAGCGAGCCGATATTCACGCCGGCGACGAAGGCGACTGTCGGACATGACATGAACATCGATTTCACGCAGACCGTGGAACTCGTGGGTGAGGGCGTCGCGCGGCAGATCCAGGATCTTTCCATCGCTATCTATAAGGAAGGTGTGCGTTTTGCGAAAACCAAGGGCATCCTGATCGCGGACACCAAGTTCGAGTTCGGGCTTCTGGAGGGTAAGCTGATCCTCATCGATGAAGTGCTGACTCCGGACAGTTCGCGGTTCTGGCCGAAGAAAACCTACGAAGTGGGGCGTGATCAGCCGAGCCTCGACAAACAGATCGTGCGCAATCATCTCTTGCAGTCGGGATGGAAGCAGACCCCACCGGGGCCGGTGCTCCCCGACGAAGTGATGCGGAAGACCTCGGCGGCTTACAAGGACGTTTACAAACGACTCACCGGCAAGACGCTCGGTTGAGGAAGATCTTTGCGGCGATTTTGCCGGCATTTTTCATCGCTGTTGGCGCGGGCGCGCTGTATGCCGCCGAGACCTGCGTGGTCGAGAGCGTGGACTTGAAAGACTCCGAGGGTAATTGGAGGCGAGTGTCTCAGCCTGACACGGTGATTCCTTTCGAGGAAAAAGAGGCCGCGGTCTCTTTCTTCAATAACGGCCGTGTCCCGCCCGGCGAATATGTCAATTTCAGGGTGGGGCTTCTCTGCACGGCCGCCGAGGCTTCCGCCTCGCTAGAGAAGCATCACGCCCGCGTGTTCCGCGTGACGGGGAAAAGTGATTGGTCCGCGCTCGAGATACGCAAGGGCTCGTTCGTGAGGATAGAATTTTTGTTCGACAATTCGGAGGAGGGTCCGATCAAAAAGGTGAAGCGCATTCAAATTTTAGCCGACGAGGAAACACGACGGGTGGAAAATGCTGATCTTGTCCTGGCCCCTTAACTCTTTTTAAAAAAAGGACTCGCAAAAAATATGGTCTTAACCCCCTCAATGATGAAACCCCTCGGCATGCAGGCACCTGATTTTTCATTACCGGATGTCGTGTCGAAAAAAAAGATCTCGCTCGCTGCGTTCTCGGGGAAAAAGGCGCTTCTCGTCATGTTCATCTGCCGGCACTGTCCGTATGTGCAGCACGTGAAAGAGGAATTGGCGCGTCTCGGGCGCGATCACGAGGCAAAAGGCCTCGGCATCGTCGCCATCAGCTCGAACGACGCCGACAATTATCCGGACGACAAGCCCGAAAGCCTGAAGGCCATGGCCAAAGAACTCTCGTTCAATTTCCCGTTCTGCTATGACGAAACACAGCAGACGGCACTCGATTATGGGGCTGCCTGCACGCCGGATTTTTTCCTCTTCGACTCAAAGCAAAGACTTTTTTATCGCGGCCAGCTAGACGACAGCCGGCCCGGTAACGGCATTCCCGTCACCGGCAAAGACCTGCGTGAAGCCATTGGCTTGGCACTGGCCGGCAAAGAGCCTCCCAAAAAACAAAAACCGAGTATTGGTTGCAACATCAAATGGAAACCCGGCAAAGGACCCGTGTGACCTCGCAGTGTGAACTTATTCAAAAGTTGGTATGCCCTCGCACCCACTCCTCTTTGAAGGTTAACGAGGGTATTTTGGTCTCTGATTCGGGAGCAAAATACTTCATGGCGGACGATACGCCGGTGATGTTATTAGACGATATTGAACAGAGTATGGGCCTAGTAGAAAACTCACTCAGAAGAGTTCGAGGGGAGAATGGGGACGTTCGCGCGCCTGAGCTTTATTTAGAATCCCTTGGGCTGGCCGAAGAGGAAAAGCAGGGGATCGTTGATCTGTACAGATCGGGGAATTGCAAGATCGACCCCGTTGTGTCATTTCTTGTGGGCGCGACCAATGGCATTGGATACAAACATTTAGTTGGTAAATTATGCGAGTACCCAATTCCAGAATTGCCGCTGCCTCCTTCGAATGGGGCTTCTTTTTTAGATATAGGCTGTAATTGGGGAAGATGGTGTATCTCCGCCAAACGGTTAGGCTACGCGCCTATCGGGATCGACCCTTCCCTGGGTGCGATCATGGCCGCCAAGAGAGTCGCTAAGCAATTAGAGTTACCCCTGGAGTATGTCGTTGGCGATGCACGGCACTTGCCATTCAAGGAAAATAGTTTTGATGTCGTGTTTTCTTACAGTGTGTTGCAACATTTTAGCACCCAAGATGCCGTGAGAGTGATGTCTGAAATAGGCAGGGTTTTAAAACCCAATGGCCATTCTGTGATCCAAATGCCCAATAAATGGGGAGCGCGTTGTTTGCAGCATCAGATCAGAAGGGGTTTTAGGGAGGCCAAGGATTTTGAAGTCAGGTATTGGAGTATCGGGGATTTAAGGGAGGAGTTCGTAAAGGCAATTGGAAAGACAAGTGTGTTTGTTGATTGTTTTTTGGGATTAGGATTGCAAAAGTCTGATATTGCCTTGATGCCAGCCTATAAAAGACCATTGATCCATTTTTCAGAATTACTCAAACGAATGAGCAAGAAGCTCTCCTTTTTAATTGATGTGGCTGACAGTGTATTCGTCGAATCTTGGAAACCTGCGAAATGAATATTTTTAAAAAAATCGAACACCACGTAGAGGTCTCAGGTTTCTGGGAAGCCGTCTTAATGTTTTTGAAGCGTTTTCCATTTATTCGTCACTCGGTAACGTTTGCCAACCTTGTTGTGCGTAAACGCACTCATCACAACACCAATAATTCTCTTTTTCCTGATGTCGATGTTCGTCGGGTTCTTTTAGACGTTAAAAAAAACGCACTCTATCTAGGCATGGATCTTTCGGGTGAGCTAGTTGAAGAAATTCAAAGATTTGCCGAAGAATCCGAATGCGTGGTCGTCGCTGGAGGAAAACGGCACTCTTATCGATACAAAGAACGCATCAATACGGAACGTCTTATCGGATATCGATTGCCATTGGCGCGTTATGCTGATTTAGCCGCTTGTCCAGCTATCCGAAGGATTCAAGAAGACCCCAAGCTCCTTGAAATTTCCACTCGTTATCTTCTTGGAGATCCGCATCGAGTCAATGCAATAATGTGGTGGAGCTTTCCGATAGAGGCAACCGACGAGGAAAGATTGGCTGCCAACCAAACGGTTCGTTTTCATTACGATCTGGAAAGTTTCCGTTTTATTTATTTTAATTTTTATCTGACGGATGTTGATCTAGATTCTGGCCCGCATGTTATTGTGCTGGGCAGTCATCGTAAAAAAAAGTTGTCTCATTTTTTCTCATCCGTCAATAGAAGCGATGAAGATATTCAGCGTTTTTATGGCAGATCAAAAATTATTGAAATCACTGGAAAATCTGGAATGGGATTTGTTGAAGATTCATACTGTTATCATAAAGCGTGTATTCCTCTAAAAAAATCTCGTTTGATGTTGCAAATCCGGGTTACTTAAATGGAAAGCCGATCCTTAGGGAAAACAGGTCTTCGGTCGTCTGTCATTGGCTTCGGGTGCGCGCCAATAGCTTCACGAGCGGGCACCGCCTCTTCCCAGCGAGCGCTGGAATTAGCATTGAATAGAGGGGTCACTTTTTTTGATACGGCAGATTTCTATGGTCAGGGAGATAGTGAGAGACTTTTGGGAAAGACGCTGTCTAGATACCGCCGAGATGACATGATCATCGCAACGAAAGCCGGGATGAAGTATTCGGAGCGGCTGAAAACGTTTTTCTTTTTAAAACCTCTAGTCCGCCCGCTTGTAAGACGTTTTCGACCCGTCCGGCAGGTTGTTACCAATGCTTTTAATTCACAAGTCACAACCGGGCATTTCAGTGAAGATCATCTTTCGCGGGCAGTGGAAGGGAGTCTTAAGCGGCTGCGAACCGAATGTGTTGATTTTTTCTTACTTCATAGCCCTTCCATGAAAGACTTGCAGGGGGGCTATGTTTTCGAGATGCTTGAACGTCTGAGGCGCGCGGGTAAAATTAAATATTACGGCATCTCATCGGATGTCCGGACGGCTCTTGAAGCCTTAAAAATTGGGGGCGAAGGGTTTGCTTGCCTGGAAGTGCCTATCAATTTTTATGCTTCGGAAGCGCTGAGCAAGCTTGTTCCGATGGCGAGCGCTCAAGGTGTTGCGTTGATAGCGCGGGAGCCTTTTGCGAATGGCCGGATCTTCTCCCCATCCCCGGTTAATTTCTCATTTGTAAATAATTGTGGTTTAACCATTGCGCAAGCAGCTATTCGTTTTTTACTGTCAATCGCGGGTATTTCCGTTGTCCTTCCGAGCATGGTGAATATTCGGCACATCGAAGAAAATATACAAGCGCTTTCCGGCCTGGAATTGCCGGCAGATGCACGCTCCAAAATTTTTGAATTGATGAAAGAAAATTCTAAAACAAGCTCGTATTCTGATCCCCGAAAGGATTTATAATGGTAACGGTGGAACACATCCAAGAAAACGCGACGGTGATCTCAGCGCGGGACCTGGACCCTGCTGAGATGTTCCGCCATGGCTCAGATGGACGCTCATGAGAAAATTTTTCCAACTTATTCCGCTTGAAAATCAGTTACTCGTTTCATTCCGGCGCTTGTTGCGTCATACCGGTTTCTTGAATTTTATTGGCCGCAGGCTGTCACGGGATAGATCGACAGTGTCGGAAGCGAAGGCCAAAGACCCGCTTGGCCCAACTCATCTGGTATGCCTGTCCCAAGAACTATCGTTGACGATGCATGGTTTTGACTCCTCCCAACTGCGTCTGAAAATAAGCCAGGATCGACACATATTGGAAGCAATCTACGCTTCCTTGATGGAAGGGGACGTGTTCTGGGACATCGGCGCAAACATCGGGGTTTATACGGTCGTCATGGCGCTTGCCTCGGCCGGGAAGAACGTCTCGGTGGTGGCGTTCGAGCCGGAGGCTGCATCCTACAACGTGCTGCGGCGGAACCTCGACCTGAACCGTATAACGCGCGCGAAGGCCGTTCCGCTCGCTTTGGGCGAACTGAAGGAAGATAAGACGCTTTATTTCTCGAAGGACCCCGCTGCCGGTACTCATTCTTTACTTACCGCACGGCGGCACCAAATGGGGGATTCGCAGACGATCCGGGTCGAGAGAGGGGACTCTTTAATCGAAAAATCAGGTTTGCCGCCACCCAACGTCATTAAAATCGACACGGAAGGTACCGAATATGAAGTCTTCGAGGGGCTGGGGGATGCTTTGAGCTTGCCCTCATGCCACACCGTTGTTTGCGAGGTACATTTTTCGATGCTGGATTCCCGCACACCACAAAAAATCGTGAATTTTCTCAAGGCCCGGGGATTCAAAACAAGGAGATGGCTCGACTTGTCCCATGTCTACCTAAGTAAAAAATCTTGAGTAAAAATTATCAATGGAAACCCAGCAAAGGACGCGCTTGAAAAAAGTCTTTTTACAAACTTTTGGCTGTCAAATGAATGAAAGAGACAGCGAAGCTGTGCTCGGCCTGCTCATCGAGAAAGGTTTTGAGCCCGTGTCCTCGCCCGAAGAAAGCGACCTGCTTCTCTACAACACCTGCAGTGTGCGCAACCACGCCGAGCAGAAAGTGTTCGGGCGTATGGGGCATTTCAAGCATCTCAAAGCCGCCAGGCCCGGGCACGGAGCCTCTATTTCCGATCCTCTTCGTGTTTCTATTATGTATTGAAATCAACGAATAGATAAATTTCGTTTCATAATTGAAACAGAAATAGGCCGCTTTGCTATTGTGATAATTTAATTGACTACTTTATTTTATCCTGATATATCAATGTTATGATTCATAGACGATTAGAGCTTCCAACGCGGCCCAAAGAGAGTTTTTTTCTGTGGGGTCCTCGCCAGAGCGGAAAAAGCATGCTTCTCAAATCCGTCTATTCCGACGCGATTTGGTATGACCTTTTGAAAACGGATCTGTATGTCCGCTTGATCGAAAAACCGAGCCTTCTTCGAGAAGAACTTCTACACGCCCAGTCCGAGAAAAGGGGCAGCCTTATTATTATCGACGAAATCCAGAAAATCCCTGTTTTGCTGGATGAAGTGCATTGGCTCATCGAGAATACAGGTTTTGTATTCGGCTTATGCGGTTCAAGCGCCAGAAAGGTCCGAAAAGGCCACGCCAATCTCTTGGGGGGTAGGGCTGTCCGGCACGAGCTCTTCGGGTTTGTCTCCAAAGAACTCGGGGGCGAATTCGACCTCGTGCGCATGATCAATCATGGGTATCTTCCCAGGCACTATTTAAGCCAGTCTTATGAAAAACTTGTCCGTTCCTACGTGAATGACTATTTGAAGGAGGAAATTGCAGCGGAGGCGCTTGTGAGGAATCTACCGGCATTTTCGCATTTCCTAAGTGCCGCCGCGCTCTCCGACACGGAGCTTGTCAATTATTCCACGATCGCCAGGGAATGCGGCGTTTCATCGCCTGCCGTCAAAGGGTACTTTCAAATTCTCATTGATACTCTACTGGCCCGGTTTCTTGAAGCTTACCGTAAGCGTCCCAAGCGTCGGGTGATCGGTACGCCAAAGTTTTATTTTTCGGATGTGGGGGTTGTCAATTATCTAGCCAAACGGGGGAAGATCGTGCCCGGCTCGGAACTTTTCGGAAAAGCCTTTGAGAACTGGGTGTTTCATGAACTCTCGGCTCACCGCGCCTACAGCGGCCTGGATTATGATTTGAGCTACTGGCGGCTTACCACCGGCATCGAGGTGGATTTTATCATGGGGGACATGGAAATCGCGATCGAAGCGAAAGCAAGCCCTAAAATCACTTCCGACCACCTTCGAAACTTGCGTGAAATCATAAAGGATCACCCCAAACTAAAAAGAAGGATCGCCGTGTCTCTTGAAGAGCGCCCAAGAAAAACAGAAGATGGCATTGAGATTTTACCGTATTCCATGTTTGTGGAAAATCTTTGGTCAGACGCGTGGATGCGATAAAAGGAGAAACCGAGCATCGGCTGCAATATCAAATGGAAACCGGGTAAAGGATAGGCTCTGATGGCACTGCGCGAAGATTTTGAAGGTTTTGGGCTCTGGCTGTTCCGTTGGCGCAGTTACCTGCCTATCCTGACGATAGTGCTGGTGCTCATGGCGCTGCGCCATTTCCATTATCCGGCCGGCATGCATTGGTTGGACGAGATCTGGGAATTCCTTTGCTTCGGCATTTCTCTGACGGGGCTTGGCGTGCGGGTGCTCACCGTAGGCTCCGCGCCGAAAGGGACCTCGGGCCGTAACGTGAGAAGCCAGGTCGCGGACAGTCTGAACGAATCGGGCATGTACTCGATCATGCGCCACCCTTTGTATTTCGGCAATTTCTTGAGCGGTCTGGGGGTGGCGCTGTTTCCGCGGTCGTGGTGGATGGGCTTCTTGTATCTGCTGGTCTTTTGGTTGTACTACGAGCGTATCATGTTCGCGGAAGAGGAATTCCTTCGCCGAAAATTCGGGGAGGCCTATTTGGCCTGGGCGGAACACACACCGGCCTTTTTCCCGAATTTTACTCAATGGACGCCGCCGCAACTTTCTTTTTCGATCCGCTGGTCCATCAAAAGAGAATACGCGAGCGTATTTCTTTTGATCGTCGTTTTCACGCTCATGGAAGTGGCCGGAGACGCCTTTGCCACGCATCGACTGATCTTTGACGGGATCTGGGTGGCCATCTTCGCGACCTCGGCGGTGAGTTACGCCTTGATCCGATTCCTGAGCAAGAAGACCTCTCTCTTGTCCGTCAAGGGCCGCTAGCGGAAGGTTTACAAATGGCGTTATCGGAGATAAATTAAGATGAGCTTATCGCCCATCAGACGGATGCTGAACAAAGTGCCAGAGGTCACCCTATACTTCTGGATCATCAAGGTCCTGTGTACCACGGTCGGTGAGACGGCGGCTGACTATCTGATCGAACATTTTTTCGGACTGACGGGAACGACACTGATCATGGGCGGACTGCTCGTTGTCATTTTGTTCTTTCAGTTCAAGTGGAAAAAGTACTCCCCATCCATCTATTGGCTCGCGGTCGTTCTCCTCAGCATCGTCGGTACCTTGATCACGGATAACCTGACAGACCACCTCAGAGTTCCTCTGGAGACGACCACTCTTGCATTCTCCAGCGCGCTTGTCCTGACCTTCGCGGTGTGGTACGCGGTTGAGAAGACGCTGTCCGTTCATGCCATTGTCACGACTCGCCGCGAGGCGTTCTACTGGCTGGCTATCCTTTTCACGTTCGCATTGGGCACCGCTGCGGGTGACCTCACTGCGGAAAAGTTCGGTCTGGGGTATTTGACGTCGTTGTTCATATTCGCCGGCCTCATTGCGATCGTGACGATCGTGCATTATGCGATGAAGGGGATCTTGGCTGCGGAACAGAAGCGTCAGTCGAGAAACGCGGTATTGGTTTTCTGGCTGGTCTATATTTTGACTCGGCCGCTGGGCGCATCTATCGGAGACTACCTTTCGCAGGCCCGCGCTGACGGGGGTTTGGGCTTGGGGACGACCGTGACAAGCGTGATCTTTCTCGTCACGATCTTAGTGCTGGTCGTCTATCTTACGCTTACGAAAAAGGACGAGATCCCTCCCGAAACCGCGAGGTTTTAAGATAATGCAATCATCGATCGGTCAAGGTATCGCAAAGAAAAAGCTGTTCCTCCAGACTTTCGGGTGCCAGATGAACGAGCGTGACAGCGAAGCCGTGCTCGGCCTGCTCATCGAGAAAGGTTTTGAGTCAGTGTCTTCGCCCGAAGAAAGCGACCTGCTTCTTTACAACACCTGCAGTGTGCGCGACCACGCCGAGCAGAAGGTATTTGGACGCATGGGCCATTTCAAGCATCTCAAGGCCGCCAGACCCGGCATGGTCATCGGCATCATCGGCTGTATGGCTCAGGAGCACGGCAAGGATTTTTTCAGGCGTAATCCCGAGATCGACCTTGTGTGCGGTCCGGGGAATCTGAGCCAGATCCCCGACCTTGTCGAAGAGATCCGGCAAAAACGTTCGCCACGATTGGCTGTGGATAGGCTGAACGAGGAGTACGGTCTCGACGGCATCCGCTACCGCTCGGGCGGCCTGAAAGCGCTGGTCACCATCATGACGGGCTGTGATCACCGCTGCACCTATTGCATTGTCCCGTACACGCGCGGGGACGAACGTTCGCGGCCCTCGCAAAGCGTTCTCGAAGAAATGAAAGACCTCGAGAGCCGCGGTTTCAAGGACGTGATGCTGCTCGGGCAGAACGTGAACTCGTATGGAAAAGGCCTCGAGGAAAATATCGATTTTGCAGGACTGCTGGAAAAGATCCAAGATCAGGCGCCGGGCATTTCGAGGCTTCGCTTCATCACCAGTCACCCCAAGGATGCTCACGCACGCCTTTTCAAGGCCATGAAGTCGCTACCCATGGTGTGCGGGCACCTGCATTTGCCGGTGCAGTCGGGCTCAAACCGCGTCCTGAAGCGCATGAAGCGCGAACACACGCGTGAATGGTACCTCGAGCAGATCGCGGAATACAGGAGGCTTGTGCCCGACGGCTCGCTCACCACCGATTTCATTGTCGGTTTTCCCGGTGAAACCCAGACGGATTTCGAGGACACGCTGGACCTGGCGCGTCGTGCAGAGTTTGATAGCGCTTTCACCTTTATTTATTCGCCGAGACCTGGTACGCCCGCACTGCGTCTTGAGGACGACGTCCCGCAGAACGAAAAAGAGCGCCGGCATCAGACGCTTTTAGAACTGCAAAAGGCCATGAGCCTCCGCAAGAATCAGGAGCTTATCGGGCGCACGATGGAAGTGCTGTTCGAGGGACGCACGAAACGCGGCGACAACCGCTACGCCGGCAGAACGCGCGAGTATAAGCGTGTCGTGGTCTCTTCGAATGAAGACCTCGTCGGGCGCTTCCGCAGTGCCCGGATCGCGGGGGCGGCTGATGAAACCCTGCTGGGGGAGCTCGTCGGCCCGTGAGAGTCCGGTGGCCGTTCTTTGTCCTGCTTTTTCTTTTCTCGTTAGCTGGCACGGCCGAGGCTTTGTCCGGCCGCATGGAAACGAAGCGCGAGCGTCTACAAAAAGAAAAAGGCGCCCGCCTCGCCGCGCCGAAGCGCTCCGGAACTGACATACAGAAGATCTATGAGGCCTACCTGAAAGAAAATTTTTCGGAAGCCGAGACGCTGTGTGCCCGCGCCCTGGAAAAGGGGAAAAGCGGCGTCGAAACGGATGAAGTGCGCTATCTTCGGGCGCTGTGCCTCCTAAAAATGCGTCGAAGCGATGAGGCCCGGCGTATCCTGGGTTCTATCACCGCATCCGCGTCGCCGCTCAGGACGCAGGCGGCGCTGTCGTTCGCCGATTCGTTCGCCGTGGACGGCGACGGAAAACGCGCCGATACGGAATACCGGCGCTTTCTCTCGGAATACGGCGATACCGACATGGCTGCTTACGCGCGTTCGCGTCTGGCGCCGTCCGGGGCCGGAAGCGTCGCGGAAGGCGGCTTTTTCAGCGTTCAGGTTGGTTCTTTCTCCAATGAGGGCAACGCGCGCTCGCTGGTCGGAAAACTTTTGGACACGCGATACGACGCCTATCTTGAGAACGGCCGCGCCGACAGTCTTTACCGCGTGCGCGTGGGCCGCCTGCGATCCATGGAAGATGCCAGAGCGCTTGAGACGCGCCTGAAGAAAGACGGTTATCCGACAAAATTTGTGTCCGAAGCGGCAGTTTCCTAAAATAAGCCCCCATTTCATCGCCATCGCCGGCCCCACCGGCTCTGGCAAAAGCGAGGTCGCCTTTTGTCTCGCCAAAAAACTGAACGGCGAGATCATCTCCTGCGATTCCATGCAGGTGTACCGTGGCATGAACATTCTCACCCAAGCAAGTCCCAAGGACGGTCCTATCCCGGTGCGTCTGGTGTCTTTTTTGAGTCCTGGCAAAGAGTATGACGCGGCCGCGTACAGCCGGGACGCGTTCAAATGCCTACAGGCCGTGCTCAAGCGCGGCAAAACGCCCATCATTGTCGGAGGCACAGGTCTTTACTTGCGTGCGCTGTTGGACGGTCTTTTTCAGGCACAAGAGGGCGGTCCCCTGAAGGACGAGCGCTTCAGAAAGAAAATGCTGCAGGTGCACGAAGAACACGGGGACGGTTTTCTTCATCAAAAACTGTCTCGGGTCGACGAAGCCGCCGCAAAAAGCATTCATCCCAACGATATCCGTCGCATTGTCCGCGCGCTCGAGGTGCATCACCTGACCGGGCGGCCATTCTCTTCTGAAAAAAAGAATAGAAAGGGGATACGCGACCAGTTTTTTCATAGAGTTTATTTTTTGGATCTCGGGCGGCAAGAGCTTTACGAGCGCGTGAACCGGCGGGTGGAACGTATGATCGAGGGTGGCTTGGTGAAAGAAGTGCGTTCGCTACTTGGGAAGAACATCGGCCAGACCGCTTCCATGGCGCTCGGTTTCAGGGAGATCCGCGCGTATCTGCGCGGGGAGACGACGCTGGACAGCGCCGTCGAGAACCTCCGGCAGAACACACGGCGCTACGCCAAGCGCCAATGGTCCTGGTTCAGGCGGGAGAAAGATGTCGTGTTCATTCCCGTGGAGGCCGGTGAATCCGCCTCGCACATCGCACAAAGGATACTGAACGACTGGAAGCTATGGGGTCAGACCCCTGAGATAGCGGGGTCTGACCCCAAAATGGATAAACCATGAGAGAGAAAGCGCTGCTTGTGATGGTGAACGAAACCCAGGAGGCCGCAACCGAGCTTGAGGCACTCTCACTCTCAGCCGGGCTTTTGGTGGCCGGCACGCTCGTTTTCAAACGGCAAGAGCCGGACCGGCGGCTTCTGATCGGCGAGGGGCAGGCAAAGCGCATTCAGGAGGCGGCGAAAAAACTGAGAGCCGACGTCGTCGTGTTCGACGCGAACCTCACGAGCGCTCAGCAGAGAAATCTCGAAGAGGTTGTGGAGACAAAGACTATAGACCGCGTGCAGCTCATCCTCGACATATTTGCCGCACGCGCCCGTTCGATGGAAGGCAAACTGCAGGTGGAACTGGCGCAGCTCCAGTACCTGCTGCCGCGGCTTTCGGGAGAGGGGATACACCTTTCACGCCTCGGCGGCGGCGTGGGGACGCGCGGTCCGGGTGAACAAAAACTCGAAATGGACAAGCGCCGCATCCGTGAGCGCATCGCCCGGCTCTCGCAGACCCTCGAACGGCTAAAAGACCGCCGTGCCTCCGCGATCGAAAAAAAGAAGGCCAACGACCTTCCGATCGTCGCCCTCGTGGGCTACACCAATGCCGGCAAGTCGAGCCTGTTCAACCGTCTCACCGAGTCGCGCGCGCTCGTGAAAGACCAGCTTTTTTCGACACTGGATACGACGACGCGGGCGTTCACGCTTCCCAACCGGCAGAAGGTGCTGCTCGTGGACACCGTCGGGTTTGTGCGGCGTCTGCCGCATGATCTCGTCGAGTCCTTTAAGGCCACGCTCGAGGAGGCCTTGCACGCCGACGTGCTTCTGCATGTGATCGACGCTTCACGCGCGGATGTCGTGTCTCAAAAAGAGGCGGTGGAAGGCGTGCTCCGGGAGCTTGGGGCCGTGGGAAAAGAGACTTATCTCTTGTACAACAAATGCGACACCCTGGATGTCCGCGTGCGCAGCCTGATCGCGACAGCGGATGCGAAAACTTTTTTCGTTTCGGCCAAAAACGGCGAGGGGCTTGCCCAGCTCGAGGGGGCTCTGGGGGCGCATTTTGACGAAGGACGTCGCAGGACAAATTTTTTCGTTCCGCACGGAAAAGAGCGAATTTTAGACCTCGTTTATGGCAAAGGCCAGGTGCTGGGGAGGCGGGACACCGAGACAGGGACGCACCTGGAAGTCAGCATCTCCGAAAAGAACGAACACATTGTGAGAAGCCGCCTCACTGAAGACGGCTAAGCTTGACAGGGCAAGGCTTTGTGCTAAACTGATTTTAGCACTCTAACGACCTGAGTGCTAAAGTAACGGGAGATAGCGGGAGGGCTGATGAACGACTCGAACGTGAGGAACGACAGGATATTTGATATCATCGTGCGTTCTTATATCGAAACCGCGGAACCCGTGGGTTCGCGGACGCTTTCGAGAAAGTTCAATCTACGCCTTTCGCCGGCCTCGATCCGGAATGTCATGGCGGATCTGGAAGACCAAGGTCTTTTGAAACAGCCGCACACCTCCGCCGGCCGTGTGCCGACGGACAAAGGCTACCGTTATTGGGTGGACTCGCTGATGGAAGTCGAGGAACTGACGCCGTCGGAAAAGTCGTGGGCGGCCGAGGAGCTTGAGCGCGTGCGCACCGTGAGGGACCTTGTGGAAAAGGCCTCGCATATTATCAGCCAGTTCACACACAACGCGGCGCTGATGTACGTGAAGAACCTGAAACGCGTGTCTTTTTTGAACCACCTGCTCGAGGACCTGATCGAGAAGCGCACGCTGGGTGATTTCCTGGAAGAGGACGCGGAGCTTTTCATCGACGGCATCTCGCGCATGTTCGACCAGCCCGAGTTCAACGATCTCGAGAAAATGCGCCCGCTGCTGCAGGCATTCGACCAGAAAGGTAATTTTCTGCAGATGCTGCTGAAGGATCTGGATGCGGAAGGCGTGCACGTGCACATCGGGAGCGAAAATGCCATCGACGAGCTGGAAAACGTGAGCGTCGTCGTCAAAGACTATTATTACGAGGACCAGCCCATCGGAGGCATCGCGGTGGTGGGGCCCACGCGTATGCGCTACCAGAAAGTCGTTTCGGTGGTGGAGTTTGTCGCGGACGCGGTGACGGACGCCGTGAAGCGGTTTTAAAAAGATCATGAACATGAAAGAAGAAAAAAAACAGGAACCCGGCCCGCAGGACATGCCGCCCGCTGCCGAACAGGATGCCGAGGCGAAAGCCAAGGGTTACTGGGAGCAGATCCTGCGCATGAAGGCCGATCTTGAGAACACGAAAAAAAGGCTGGAGCGCGACAAGACCGACGCCATACGGTTCGCGAACGAAAAACTTTTGATCGAACTGCTTCCGATCGTGGACAATCTCGATCGGGCGCTGGCCAGTTTTTCGGAAGGCCATGACGCTGAGCGCGTGAAACAGGGGCTGAAACTCGTTCAGGACCAGCTTCACCGTGTGCTCGAGACGCACGGCGTGCAGCAGGTGCTTAGCCTCGGAATGCCGTTCAATCCGGACCTGCATGAGGCCGTCGGCGTCGAAGAGGCGTCCAAAGACACCCAAGAAGGCACTGTTGTGGATGAGATCCAAAGAGGATACTTGTTGAATGGACGCCTCATGCGTCCGAGCCGGGTGAAGATCGCCCGGCCAAAAAACGTTTAAGGGAGGTTCAAAGAAAATGGCATCTGAAAAAGTAATAGGCATCGATCTCGGGACCACCAATTCCTGCGTCGCCGTCATGGAAGGCGGCGAACCGGTGGTCATCCCCAATTCGGAAGGGAGCCGCACCACCCCTTCCGTCGTCGCCTTCACGAAAAGCGGCGAGCGTCTTGTGGGCCAGGCCGCCAAAAGGCAGGCGATCACAAACCCCGAGAACACCGTTTTTTCCATCAAGCGTTTCATGGGGAGAAAACACTCCGAAGTGCTGAGCGAGGAAAAACTGGTGCCGTACAAGATCGTCGAAGGTCCGAACGGCGAGGTGCGTGTCCATATCATGGGCAAGGACTACACGCCGCAGGAAATATCGGCGGTCATTCTGCAAAAGATGAAGCAGACCGCCGAGGACTATCTCGGACACAAGGTCACGAAGGCCGTGGTCACGGTCCCGGCGTACTTCAACGATTCTCAGCGTCAGGCGACCAAAGATGCGGGCAGGATCGCGGGATTGGACGTGCTTCGCATCATCAACGAGCCGACGGCTGCGGCGCTGGCCTACGGTCTCGACAAGAAAAAGAACGAAAAGATATCCGTGTATGACCTCGGCGGCGGCACTTTCGACGTCTCCATCCTCGAGATCGGGGACGGCGTGTTCGAGGTCCGTTCCACCAACGGCGATACGCACCTGGGCGGCGACGACTTCGACCAGCGCGTCATGGACTGGCTCGCGGACGAGTTCAAAAAGTCCGAAGGCATCGACTTGAGGAAAGACAGGATGGCCCTCCAGCGCCTGAAAGAGGCCGCGGAAAAAGCCAAATGCGAACTCTCTTCAAATTTACAGACCGAGATCAATCTGCCTTTCATCACGGCCGACGCCAATGGCCCCAAACATTTGACGACGACGCTCACGCGTGCCAAGCTCGAACAGCTCGTGGACGATCTTGTCCAGAGGACGATCCCACCGTGTAAAAAGGCGCTGGAAGACGCGAAATTGAAGGCCGAGGACATCGATGAAGTCGTGCTCGTCGGCGGTCAGACGCGCATGCCCAAAGCGCAGGAAGTCGTGAAGCAGCTTTTCAAAAAAGAACCGCACAAGGGCGTGAACCCAGATGAGGTCGTTGCCATCGGTGCGGCCATCCAGGGTGGCGTGCTTGTCGGCGACGTCAAAGACGTACTGCTTTTGGACGTGACGCCGCTTTCGCTCGGCATCGAGACACTCGGAGGCGTGAACACGAGACTCATCGAGCGCAACACGACGATCCCGACAAAAAAAAGCCAGACGTTCTCGACGGCGGCCGACAATCAGACCGCGGTGTCTATCCACGTGCTGCAGGGCGAGCGCGAGATGGCCAAAGATAATCGCACGCTGGGGCGCTTTGACCTCATCGGCATTCCACCGGCCCCACGAGGCATGCCGCAGGTCGAAGTCACGTTTGATATCGACGCCAATGGCATCGTGCACGTGTCGGCCAAGGATCTCGGCACCGGCAAAGAGCAGAAGATCCGCATTGAAAGCTCGAGCAGTCTCAGCAAAGACGAGGTTGAGCGCATGACGCGTGACGCGCAGGCTCACGCCTCGGAAGACAAGCAGAAAAAAGAAGTGGTGGAGGCCCATAACCGGCTGGACTCGCTCATTTATCAGACCGAGAAGTCACTGAAAGATCTTGGCGATAAAGTGCCGGCTGAAGAGAAAAAGAAAGTTGAGGAGGCTATCGTTGGCGCCAAAGGCGCTCTTTCCAGTGAGGATGTCCAGAGACTGCGCGGCGCCGAAGAGGAGCTGACGCGCGCCTCGCACAAGATCGCTGAACAACTGTATCAGCATCAGACGGCAGGCGCCGGCCCAAAGAAGACGGACGGCGACGGATCCCAGGCCGGCGGCAAGAAAGAGGATGTTGTCGATGCGGAGTACAAGGTCGAGGATGATAAATAGAGATCTGTAGCGAAAAGCGCAAAACGAAAAGCGAAAAACTGTGGAGCCACTGCGTGGCCTGTATAAAAGTCGCCTGCCTGCCGGCAGGCAGGCGTAGCGACTCAATAGTTTTTCGCTTTTCACTTTTCGTTTTTCGCCGTAATCCATAATCCGAATGCCTCAATCCAAAAAAGATTATTTTTCTATTCTGGAAGTGTCGCGCTCGGCGTCTGCGGAAGACATCAAGAAGGCTTACCGCAAATGCGCCCTGAACCATCATCCGGATCGGAACCCCGGGGACAAAAAAGCCGAGGAGCGCTTCCGCGAAGCGACAGAGGCCTATCAGGTGCTGTCGGACCCCCAAAAACGGCAGATCTACGAACAACACGGCCATGAAGGCCTGAGCTCCCAAGGCCAGGGATTTCATGCGGGCGGTTTCGGGGACATCTTTGAAAACATCTTCGAGGATTTTTTCGGTGGTGGCGGTGGGCGCTCCAGGCAGCGTGCCCATCGCGGCAGCGACCTCCAATATGATCTCGAGGTCAGTTTCAACGAGGCGGCATTCGGCCTCGAGAGGCCCATCGAGATCGAACGCGAAGAAGCCTGCGGCCAGTGCAAAGGCGAAGGAGCCAAGCCCGGTACTTCGCGCACGACTTGTCCGGGTTGTCACGGCAGCGGACAAGTGCTCGCTTCGAGCGGATTTTTCAGTATTTCGCGGCCCTGTAACCGCTGCCGTGGTAAGGGAAGTTTTGTCGAGCATCCCTGCGACGCTTGCCGTGGCGCAGGCCGCGTGAACGCGAAGCGAAACATCCAGGCGAAGATCCCCGCCGGCATCGACAGCGGCATGAGACTGCGTCTCGCCGGCGAAGGCGAAGCGGGTTTGAACGGCGGACCGCGCGGCGATCTTTATATCGATGTTTACGTGAAGCCGCATGAATTTTTCACGCGCGACGGAGAGAATATTCTCTGCCGGGTGCCGGTGAATTTCGCGTTGGCGGCGCTCGGGGGAGAGATCGAAGTGCCCACGCTCACGGGCACGGCGCCGCTGAAGATCCCGCCGGGGACTCAGAGCGGCAAGGTGTTCAAGCTGAGAGGCAAAGGCCTCGCTTCGGTGCGCGGGCACGGGCACGGCGATGAGGAGGTCACGATCGTCGTCGAGACGCCCACGCATTTATCAGAAAAGCAGAGAGAGCTGCTCCGGCAGTTCTTTTCCAAATAACCATGCCGACCTACGAATATCTCTGCAAAAAATGCAAAAAGCGCTTTGAGCGCCTGCAGTCCATCACCGCGGGTCCGCTCAGAAAATGCGTGCACTGCGGCGGCCGGGTTCAGCGCCTGATCGGCGCCGGTGCCGGCCTTATTTTCAAGGGCAGCGGTTTTTATAGCACCGACTACAAAAAAAGTCCGGCGAAGGAGACAAAGCCCTCTCCAAAACCTGAAAATAAAGAGAAAAAAAGTCCCGACAAATGACGCTTCACCGGCAAGCGGCCATCGCCTGGGCGTGGGCGGGTCTTTATGCGGCACTGATCTTTTATGTATCGTCGCTTTCGCGTCCTTTGCCGGTCTCTGTCGGAAAATATTTTCAGGATTGGATGCTGCATGGTGTAGAATATGCCCTTTTCGGGATCCTTTTGGCGCGGGCGCTGGGGATGAGTTTCGAAAATTGGCGGCCGGCCGTCGTGGTCGCGCTGGCGTTCGTGCTTGGGACGCTTTACGGGATCTCCGACGAGTGGCATCAGAGCTTTGTCCCCGAGCGGGAGTCCTGCGCGAAGGACGCGCTGGTCGACGCGGCCGCCGCGTTTTGCGGCGCCTGCCTATGGGTTTGGGATAAAAAACGAGGAAACAAGACCATTGCCTGAGATCCGTCCTTTCCGTGCCTGGCGCTACAATCCCGCGCGCGTCCGCGATTTTTCCAGAGTGCTGGCCCCTCCTTATGACGTGATCTCCCCGGCCGAGCAAAAAAGGCTTTATGCCAGGAGCCCGCACAACGTCATCCGCATCGAACTCGGCATGAAAAAGCCTTCGGACGGCGCCGGTGACAATGCTTATGTGCGCGCGCGCCGTTTTCTCGAGGCTTGGAAAGAAGAGGGAGTGCTCATCCGTGATGACCGCCCGGCTCTTTACGTGTATGTGCAGGATTATCCGGAGGGGCACGGTCAAAAAAGACGATTTGGTTTTTTTGCGTCCATGCGGCTCGATGAAAAGGCCGTGAAAAAGCATGAAAAGACGCTGGCCGGTCCGAAAAAGGACAGACTGCGCCTATTAAAGGAAGTGCGCACCAATACGAGCCCGATCTTCGGTCTTTTTGAGGACGCGGGGAAGGCCCATGCGCTGCTTAAAACATCCGCCCGGGGTCGTCCCGTACTCGACGTGACGCTGGACGCGGTACGACACCGCATCTATGTCCAGAACGACACGAAGATCGTGCAGGAGCTATGCCGCTGCCTGCGGTCGAAGCCGATGTACATCGCCGACGGCCATCACCGCTTCGAGGTCGCCTGCCAGTTCCATCGATGGGCCCGGCAAAAACATTCCGCCGGCGACAGCGCGTATGTCCTGGCGTACCTGGCGGATTGCCGCCACAACCCGTTCACCATTTTCCCGACTCACCGGCTGCTGCGTCTTCCAAAAGGCAAGCGTGTGCTCGATCGCCTGCGTTCGCGCGGGGTGCTGCGCCGCGCATCGGGACTCGGGACCGTGCTGCGCCGTCTCGCCAAGCCCAGAGACGAGTCCGGGGATAAAAAATATTCTTTCGGCGTTTTCACGAAAAAGAACGGTTTTTTTATTTTCGAACTCGGGCAGGCGTCTACGCGTTTCAAGTCCGGGGATGAGATCGGCCGTCTCGACGTATCCGTACTGCACGAGCGCGTGTTCGGGCCGTGCTTCGGACTGCGCACGGCGGACAAGGCCGGCGTCGATTTCACACGCAGTGCCGAGGAAGCCTGCCGCAAGGTGCGCGCGGGGTTTTATGATGCCGCGTTTTTTCTGAGGCCGACCTCTCTCGGCGAGATGATCCACGCCTCGAAAAAGGGGCTTCGTATGCCGCAGAAGTCGACTTATTTTTACCCGAAGCTTCTCACCGGCCTAGCACTGCACAGCCTATGATCAAACCCAGGGCCCTCACCTCGCTTTCGCTCTTTTTCCCGTGCTACAACGAGGCGGACAACGTCGGCACCATGATCGAGCAGGCCGTCCAGGTGGGGGAGTCCTACGGCGTGGATTACGAGATCGTGGTCGTGGATGACGGCAGTCGCGACAATTCCGCGGAACTCGTGCGCCAGTGGTCGAAAAAAAATCCGTGCGTGCGTCTGGTCCAGCACCCGCAGAACCGGGGCTATGGCGCCGCCCTCGCGACCGGGTTTGCCAACGTGACGAAGGACCTCATTTTTCTCACCGACGGCGACAACCAGTTCCATCTCGCGGACATCGACAAGCTTTTTTCGAAGATCGACAGCTGCGACATCGTGACGGGTTACCGTATCGCGCGCAAAGACAAGGCGCATCGGCGCCTGAACGGTTTTCTCTGGACACGCCTGAACCGCCTGCTTTTCCGCCTGCCGGTGAGGGACGTCGACTGCGCGTTCAAGCTTTTCAGGCGCAAGACGATCGAGGGTCTGAAGTTCGAGTCGGAGCATCTCCTCATCCACGCCGAGATCCTCGCCCGGGCCAAGAAAAGGGGCGCGCGTATCCAGGAGATCGGCGTCACGCATTACCCGCGTCTAGCCGGGCAGGCGACAGCCACCAAGCTCAGCTCTATCCTGAAGACGTTCTCGGAGCTGGGTCGGCTTTACTGGCGGCTGCGCTAATGGACTATTGGGGATAGCCATGCTAAAATTAAGAAGTTTGAACATAAGAGGATAATTCTTGACTCCATTCAGCGAAAAAACCCGCGCCAACGTCACCGCCATGCGTCTTCCGAGAAAAAAAGGCATGCCGGAAGGGCTGTGGACTAAATGCGAAGGCTGCGGGGAGACCATCTACAATAAGACGCTCGAAGAAGACCTGAAGATCTGTCCCAAATGCGACCACCATTTCACGCTCTCCGCCCACGAACGCATCGCCCAGCTCATCGACGAGGGCACTTTCAGGGAAATGGATAAGGATCTATGTTCGGGTGACCCGATCAAGTTCCGTGGCCCGAAGTCCTATGTCAGCAAGCTCAAAGAGGACCAGAATGCCACCGGCCTCAAGGACGCCGTCATCACCGGCGAAGGGCTTCTCGGCGAGCGGAAGATCGCGTTTGGCGTCACCGATTCGCGTTTCATCATGGGTTCGATGGGCTCGGCCGTCGGCGAAAAACTCACGCGCCTTATCGAGCAGGCGACGGACAAAAAACTGCCGCTTATCATCGTGTCGGGTTCTGGTGGCGGCGCGCGCATGTACGAAGGTCTTTTGTCGCTGATGCAGATGGCCAAGACCTCGCAGGCGCTGGCTAGACACCATGAAGCCAGACAGCTTTTCATTTCCGTGCTCACGAATCCCACGATGGCCGGTATCATGGCCAGCTTCGCGTCGCTGGGAGACCTCATCATCGCCGAGCCCAAGGCGCTGATCGGTTTCACGGGCCCGCGCGTCATCGAGCAGACGATACGCCAGAAACTGCCCGATGGTTTTCAGACTTCCGAATTCCTTCTCGAGCACGGCATGCTCGATAAGATCGTCCATCGGAAACAGCTCAAGAACGCGCTGCGTCAATTCCTGGAATTCTTCAACCCTTAGAACCCCTCCCGCATGGCACAAGTAAGCTTGGTCAATATCAGCAAAGTGTATCCTGGCAACATCCAGGCCGTGGCGAGCGTGAGCCTGGCTATCGAGAAACGCGAGTTCATCGTTTTGGTCGGACCTTCGGGCTGCGGCAAGACGACGATCCTGCGCATGATCGCGGGTCTCGAGGAAATTTCGAGCGGAAAGATCTACATCGGCGACAAGCTCGTGAACGACGTGCCGCCGAAAGACCGCGACATCGCGATGGTGTTCCAGAATTACGCGCTTTACCCGCACATGACGGTGTTCCAGAACATGGCGTTCGCGCTGAAGCTGAGGAAATATCCCAAAACGGAGATCCTTACACGCGTCAACGACGCGGCCGAGATCCTAGGGATCAAGGACCTGATGGACCGGAAACCCAAAGAGCTATCCGGCGGCCAGCGCCAGCGCGTGGCGCTCGGGCGCGCCATCGTGCGCAAGCCGCTCGTATTCCTTTTCGATGAGCCGCTGAGCAATCTGGATGCGAAGCTGCGCGTACAGATGAGGACGGAGATCAAGAAACTCCACCAGCGCTTGCAGGCGACCATCGTCTATGTCACGCACGACCAGACCGAGGCCCTGACGATGGGCGACCGCGTGGTGGTCGTAAAGGACGGCGTCATCCAGCAGGTGGCGGACCCGATCTCGCTGTACGATCACCCGTTGAACAAATTCGTAGCCAGCTTCATCGGCAGTCCGCCGATGAATTTCCTGAAGGGGCACATCCTGCGTTCAGACGGAAAGTTTTATTTCCAGAACGGTGTTTTCAAGACGCGCGTGCCGGATACGCTTTCCCAGAAGATCGCGCCGTACGAGAACAAAGAGCTTACGTTCGGAATACGCGCCGAGGACATCTATGACAAACTTTTCGCCTCCGAGGCCTCGCCGGACAACACCGTCCGCGCGACCTGCGAAGTCGTCGAGCCCATGGGCGCCGAAGCGTTCTTGTACCTGCGCACGGGCGCAAACACGTTCATCGCCCGCGTCTCCGGCCATGTCCGTCCCGGGGTGAACCAGGACCTCGACCTAGTGTTCGACATGGGCAAGGCGCACTTTTTCGACAACATCACCGAAAAAGCCATCGCCTGATCCGGCCGGACATACGGCTAGAAACGATGGGGAGGTTTCCTCTGCCGCCTTTTTTTGTCCCGATATTCGCCTTCATCGCATGGGCTTTTCTCATTTTTTATTATTTTCCCATCCTGCGGCTGGACCTGCATCTCGCCGACCAGCTGATCGCCCCGCAGCTTTTCATCTCGTACCTGATCCTCATTTTCGCCTGGGCGCTTTCCGGGCCTCTCACGGCGGCCATCCTGACCGCGCTCAGCGCGCTCATCGTGCTGTACGTGTGTCTTGGGACCAAAGAGGCCTCGCTGTTCATCCAGGTATTCGCCTACGCGGGACTTTTCGCTTTCATGGCGTTCTTTCTTTACGAACTGCAGAAAAAGCTGAACGACCGCCACATCGTGAAGGAAAAAATGCTCGAGGACATCCACGTCTCGCGGGAGAACATGGCGAAGAAGAACGAAGTGAAAAAGGCGCTCGAGGGCAAGGTCCAGCGTTTTCTTGGATTGAACCGCCTGTCCGAGACTCTGAAAAGCGCCCAAAGCGTCCAGGAGGCCGCGCAACAGCTCACGGCCGAGACGCATCGCATGCTGCCGCGCGCCGACGTGTGCGTTCTGTATCTGGTGGACGAATCCAAGCACGAGCTCTCGCTGGTCGCCTCGAGCCGCCGGGGGAATGACGCCGTGCGTGAAAAGCGCGGGAGCGTTTTTGAACTCTGGGCCGTGAAACGCAACTCGGCTATCATGATCGAAGACTCCTGGACGGACTTCCGTTTTTCCACCGACCAGCGCGAAAGCTCGGCGCATCTGCGCTCGGTGTGTGCAAGCCCGCTGTTGTCGGAAAACAAAGTGCTCGGCGTGCTTCGCGCGAGCTCGGCCGACGCGTCCGCGTTCAGTTCCGATGACCTGCGGCTTCTCGACGTGCTGGCGAGCCTCGGAGCCGTCACGCTGCGTAACCGCCTGCTTTTTGAACGCATGCATGAACTGGCCGTGCGCGACAGCCTGACGGGGCTTTACCTGAACCGTTATTTTCAGGAACGGCTTGCCGAAGAGATCGCGCGCGCGGAGCTCGGCCACGGCGTGTTTTCCCTGATCCTGCTCGACGTGGATCATTTCAAGCGCTACAACGACGAATATGGCCACTCGGCCGGCGATCTCGTCCTGAAGAACATCGCCGGTATTTTCCTGAACCGGCTCGACGAGGCTGACGTGGTGGCTCGCTACGGCGGGGAAGAGCTGATCGCTCTTTTGCCGGGCAAGAGTCTTGCGCAGGCCATGGGCCTGGCAGAAAACATCCGCTCGGACATCGAGAAAAACAAATTTCTCCTCAGGCGCGTGGAGGGGCATGTCACCTCATCTTTCGGGGTCGCGGCCTTCCCCCAAGATGGCCACTCGAAAGAGCAGCTCGTCCGCAGCGTGGACAAGTACCTGTACGAAGCCAAAAAGTCCGGAAGGAACCGCGTATGTGGCGCTACTTAGTCCTTAACGGCCTCTGGTTCTCGATCCTTTTCCTCGTGCACTTCTTCGGAAGCGGCAAGAGCCGCACGTTCGTGGGCCTGCTCATCCCCGTCGTTGCCGCGTTC
>CAZTBX010000089.1:0-6256 GCA_964612035.1 uncultured Planctomycetia bacterium
GGCACGTTTTTTTTAAGTATCTCGCGTATGAGGACGTCGAACCCGTCGCTCACAACGGTCACCGGCACTGTCAGCTTTCTCACCGCTTCAAGGAACTCGACGAAATGGGCATCAATGCGCACTTCTTCTATCAATTTTTCAACATCCTGTTTGGATGCCCTCACAAGCCGGATCTGCCTGTCGAGGCATTCGCGCGAGCCGATGCGCCCCTCGGCCCAGTCTTTTTCCACTTCTATCCAGCTCTTGTCCGCGAAACGCTGAAGCAGGGCGTCCACGACGTCTATTGTCGTGATCGTCCCGTCGAAATCGATGAAAAATTGCACGGGGGGCGTCATTTCCCCTCGTATCTCTGCGCGATGAGCGCGATGTTCTGCCCGCCGAAGCCGAAAGAATTACTGAGCACCGTCGAAACCTTCTGCCTGCGCGCCGTGTTCGGGACATAATCGAGATCACAGGCCTCATCCGGCGTTTCATAATTGATCGTCGCCGGGATCACGCCTTCACGGATCGTGAGCACGCTCGCGATGAGCTCGACGGCGCCGGCGGCGGCGATCATATGGCCGAGCATGGATTTGATGGAACTCATCGGAATGCGGTGCGCTTTCTCCTTGAACACTTCTTTGACCGCTTGCGTCTCTATCTGGTCGTTGGCCATCGTGGAAGTCCCGTGTGCATTGATGTAATCGATGTCCCCGGCGTTCTTTTTCGCGTCTTTCAGCGCCAACTGCATCGCCCGGATCGCGCCGCGTCCTTCGGGATGCGGATCGGTGAGGCGAAAAGCGTCCGCCGTGCCGCCGTAACCCGTAAGCTCGGCATAGATCTCGGCGCCGCGCTTTTTCGCGTGCTCGAGTTCCTCGAGGATCACGACGCCAGCCCCCTCGGATAAAATAAAGCCGTCCCGATCTTTGTCAAAAGGTCTTGAGGCCCGCTCGGGGTCGTCATTTCTCGTAGAAAGCGCTGTGAGAAGATTGAAACCGGCGAGTCCGAGCGGATGGATCATGGAATGAGCTCCTCCGCTCAACATAATATCGGCCTGGCCAACTTTGATGACCTCGGCCGCTTCGCCGATGGCCTGGCTTGAGGCGGCACAGGCCGTGAGGCAGTTGGACATGGGTCCCTCGGCGCCAAAAGTTTCCCCGAGATGCTTCAGCACCTGGAACGGCTCCTGTTCGAGAAGCGACTGCGCCTCGATGCGCGAGACGCTGTTCGTGAAATAACGCTTGGCGTTCACCGTGTCATTGTCCATGGAGTCTCGCAGGATAGACGCGTATTGGACGAAATCAAATCCGCCGTCACCCGCGCCGAAATAAACACCAAAACGGGTGGCATCGATGGACCCGACGTTCAATCCGGAATTTTTCAAGGCTTCTTCGGCCGCCTCAAGGGCGAACAGGCTGTTGCGGCCGAGGAAAACGTCGGAGGAACGCTTCGTCCATTTGGCATCGTTGAAATTTTTCACTTCTCCCGCGATGCGCGTCGGAAAACGGCCAGCATTGAAAAGCGTGATAGGCCGTACACCCGATCGGCCCTCGACAAGCGCGCGCCACGTGTCGCGCACGTTCCCCCCTAGCGGCGTCACCGCACCCATGCCCGTCACCACCACGCGTCTCTCGCTCATGGTCAGCCCTTGTAAACCTTCGTGATCATTGACACCGAGGGTCCGTTAAAACCAAACGCGTTCGTCAGCGCATACTCTCCCGTTGGTTTCGCGGACTGTGCTGTCTTGACGAAGTCAAAAGACCAATTTTTTTTCGCCGTCTTGAAATTCAGGATCGGGGGAATGCTCTGCTCTTTCAGCGCGAGCGTCGACACCACGGCATCGAGAGCGCCCGAGGAAAAACCCGTGAAACCGGTCGCCGGTTTGGACGCGCTCACGCGCAGGCCGCTGCCGGAACCGTTGAACACGCTTTCGATGGAGGCCGCTTCGCGCTCGTCGTCTTCGGCGACGCCAAGACCGCAGGCCTGCACGTAGCGCACCGCCTCTTTTTTCACGCCGGCATCTTCTAGACTGACTTTCATCGCCGTTTCCTGGCGCTTGGAAGACGCACAGCCAAAACCCACTATTTCGGCGTAGATGTTGGCCTTTCTCGCCTTTGCGTGCTCGAGCTCTTCGAGCGCCAGAAATGCGCATCCCTCCCCCACAACAAAACCTTTGGACTCGCGGTCAAAGGGCCTGTAGCTGGCCGCCGGATCGCCGGTGGCCTCGGAGAGCACGCCCAAGATCTGATACTGGGAAAGCCCGACGGGGTTCAGTTTCGATTCGGATCCCCCGGCAAGCATGAGCTCGGCGTCGCCTCGCTGGATGATGCGGTAGGCTTCGCCGATAGCCTGAAGCCCGGCGGAGGCACCAGTCGTCAACGTGTTGTTCATACCACGCAGATCGAAAATAATGGAGATATGACAAGCAGACATATTCGGCAGATATTTCAAAAGCCATAAAGGAAAAAGGGCTGGGAGCCCGTTCTCGGCAAAGCGCTCGAGATCCAGCTCTCCCGACTCATTCCAGGAGTTTTGAATGCTCGGCGCCAGTTCTTCGAGCTCGTGATTGAGCATGCCTGAACCGACGATGACACCGAAGCGGTCCCGATCGACCGTGGCCCCGTCTAGCTTGGCATCCGTGAGTGCGAGGCTGGCCCCGGCAACAGCAAGCTGGATATCGCGCGCCATGACTTTCAGCGCCTTTCGCTGCGTCACAAATTTCTCCGGGGAAAAATCTGGCACCGCGGCGCCCAGCGTCTGCCAGCGTTCGGAACCGTTTTCAAGGCTGAGACGCCGTATCCCCGAACGGCCCTCGAACAATGCCTGCCAAAGCGGCCGCACGCCTTCGCCGAGCGCGGTCATCGCTCCCATCCCCGTGATCACGACGCGCCTTTTCACCGGACTCCTTCGCAGGCTTTTGCCACGTTATAAATGTCGTAATGTTTCAAAAAATGATCGTTGAACACGACGTTTTTTTTATCAGTGAGAGGATCCACGGCAGCCAAAAGGATCTTGGCGCTAGCCGCCTCGGCGCCCTCACGGCGCACAACACCGGAAACCCAGGCGCCTTCTTCGCGCTCCTCTTCAAGCGTCACTTCGATGATGAATTCACAGGGAGGAAATGCGGGTGCTGAGAAACGAGCATCGGCGATCTTGGCAAGAATGACCTCTTTTTTGAAATCAAGCCCGAAGCCGTACAGCACGCCGCCGGCCTGTGCGATCATTTCTAGCAACAGGGTTTCGGGGACCACCGGCCTGCCGGGAAAATGTTCACTGAAAAAATCTTCGCCGCCGGCGAACACTTTTCGCGCACGGGAATACTTCCCCTTCTGTAATATTTCGAAGCTGTCGATCAAATCCCAACGCATTTTACGACCACATATCTTTCGTTCCGGAAGCTTTCAAGCCGTGCACCCACTTTCAACGGCGTTTTCTTCAGAGACCCGGCCAGTTTGAATGAAAGCCGGCGGCCCTTGCCCGGGACGATATGAATGTTCTTGAAACCCGAGCGGCCCATCCACGGAAGCTGCAGTGCCTTGAACACGGCTTCTTTCGCGGCGAGGAGTTCGGCTAGGGGCTCATGGGGATCCGGATGCCGGCGGATATACGAGATCTCGCCGGGATTCAGGAAAGTGGATAGACGACTTCGGTGCGTCTGGTAAAACCTCTCGGCTTTTTTGAATTCGACGAGGTCGACACCCAAAGAAACACCGCGGTCCATGCGGAATTTACTTATCCGCGGTGGCGAGTTTGTCCGAAAGGTAATCGACGATCATGCCCACGGTGAACACGTTGCCTAGGTTGGCCACTTGAGGATTTTTGGCAAATTCATCCCAGTTCACGTTCGCCATCTTGACACGTAGCTCGTCGATGCCGGCTTGCGTGATCTGTCCATGCTTCACGAAACGCGCGTCCGTGAGGAGTTTCTCGGGGAAAAGCTCCCCTTTGGGGATCTTGATCTTGAACACCTTTTCAAGGCGGAACACAATGTCGAGAAAATCGATGGATTCGGCGCCGAGATCTTTGATCAGCGAAGACTCGAGGTGGATCTTTGGTTCGTCGACGCGAAGCGCCTGTGAAATGATCGTCTTGACGCTTTTTGCGATCTCGTCCTTGTGATTGCTTGCCATAGATCCGTACAGCTCCTATCCGTTAAAGAGGCCTGAGCGTGAAATCAGCCGTCAGCGCCTTGCCTCCCGCGCCGTCCATCACATCGATGCGGCCGTTGAAACGCGCCGCCGAGTGCTGTCTTTCGATGAGCTCAACGCTCAATTTCAATCGATTTCCCGGTTTCACGAACTGGCCGAAGCGCACACTGCCGGCTTCGGTAAGCCGGTAAAAGGTCTCAGTCTTCTTCGAAGCATCCAAAAGCCTGGAGGCCGCCTGCCTCAGGGCCTCCAATAGCAGTACCCCCGGCATGACGGGAAAACCGTCAAAATGGTCTTTCAAAAATTCTTCGTCGCCTCTCAGCGTGAAAAAAGCCGTAAGACTTTTGTCCACTACCAGTTCGGCGACCGAGTCCACGAAGCAAAAAACGCTCAAAAAAAAGCTATCTCCCTTACCCGGCAATAAGATGCACCAATATATCACGAAACGACTGGAAACGCCAAGTGCTTGAGCGGCGGCCAGTAGAAGGCTATGGGGTCAGACCCTTAAGCTGTTCTCCACCGAGGGTCTGACCCCGAAGCTTGGCGCGGTCGGCCCGGAGGTCTTTGGCCGGGTTGCCTCCCCAGACCCCCTTGGCGGGAACCCGTGTCCCTTTCGGCAAAAGGCTACAGGGCGCTATGGACGCCCCGTCCCCGATCTCACAATCAGGCATGATCACCGAGCCAAGGCCGATGGACACGCCGTTCCCTATCTTTGTAGGTGCCAGACGCAGGAATCCACGCTCGGAGGCGTGGCAGATGAGCGCGACCCCGCCGCCGATGAGCACGTTGTCCCCGATCTCTAGCATCGAGAGATCGGCGAGGCCGGCCGTGTTGATGTTCACCCCATCACCCACTTTCGCACCCATGAGGCGGTAAAAAAGCGTCTGGAATGGAGACATCCTCAGCACATCAAGAAAAGCGCTGTTGGCCAGGAGGATCAGCGAATTGTAGCCCATCCAGTGAAGCGACTGCTTTGAGTGAATGGTGAAAAGTCCGGGTTGGATGCGAAAACCCAGAATATTTTTGACGGCCACGCAGAGAAATATCAGCGTCACGCCAAATACAAAATACGCGAATGAAAGCGAGAGCGAAAAAGCGAGAACCTTCAACCACGCCGCGTAGGGGGCCATGGCCTTCCACACCGAATAGAGCATAAAGGTCATAGGAAAAAAGCTGAGGCCGAGAATGAGGATGGCCAAAACGTGCAGAAACCATATCCACAGCTCGAAGCGCCGTTTCTCCCCGGCCGCTTTCTTTTCTTTTTCGCTTAACCCATTCATGCGAGTGATTTTATCATACTATTGTTAAGTATGAGCAAGCGAACGGGTCCTGCCGGCGGACAGCCCCATCGGTGCTCGCTAGCAATTCCCGCACAGACGAACACTTTCGTCTGTACGGCACTAGCTCCGCGCCGATGGGGCGCCCCGATCCGCCGTCACCCGTTCGCTAGATCACACTACCGGTCAGTAGGGCAAATCCTCCGAAGCCCTCATTGGTTTGGATTAATAAATAGCCAGCGGGTGGCTCGCGTTGTTCGAGAGCGACGTTGACGAGGCGAGCGCCATGGAGCACGGACTTTTACACCGCGAGCCGAGTCATCGAGTCTGATTTTCCTCGGTGGGGAAAATCAGACGGTCGATCGAGAACAATGCGAGACACCTGCTGGCCCTAATTAAGGGCGGAGAGCAAAGAGAGAAGGGGTGGAAGCTAGAGGTTATACGCGACCGGCGGAAGAGTTGATAGACTTGAGCGTTTTATTGAGGGGTAACTTTTTCATCTCTTCCAAGGAGATGGGCATCACGAGGCGCCAATTTTTGTCATTCACGGTCCCGGGGAAATTGATACGGTGGCCCCAGTCCGGCTTGCCGAGCACTTTTCCGGCCGCAAGCCAGTCTTGGAGCAGCTGGATGCTGAACACCGACGCCGTCGCGTTCGCGGCTTCCAGGCATTTCTGGACAAAGCGGGGCGAAGACTTGTCCTGCACGCGCCCCGGCATGCCGATGAGACGCCAAAACTTCTCGCGTTCCCCGTAAGAATTAAGGTAAAGGCCTGTGATGTCGGCGATATCCTCTTCCCTTTTCCCGATGGCGTCAGCCAGCACTGCAGGGCCAGTCACTTCCCTTTTCCAC
>CAZTBX010000090.1:0-10058 GCA_964612035.1 uncultured Planctomycetia bacterium
TTGCATTGTTCTCGATCGACCGTCTGATTTTCCCCACCGAGGAAAATCAGACTCGATGACTCGGCTCGCGGTGTTAGAAGAAGCAGTGTTCCGTGGCGCTCGCCTCGTCAACGTCGCTCTCGACCAACGCATGCCACCCGCTGGCTAGATTAATTTAATCCAAGCCTCTCACCCCGTCTCTCTTTGCGATTTGCACTTTTTCGAGCACGCTTATGAAGCTACGAGCTAAATGGCTTGGGGAGACGCCAAAAAAGCGCTGAGGGTCTTTGGCCTATTGCTTTTTTGGCGAGGGGCATCCCCGCCATTTAGCGAGGGCTTCATGCGAGAAAAAGTGCATAGCGAGCCCCAGGGTTTGGGTGTTGCGAGCGGGAAGCAAAGAGAGAAGGGGTGGAGGTGGAGTTATAGAACAGTGCGAGACAGCCGCTGGCTTAACCCTCGCCGGCTCGCTTGGCGACGAAGTTCACGTACCCTTTCGAATCCACATTTGGGGCCTGGCCCGGCATAGGCATATGGACTATAATAACTTTTCATGGATATAACCCGCTACTCCTCGTATCAATTGACGCGCGTTTGCTTCAAAAAAACGCTGGGATTTATCTACTTTGTCGCGTTTTTATCAACGGCTTTGCAGTTTCGCGGACTCATCGGCGAGCAGGGCCTCTTGCCGATCCATTTATTTTTAAAACAGAGTCACTTCTGGGACAACCCGAGTCTTTTTTGGTTCAATTCCTCAGACGCTTTTGTCGGTGCCGCGGTGTGGGCTGGGATCGCTTTTTCGGTCTTGGCGATGAGCGGCTATTCAGAGAAATTAGGCAATGTTATTTCAACGGCCGTGTGGACACTTCTCTGGTTGTTTTATTTGTCCGTGGTCAATGTGGGGCAGACTTTTTACAGCTTTGGTTGGGAAACCATGACGCTTGAAACCGGCTTTTTGGCGATTTTTCTGGGGTCTGAAAAAGTAAAACCGCCGGCGAGCGTGATCTGGTTTCTTCGCTGGGAGTTGTTTCGTCTTATGTTAGGCGCAGGCCTTATCAAGATGCGTGGCGACGCTTGTTGGCGAGATCTCACCTGCATGTTTTATCATTATGAAACTCAGCCGATCCCAAACCTTTTGAGCTGGTACTTCCATTATCTGCCGCACGGGTTTCTCAAATTTCAAACGCTTTGCACACATTTCATTGAACTGGTGGTGCCTTGGTTTTATTTTGTGCCGGGACCTTTGGGCCGGGGGGCCGGGATCCTTACGATCGTGTTTCAGGGCTTTCTGATCTTGAGCGGCAATCTGTCCTGGTTGAATTATCTGACGATCGTGATCGCCATCGCCTGTTTTGACGATGCTTTCCTCGGCAAATTCATCCGGCTCAAGATGCCTCTGACGGTTGCGCCGACAATATTTAGAAAAGGGATCCTCGTGATCTTTGCGGGGCTCGTCCTTTATTTGAGCGTCAATCCTGCTTTGAATCTTTTCTCGCCAAGCCAAATAATGAACGCGAGTTTCGAACCACTGCATCTGGTCAACACCTACGGCGCTTTCGGAAGTGTCACAAAAAGCCGCGACGAAGTGATACTCGAAGGCACCGACGATCACGTGATCACTCCCAAGACCCAGTGGAGAGAGTATGAATTCAAGGCCAAACCTGGTGATATTCATCGTCAGCCGCCCATCGTCGCGCCCTATCACCTGAGACTCGACTGGCTCATGTGGTTCGCGGCGATGTCCGATTGGCGTTATTACCCGTGGCTTTTGAATCTTGTGAGTAAACTTCTTCACAATGACGCGGAAATCTTAAAACTAATGGACAAAAATCCGTTCACGGATCACCCACCTTATTATATTCGCGCGGTGCTTTATCATTACCGGTTCACAAACGCCGAAGAAAAAAAGAAAACCGGTGACTGGTGGGTAAGAAATCCCGTCCGGCTTTACTTACCACCGCTTTCTTTAGACAATGACTCTTTTAGAGAAGTGCTACGCCAAATGGGATGGGACCGGGGGAATTAGTTTCGCGCGCAACTTTCGGGGCTTTTGCCGCCAAGGCGATAGCGGTTTTTGGAGATCCACTGATACACCGGTACCCCGAGAAGTGAGACGCCGGGGATGTAAAGAAGCAGGGCCAGCAAAAAGGAGAGCGGCAGATGACGCGCGATATCTCTTACAGCAAAAAATCCTCCATAAGTTTTTCCGTCGGGCCGCATAGAAATCATACGATTTTGCGTCTCTTTGTCGTTAAGCTGTGGAAATCTATTTTTCACACCCGGCGCCAGTCTTGCCAGCCACTCGATACGCCTAAGCCAGTCCAGGCGCTTTCCAAGCCGGATAGATCTTTGGCAAAATCCGCAGTCTCCGTCAAAAATCACAACGCACGAATATTTTTTAGTCTCATTCATATTTGAATATACCTCAACCCTCGCCTGCCCTTTTAGCGACGAAGTTCACGTATCCTTCCGAGTCTATGTCCAGCTCGATCTCAATGGGCCGGCAACAGACCTCACAGTCCGTGACAAAGAATTGACGGCTCCCTCCTGTCTGATCGATACGAATGGATATCGCGGCCGCGCAGTAAGGACAGTTGAAGGACTGGTCGCTCTCTAGGTCCAAATAGGTGTTTTGAACTATTTCTTCGCCATGGAGGCGAAAAAGGCCTCGCCGCCTCTGCGGATCTGGTCCTGGCTCAGGTCCTGCGTGTGCGTGGCTATCATCCACGAATAACCGAACGGGTCTAGGACGCTTCCGGCTCGGTCTCCCCAGAACATGTCCGCCACCGGCATCGTCGCCGTGGCGCCTGCCGCGACGACCTGCTTGAACGCCGCATCCGCGTTTGGCACGTAGACAAAGAAGCTGATCGGCGAGGCGCCTAGCGTTTCGGCGCTTTTGCAGTTCTGTCCCGGATTTTCGTCGCCCATCATCAGTATCGAATCACCGATCTGCATCGTCGCGTGCATGATGCCGCGTCCCATCGGGCTCGGAAAAATATCCAGCAGTTTCGCGCCAAAGGCCTTTTTATAGAAATCGATCGCCTTCTGCGAATCTTTGAAAGTGAAGCTCGGTGTGACCGCGTGATACCCTTCCGGAACTGGTTTAGTCATGACTTTTCTCCTTTGTTGTAAGTGTTAACATGTCGATAATTATAGGGCCGGCGGGGCCTAGCGATCAAAGAGTGACAGCCCGAGCGCGCTTCATGTTGGCGTAGCGCTCGTGGGCCTGGACGGCCAGAGGGTGATCGGCCGGATAGGCCTTTTTAAGGATGGATAGGGCCCACTGGGAATATTCATCCGCCTTTTTGTAGTTCTTTTGCGAGTCATAGAATAGGGCGAGGTTGTTCAGGGGCACGCAGAGGTCCGGGTGATTGGGCCCGACCAGCTTCTCGGAGATGGCCAGGGAGCGTTTATAAAGCGGCTCTGCGGCTTTGTATTTTTTGGTCTTTTTGTAGAGCATGGCGAGATTGTTCAGCGAGAGCACGGTTTCGGGTGAGTCCGCGCCATAGGTGTTCTCGGCCGCATCCAAGGCCTTTTGAGCGATGGGGATGGCTTTTGTGTAGTATTTTTTCTGATACATCGAGATGACCTGGGAGTTCAGCGAGCTCCAGGACTCTTCGGCGGAGGCGAGAATGGGAAGAAGTAGTAAAGCGACAAGTAAAAAAGCGGTGTGTTTTTTAAACATGAGGCCTCCCTATTTGAAAAACATTGGCGGCGGGTGGGATCGGCGCCTCCGTCGCGCTTTGCGGTTCGATACGCTCGCGAAGCTCGCGGATCGAACCAGCGCGACTCCGGTCGGCCAGCCGCCGCACTGGTGGATGCGACGCTTCTAAGGTCGCGTCGCCTTTATGCTGGCAGTGCGGCTCCTGTTCGATCCCACTACACAAACTTATAATTTCGTCGCCGGAGGCGCAGATGCTAGGCGGACGCGAGTGAGTGCGGAGGCGTAATGATAATTACGTCGCACAAACGAACGAGCGGCCAACAACGCAGATGCGCCTCCGCCAACGAAATTATGGCGGCGGGTGGGATCGAACCACCGACCTTGGGCTTATGAGTCCCGCGCTCTACCACTGAGCTACGCCGCCGAAACTTTTAACGACGCCGACGCCCGGCGTATCCAGCCGCCGCCGAGCACCTTGTCGCCGTCATAAAACACCGCGGCCTGACCGGGGGTCACGGCCTTTTGGGGAGAGACAAATCGAACCGCCGCCTCCCCACCCTCTATCGAAACGATCTCGGCCGGCGTCTTGTCATGCCGCGAGCGGATCTTCACTTTCATCTCGCCCAGCCGCGGCTCGAGCTGCCAGTTCATGCGCCCAACCGTCATTTCCTCAGAGAAAAGCGCGTCTTCAAAACCGACCTCGATCTCATTTTTCTCGGCGTCGACGCGTGTGACAAAATAAGGCTTCTCATGCGTGATGCGTATGCGCTTTCTCTGCCCCACGGTGAAAAGATGGCTGCCGTCGTGTTTGCCGATGCGTTGTCCTCCCGCATCCACGATGGCTCCGGGTCCGGGTAGGCGTTCCGGCGCATATTTCTTCACGAAGTCCCCGTACTGCGACGAAACAAAGCAGATCTCTTGGCTGTCCGGCTTGTCGGACACGCGTAGCCCCAGTTGAGCGGCGATGGCGCGCACCTCTTTTTTCTCGAGTTCGCCGACAGGGAAAAGCGTGTGAGAAAGCTGTTCCTGCGTCAGGCCGAAAAGAACATAAGACTGGTCTTTCGAGAGATCGCGGCCTTCGCGCACAAAAAAGCGGCCGGCCGCGTCCTGCCCGCGCCGCGCGTAGTGCCCGGTGGCCACGGATTCGGCCTCTAGCTCTTTCGCCTTTTCAAGCAACAGGCCGAACTTGATGCGATTGTTGCACTCGATGCAGGGGTTCGGCGTGCGGCCGGCGAGATACTCTTCGACGAAATAATCGATGACGCCTGTCTTGAAATCCGCGGAGAGATCGAGAACATAGTACGGGATGCCTATTTTCCTCGCGACGGCGCGCGCGTCATCGACATCACGCAGCGAGCAGCAGCCCTTGGATTTTTCGTCGCGGCATTCCCCGCTGGACCAGGTCTTGATCGTCACCCCGATCACCTCGTGGCCACGCTCTTTGAGAAGCCAGGCGCACACGGAGCTGTCCACACCGCCGGACATGGCGACGACCACTCTTCCTCTTTTTTTACTTTTCATGTTCAAAACGGGAAAATCAGGGATTCTTGTGATCGTCTTTTTTGGATGGGTTATCTTGGGCGTCGCGGAAGGCTTTTTTGAATTCACGGATGCCTTCCCCGAGGCTTTTACCGATCTCGGGCAGCCGGTTGGCGCCAAAAAGTAGCAGACACACCAAAAGGATGATCAGAAGCTCGGGAAATCCTATGCCAAACATGCTCACCTCACCTTTTTTTAATCAGGATATCTCGTTTTGATGGCCCTGTCAAATGGGCCGCGGGGTCAATGGCTGCGCTCGATGCAGTACTGCGCGAGCTGCGAAAGACTGTCTTTCACCGCCGCATTTTTGATGCCGCCGAGCTCCTCCGACGCCGCTTCCAGGTACTCACGGGCCTTGTCGAGCGCCTTGTCGATGACTTTCTTTTCCGCGGCAAGCTGTTTCACTTTGGCCAGCACCGTCGAACCGCCTCTGCGGATCTCGGAAAGAAGCACCTCGCGTTCTATGCCCTCGAGCTCCTGAAAGAGATAGAGAAGCGGCAGCGTCACGTCGTTCTTGTCAATGTCGAGGCCCGCGGTCTTCCCGAGGCTCTCGGTCTCGCCGGTGAGATCCAGGCAATCGTCCGTGATCTGGAACGCCATACCGAGACCGTATCCAAAACGGCCGAGGCTTTCCACCGTCGCGGCAGGAGCGCCGGAGAAATACGCGCCACCCATGCAGGCGGCCTGGAAAAGTGCTGCCGTTTTCTGGTGGATGATCTTGAGATACGCTTTTTCATTCATGAGAAAATCGTTCCTTTTTTCGATCTGCTTCATCTCGCCTTCGCACATGACATGCGCGCAGGTCGCGAACGCCTCGCTGATCTTGGGGTCTTTTAGGCCCGCCAGGAGCATGAACGCCTTCGCGTAAAGGTAATCGCCGGCGACGATGGAGATCTCGCGCCCCCACTTCGAGTGCACCGAGGGCTGATTGCGTCTGAACCCGGAGTCGTCGATGATGTCGTCATGCACGAGCGTCGCCGTGTGGATGAGCTCGATGGAGACGGCGAGCTGCACGGCCCTCGGATCGCCATGCCCGTTGATCTGAGAAGTGAGCAGTGCCAGCGCGGGCCTCAGGAACTTGCCGCTCATGAGCAGGATGTGGTCGTGGATGCCGCGTATCAGCGGGTCCTCCGAAGCGAGCTCCTTCTTCAGCGCGGTCGTAAAAGCTGCCAGGTCCCCGCGTATCGGCGCGTAGATGTCGTTCAGCGTGATGCGGCCGGCTATTTCGGCCGTTTTTCCGTTCATCATTTCATTTGAAACGCCGGATCGCGTCCAGCGTCCTTTCGAATTCCGTTTCGCCATGCGCCGCCGAGAGGAAGAACGCCTCGTACGCCGACGGCGGTATGTAGATCCCCTGACGCAGGAGATGGTGGAAAAATCGCGCGTATTCGCGCTTGTCCGTGCCGAGAGAATCCTGAAAATTCCTCACCGGGCGGCCGCTGAAAAAAACCGTGAACATAGAACCGACGGCCTGCACGCGCGCGCGCTTTCCCAACCTCCTGGAAAGCGCTTTCAAAAAACCCGCGGACTTTTTCTCGAGTGCCGTGTAAAAACCCGCCGACAGTCCCGACAGGGCACCCAGACCCGAGACCATGGAAAGCGGATTGCCGGACAAGGTGCCCGCCTGATAAACGCGGCCGTTCGGCGAAAGCTCGTTCATGATGTCCGCCCGGCCGCCAAAAGCGCCTATCGGCAGGCCGCCCCCGATGATCTTCCCCAATATCGTCAGGTCCGGCTTCACGCCGAAAAGTTGCTGCGCGCCCCCGTAGCCGACGCGATAACCGGTGATGACTTCGTCAAAAATGAGAAGCGTTCGGTTTTCGGCCGTCAGCGAACGGAGCTCCCGTAAAAATTCGCGGTTGGCAGGGACCACGCCCATATTGGCCGCGATGGGCTCGATAATGACGGCAGCCGTATCCTTAGCACGCCTGAAAAAGTCCTTCAGAGAGCGCGTATCATTATAAGGCAGAACCGTGGTTAATTCAGCCAGTTTTTTCGGGACGCCGGCCGAATCTGGATGACCGAAAGTTGCCAGCCCGCTTCCGGCTTTTACTAGCAGGCTGTCCGCATGCCCGTGATAACCGCCTTCGAATTTGACTATCCTTTCGCGGCCGGTGAAACCCCTGGCCAGGCGTATCGCGCTCATGACGGCTTCGGTACCCGAGCTCGTGAAGCGGATCTTGCCCATACCCGGAAACGCTTTTTTGATCTCGCGCGCGAGCGCGGTCTCATAAGGCGTCACCGTCCCAAAGCTCGAGCCGCGCGACACCTGCTCGCGCACGGCCGTGGCGCTCGGTTCATGCGCGTGACCGTGAAGGACGGCGCCCCAGGACAGGCAGTAGTCGATATAGTCGCGGCCTTCCGTGTCATAAACATGCGCGCCAAAGCCGCGCTCCATGAACACCGGATCGCCGCCGACGGACTTGAACGCCCGCACCGGACTGTTCACGCCTCCGGCCAGATGTTTTTTGGCCTCGGCCCATTCGCGCTTCATGTTCTCAGCCATCGCGCGATATCCTTTGCCCAATAAGTGACGATGAAGTCCGCGCCCGAGCGTTTCATGGAAACATGCGTTTCCAGCACCGTCTTTTTTTCGTCCAGCCATCCTTTTTCCGCCGCGGCCTTGATCATGGAATACTCGCCGCTCACGCTGTAACACCCGATGGGGCAGCTGAATTTCTGCTTCAGGCGGAAAACAATGTCCGTGTACGCCATCGCGGGCTTCACGAGCAGCATATCCGCCCCTTCCTCGATGTCGGCTTGCGCCTCGCGCACGGCCTCGGTGGAATTGGCGGCGTTCATCTGATACGAAGAGCGGTCGCCGAACTTTGGCGCGCTTTCCGCCGCCTCGCGGAAAGGCGCGTAGAACGACGACGCGTATTTCACGGCGTAAGACAGTATCGGCGTGTGCAAAAAATCGTTCTTGTCCAACGCCTTCCGGATGGCGCGCACGCGGCCGTCCATCATGTCCGACGGCGCGACGACGTCCGCGCCGGCGCGCGCATGGGACAGGGCCACGCGGGCCAGCGTCTTCAGCGTCGGGTCGTTGAGGACGCGTCCGCGATGCACATGGCCGCAGTGGCCGTGCGAAAGGTATTCACAAAGACAGATGTCGGTGATGACGAGAAGCTTCGGCGCGGCTTTTTTGATGCGTCCGATGGCGCGCTGCAAAATCCCTTTTTTTGCGAACGCCTCCCGGCCCTTCAGGTCTTTTTTAGCCGGGATGCCGAAAAGCAACACCGCCGGGATGCCGAGCCTCTCCACCCTTTTCGCCTCTTCGGCGACGGCGGTCTCGGAAAGCTGGAATTGTCTGGGCATGGAAGCGATCGCCGCGGAGCCCGTGATCCCTTCTTTCACGAAAAGCGGCTGCACGAGATGCTTCACGCTCAGCGCGGACTCGGACACCAGCGCCCGCACTTTCGGATTTTCCCGCAGACGGCGCAGGCGAACATTCGGGAACTTCATCGGCATTCCTTCAGCGCTTTCACGAGACCCGCCGTGTTGAACACTTTGGCCTCCGCCGATACGCGCAGCCCTTCGCGGCGCATCTCCCGCGAAGTGACGGGGCCGATGCTGATGAATTTGGACTTGAGTCTGCGCATATTCCGCGCGCCGATCAACCCTTTGAAATGACGCACCGTAGAAGCGCTGGTAAAAGTGATGAAATCCACCTTGCCGGTAAGCACCTCGCGACGCACTTCCTTGGAAATATGCTTCGGGCGCAGTGTCCGGTAAGCGGTGACGCGTAAAACCTGGGCGCCCAAACGGCGCAGTCCCTGTTCCAGAAGCGGTGGCGCGATGTCCGTCCGGAAAAGAAGGAATTTTTTCCCGCGCGTGTTTTTTTTGCGGCCAAAGGCCTCGACAAGCGCGCTAGTCTCGAATCGCTCAGGCTCCAGATCCGGTTTCACTCCCCGCCGTAAAAGTGCCTCGCTGGTGCCTGGCCCGACACTCGCGATCTTCAGCTTGCCCAGAAAACGCGCATCCCGATGTTTGCGCGCAAGTCTCTCGAACACGGCATCCACACCGTAAGTGCTGGTAAAAATGGCCCAATCAAAATCTTGGAGGCGCTTCAGTGCCTGGTCCATGGCTGTAAAAGTTTTTACAGGCCGTATTTCGATCACCGGCATTTCGAGCACGCGGGCGCCGGTCTCGGCAAGCTCGCGGGAAATAGCGGCATTTTTTTCGGCCGGCCGCGTGAGCACCACGGTTTTCCCGAAAAGCGGCAGGCGCTCATACCAATCTAGATGTTCGCGCAGGCTGACCACCTCGCCGATGATGATCAGGCACGGGGGCTCTAGCCCTTTTTGCCGTACCTTGTCCTCGATGTCCCGCAGAGTCCCCTCGCAGCTTCGCTGACGCGGCAGCGTGCCCCATTCGATGACGGCGGCGCGCGTGTCTGACTTCATGCCGAACGCGACGAGCTGTCTCGCGATACTTCCCAAATTGTAAAACCCCATGTAGATCACCAGAGTGCCGTCCTTGGCGAGGCCCGCGATGTTTCCCCATTCGATGCTGTCGAGATTTTTGTCATCCGCGCGATGCCCGGTCAAAAACACCACCGACGAATTGTGCTCGCGATGCGTGAGTGGAATGCCGGCGTAGGCCGCGCAGGCCGTGGCGCTCGTGACACCCGGCACCACCTCGAACGGGATGCCGTGTCCGGCCAGATACAGGGCTTCCTCGCCGCCGCGGCCAAAAAGATAAGGATCGCCGCCTTTCAGGCGCACCACTCTCTGTCCGCGACGCGACGCCTGCAGGATCAGTCGATTGATCTTTTCCTGGCTCATTTTTTTATGGCGGAAACCTTTGCCGACGCCGATGCAGGCGGCGGATGCTTTCGCATGCCGCAGATGCTCGGGGTTCGCGAGATAATCGTAAA
>CAZTBX010000091.1:0-2629 GCA_964612035.1 uncultured Planctomycetia bacterium
GTATTTTTCAGATAGGGAAAAATATCCTGGATCTTCACTTCGCGGTCTTCCTTGCCAGAACAGTAGGTCAGCGTCACATCGGGATGCTTGGCGAGAATACGCAGCAACTCCTCGCCGGTGTAGCCCGTGGCCCCGACCACGCCCACTCGAATATTTTTCATTTGTGGAATTTTCCCAAGACTTTTGATTTCACCGACTTAGATTGCAATAAACGGTTCATTATAGTGACCTTTTCCCTTTCTGTCAAAATCAAAAAAAAATAGCCGAGCGTAAGTCTCGGCTATTATTACAGTTACGATAAATTTAATTCAGGGTCTTTTTTGTGTTTTTTGAATTATCTCTTCGAGAACTGGAATCTTCGCCGCGCACCCTTGCGTCCGTACTTTTTGCGCTCTTTCATGCGCGGATCGCGGGTAAGGTAATCACCTTTGCGAAGAAGTGGTTTGAGAGTCTCGTCGAATGTGACGAGGGCCCTTGAAATGGCATGCCTGATGGCGCCCGCCTGGCCGGCGAGTCCGCCGCCCTGGACGTTGGCGATGATGTCTACCTTGGCGCTCACACCCATGGCCTCGAGAGGCTGCCTCAGGATCATCCTCAGGGTAGGTCTTCCAAAGTATTGATTGATGTCCTTCTTGTTGACCTGGATCACACCGGTCCCCTTGAAAAGCTGTATGCGTGCCGTGGCTTCCTTGCGCCGGCCTGTGGCCATTTCCTTGACCGCGGGAGCCTTAAGCAGCTTGGACTTGTCTTTTTTTACCCTAGTTTTTGTTTCCACTTATTTCGTTTCCTTTAATGATAAAACCTTGGGTTTTTGCGCCTCATGCGGGTGCTGCTCACCGGGATAAAGCAAAAGCCGTGTGATCATGCTTCTTCCAAGCCTGGATTTGGGGAGCATCCCCTTCACCGCGTGTTTCAAAATGTAAGTCGGATCCTCGTTCATCACTCGTTCGTAGGTCCTCTCCCGCTGACCGCTGGGATACCCGGAATAGTTCTTGTAGATCTTGTTTTTCTGTTTCGTGCCCGTCATCCGTACCCTCGAGGCGTTGATGACGATGACACCATCGCCCATTTCGACGTGGGGCGTGTATTCTGGCTTGTTTTTGCCGGTCAAAATGCGTGAGATCTTCGCGGCCAGGCGTCCGACGATCTGGTCCTTGGCGTCGACAACCTGCCAGGGCTTTTCCTTGAAATCTTCTTTTTTCATATAATAAGTTGACATAGAAAACCCTCGAAAAGGAGAGCTGAAAGGTTAACATCGAGTGACCCAAATGTCAAGACCAGCCTTGACAAGCCGAACCCGAGTCTTTAAAGTCGAGCCATGTTCAAGTCGATCCCCGTCGAACAACGAGCCGTTTTGCAAGACGTCGGCTTTCTCCTCTTCTGGTCCATCTGCTTCTGTGTGGTCGGCATCGGTCTCGGCAGCCTCGCCAGCTGGGACGAAGCCTATTACGCCGTGGTGTCCAAAGGCATCGCCACCAGCGGCGACTGGATCAATCTCCGCTTCTTCGATGGCCCCTTTTTTGACAAGCCGCCCTTGTATCTGTGGGAGACCGCCTTTTTTTACAAGCTCTGGGGAGTGAGCGAGTTCAGCACCCGCCTGGGCTCCGCCCTCGCCGGTATTGGCACGGTGTTCGTCACGTATTTCATCGGCAGGCGCCTTTTCGGGCGCCTCGCGGGCTTGGCCTCTGCCGGCGTCCTTCTCAGCTCCACGGACTTTCTGCACTACGCCCGTTGGGGCACACTTGACATCACGCTTCTTTTCTTTTTCTCACTCACGATCTATGCTTTCATGAAAGCGGAAAAAGGGCATGGCCTGTGGTGGCTGCTTTTTTGGGTCGCCTCCGCCGGCGCCGTGATGACCAAAGGGTTTGTGATCATCCTCGCCTGGGCCCTCGTCCTCCTTCAGGCCCTGGGCACCCGCGACCTGTCTTTTTTTAGGAGAAAAAGCTTCTGGGTCGGTTTCGGCGTGTTTCTCGCACTGGTGCTCCCCTGGCATATCGCCGCGTATCTCAGCAACCCCGAGGTATTCATGCGCGATGTCATTTACAAGCATTATATCGCGAGAACCTCGGGCGCTCTCGATGGCCATGCCGGCAACTGGTACTACTATGTCCGCACGCTCATCAACAAATACCACCCGTGGATACTTCTCGTTCTGCTTTCGCTCCCCTGGTCTCTCTGGAAGGCTTTTCGCTCGGATGAACGCGAGGAAAACCGATTTATTCTGACCTGGTTCGCGATCGTGTTCCTTTTTTTCACTTTCCTCGTCCAGACCAAGCTCAAGTGGTACATCCTGCCACTTCATCCTGCGCTTTCTATCACCGTCGGCGTTCTTCTGGCCAGTTGGTTCAAAAAGCGGGAACTATGGCTGAAAGGCCTCATCGCCCTCGTGCTCCTTTTGCATCTCCCGTTTTCCAGCGTGCTAGTCCAGGACTACGCCGCGGGTATCAAGGCCCTTTCTCCCATCGTCAAAGCCGAAGTCAGCCCTAAAGACGGGCTTTACCTTTACGAGTATCATGACTCGCCTGCCGCCCTTTTTTATTTTGAAAGGCGCACGGGCTACATTGACTCGCTCGAACAGCTCAGCGATCACGCAAAAAGGGAGCGGCCTTTGCGCCTGGTCCTCAGG
>CAZTBX010000092.1:0-2224 GCA_964612035.1 uncultured Planctomycetia bacterium
GCGGACGTGCTCGTCATCCTCTCAGACACGGACGGCCTGTATGGGGGCGGGAAGCGCCGGCCGGAGCATCGGCTGAAGATCGTACAAAAAATGGGGCGCTCGGTGTTCGCTCACGTGAAAGATTCCGCCAATTCGTTCACCGTTGGTGGCATGCGGTCCAAGCTGAAAGCCATCCAGATGAGCGTGGGCGCCGGCATCCCGGTATTCCTCGCCGACGGCCGACGGCCGAAGGTGTTGGAGGGGCTCTTCGGCGGAAAAGACATTGGGACCTTTTTTGCGCCGGAAAAAGCCAAAGGGCAGGGTGGTAAAGGCTGGATATTCCACTTCGTGAACCACACGAGAAAACGATGAAGACTTCATCCCTGCGCGGAACGGCGGCGCGTGCTAGATCCGCCTCAAAAGCGCTCGCACTTTTGCCGACAAAGACGAAGAACGCGGCGCTTGTGGCGATGGCGAACGCGCTGTTCGCGAAAAAGGCGTCCATTCTGCGGGCGAACGCCAAAGACGTGGCTGCGGCTGAAAAAAAAGGCCTGCAAAAAAGTCTGGTCGGCCGGCTGAGCCTCGATGAAAAAAAACTGAAGGCCATGGCGGATTCTCTGCGACTCATCGCGCGGCTCCCGGATCCCGTCGGCCGGGTGATCTCGGCCCGGAAGCGGCCCAACGGTCTTGTCATCAAAAAAGTAGGTGTTCCTATCGGTGTCATTCTCATTATTTACGAATCCAGGCCCAACGTGACTGCCGACTGCATGGCGCTTTGCCTCAAATCCGGCAACAGCGTGGTGCTGAAAGGCGGCAGCGAGGCGCTACAATCGAATCTCAAGATCTTTGCGGCACTGAATAATGCGGCTGTGCGCGCCGGTGTGCCGCACGGAGCTTTTGAACTCATCGCGACGGCGGACAGGAGTGCCGTGAAAACGCTTTTATCTTTCAGCGCCGAGATCGATCTCGTGATCCCCCGCGGCGGCGAGAGTCTGATACGGCAGGTGGCCGCGATCTCGCGCATTCCCGTGATCAAGCATTTCAAAGGCGTGTGCCACGTGTTCGTCGACAAGGATGCGGACCTGAAAAAGGCCGAGAACATCATTTTGAACGCGAAAGTGCAGAATCCCAGCGTGTGCAACGCCATGGAAACGCTTCTCGTGCACCGCGCCGTCGCCGGAAAGTTCCTACCCGAGATCTCACGCGCGCTTTGGCGCCGTGGGGTGGAACTGCGCGGCTGCGCCGTTTCGCGCCGCTTCGTGCCCTCGATGCGGGCCGCCACCGAAAAAGACTGGTACGCCGAATACCTGGATCTCATCCTCTCTGTGCGTGTCGTTCAGGATGCGCGGGAAGCCGCGGCGCATATCGAGAAATACGGCTCGCGCCATTCCGACGCCATTGTGACGAAGAACCGAAAAACCGCCGAAGCATTCACGCACGCCGTGGACAGCGCCTGTGTGTTCGTGAACAGTTCAACGCGTTTCAACGACGGCGGAGAGTTCGGCATGGGCGCCGAGATGGGTATTTCGACGGACAAGCTGCACGCCCGTGGACCGATGGGCCTTGAGGAGCTCACTTCCTATAAGTACGTGGTCGTGGGGAACGGACAGACACGCGGATGAGAATCGGCGTTTTCGGCGGAAGCTTCAACCCCGTTCACGCGGGTCATTTGAAGCTCGCCTCGCACGCGGTCTCGGAGCTGAACCTGGATAAAGTTCTTTTCGTCCCATCCCATGTCACGCCGCTGAAAAAAGAGGAAGAGCTTTTGCCGGGCGCGCTCCGCGTGCGGCTTCTGCGCCGGGCGCTGAGGCGCCATCGTCTTTTTTCTTTATCCCTCTCCGAAATGACAAGGGGAGGCGTTTCGTACACCGTCGACACTCTCGCGCATTTCAAAAAAAAGTTCAAAGGGGCCACGCTGTATTTTCTTTGCGGGGCCGATACTCTGAAAGCCCTTTCCCGCTGGAAAGATCCGGAGCGGGTGCTACGGCTTTGCCGTTTCACGGTGTTTTCCAGGCCCGGCGAGGGACGGTTTAAAAAGGACGGCCGCATCCTCTGCGTGCCGCTCGATGCGCTGCCGGTCTCTTCGTCCGAGGTGCGTCGGCGTCTTGTCGCTGGACGCAGCGTGAAGGGCCTTGTGCCGAAAGAGATCCTGACGCCGCTCGAGCGTTATTACCGGGAACGGAGAAAAGGAAAAAACGGGAAAAAGTGAAGATCATCCGATCGGAGGAAAGGATCCGGCGCATCT
>CAZTBX010000093.1:0-9625 GCA_964612035.1 uncultured Planctomycetia bacterium
AGGCCACTGCAAATAGACTTTTTTCTCTATTAACTAAGCTCGCTCGCCGTTTCGGAGGCGGGCAATATTGCTTCTATGGCTCCAGAGCGTGAAAGCAAAAAGAAGCACCATTGTCGCTATGGCGATCGGAGATAAACGGAAGAAAAAGGAGGCGATGGGAAGCGAAGCGGCGGCGGCAATGGAGCTGATGGAGACCACTCGCGAAACGACGAAAATAAGCAGCCAAACGGCCAAAGCCACAAAAAACACGGCCGGATAAAGGCCAAACAACACCCCCGCGCCCGTGGCTACCCCTTTGCCGCCTTTGAAACCCAGATACGGCGTGAACACGTGACCCAGGATAGCGGAAACGCCCACGGCTATCATCGCGAGTTCATATTCAGGGATAAAAATTGTTGCTAGAAATACCGGTCCCCAGCCTTTCAGAATATCAACGGCAAACACCAACGCACCGATCTTGCGCCCCAAGACGCGCACGGCGTTCGTCGCCCCCACGTTTCCGCTGCCATGCCGGCGAATGTCTATTCTCTTGAAAAGTTTCCCGGCAACATACGCGGTGGGAAAGCCGCCTGCCAGATAGGCCGCGGCGCAGGCAAAAAGGATGGCCGTCATTTTATCACCGACTGCAGGAGGCGTCCGCCTATGCGGATATACCGCACGCCGGATAGCAGCGTGAAAATAAGTGTCAGGTAAAAAAGGGTGCTGCGCCATGGTTCCCCGAGCGCGGTGAGCGCGACGAAAAGTGTGGCCATTTGACACACGGTCGTGATCTTTCCGATGAAAAGCGGCGAGGCTTTCAGGTGGCCGGTGGACACGAAAACCAGGAGAGACCCGATCACGATCACGACGTCACGGGAGATCACGGTGATCGTGACCCAAGCGGGGATCCTCATCGCGGCCGGAAGATGGTCCATCAAAGAGAGCGAAAGAAAACCGCTCACGAGAAGCAGTTTGTCCGCAATGGGATCGATGTAACTCCCGAGCGTGGTCATCTCGTTCATTTTTCGGGCGAGAAAACCGTCCAAACCGTCGGTCAGGCATGCCAGAAGAAAAAGGCCTAGAGCCGCGTCATGCAGCCACGGCCGCTCAGGGGAGTAATACATAAGGCAGCCGATGAATGCCGGGACAAGCACGATGCGCAAAATAGTGAGATTGTTCGCGAGGTTCATCGCCGGCGCGCCGGATGACCCATTGAAAGGCATCAGCGGATGAGACCCATGCGGCGCAACGGCCACCATCGAAACACCGCCTTGCCGATGCGGTTTTTCTCCGGCACAAAACCCCAGAAGCGGCTGTCCGTGGAATTGGAGCTGTTGTCGCCAAGCACATAATAGGAATGCGGAGGAACCTGGATCTTTTCTTGGGGGCCACCGAAGGGTTCATGATTGTAATAATAAAATTTGCCGAAGCTCCCGGGATCGTCCAGGACTTTGCCGTTCACGTAGACCTTGCCGTCGCGTATCTCCACGGTCTCTCCCTCGAAAGCGACTAGCCGCTTGATGAAATCTTTTTTGGGATCGGCCGGGAACTTGAAGACGATGATATCACCGCGCTGAGGCGGCTTGAAGCGGTATAGGTACTTGTTCACAAAGATCTTGTCACCTTCCAGGAAAGTCGGGCGCATTGAGCCGGACGGGATCTTGAAGGCCTGGATGATGAAGGTGCGAATGATCAGCGTGAGCACCAGCGCGATCAGAATGGAGTTGAACCACTCCTTCCCCTCTCTGATCCAGTATTCGCGATTTTTGAACGGCATCATTCGACTTTCAGCGCGGCCAAAAACGCTTCCTGCGGTATCTCGACTTTCCCGAACTGCTTCATGCGCTTCTTCCCTTCCTTCTGTTTTTCCCAGAGCTTTCTTTTACGCGTGATGTCGCCGCCATAGCACTTGCCGGTCACGTTCTTCCCGAGCGGCTTCACGGTCTCACGCGAGATGATCTTGCCGCCGATGGCCGCCTGGATGGAAACCTCGAACATCTGCCTGGGGATCAGCTCTTTCAACTTTTCGCAGAGCGCACGGCCCTTGTGCTGGGCGCGCTCTGCGTGCACGATCGAGCTGAACGAGTCGCAGGCCTCGGAATTGATGAGAATGTCGAGCTTCACCAGATCGCTGGCCCGGTGGCCTTTCAGCTCATAGTCCAGCGAGCCGTAGCCTTTCGAAATGGATTTGATGCGGTCGTAAAAATCGACGATGATCTCGGAAAGCGGGAATTCATAGATGATCTTCACGCGGTCGTCGCTCACATATTCGGTGGCACGGTAAACACCGCGCCGCTGTTCGGAGAGCTCGAGGATGGCCCCGATGCTCGCGGTGGGCACCATGATGGACGCCTCAACGAAAGGTTCGAGAATAGATTCTATCTGGCTTGGGTCTGGCATCTTGGAAGGGTTTTCGATCTCGGACAGCTCGCCTGTCCGTTTGCGCACCTGATACACCACGCTCGGCGTCGTGATGACGAGATTCATGTCGTATTCTCGCTCGAGACGCTCCTGCACCACTTCCATGTGCAAAAGACCGAGGAAACCGCAGCGGAAACCGAAACCGACGGACGCGGAGCTTTCGACCTCGTACACGAAAGAGGCGTCGCTGAGCTGCAGCTTTTCCATCGCGTCCTTCAGCGCCTGAAAGTCCTTGGAATTCACCGGATAGATGCCCGCAAAAACCAGCGGCCGCACTTTTTTGTAGCCGGGAAGCGGTTCCTGCGCGGGGTTTTCCGGGTCCGTGATCGTGTCGCCATTCTCCACTTCTTTCGCGGAACGGATGTTGCAAGTGATGTAACCCACCTGGCCGCAGCCCAAGAGCTCACACTGCACGGGTTTTGGCGCAAGCACGCCCACCTCCAGCACCTCGTAAGTCAATCCGCTGCCCATCATTTGGATCTTAGAGCCTTTTCGCAGTTCCCCGTTGAAAATACGGACGTAGACGATGACACCTTTGTACACGTCAAAATTGGAGTCGAACACCAGCGCCTGAAGCGGCTTGCCCGCATCGCCTTCCGGCGGAGGGATGACCTCGACCACGCGCTCGAGGATCTCGGAGATGCCGATGCCCACCTTCGCGCTCGCGAGTAAAATCTCATGGTCCGGAATGCCGAGAAAGTGATGGATCTGCTTTTTCACCTTTTCAGGGTCGGCGGTGCTGAGGTCGATCTTGTTGATAACGGGGATGATCTCGAGGTTGTGTTCGATCGCGAGATAGAGATTCGCCACGGTCTGCGCCTCTACACCCTGCCCAGCATCCACGAGCAGCAGTGCCCCTTCGCAGGCCCTGAGGCTTTTCGACACCTCATAGGTGAAATCGACGTGGCCCGGCGTATCGATGAGGTTCAGCGTGTACTCCTTGCCGTTCTTGGCGCGATAAGTGATCTTCACGGCACTCGCCTTGATCGTGATGCCGCGCTCCTGTTCGAGATCCATGTCATCGAGAAGCTGGTTGTGAAAAGTGCGGCTGTCAATGGCGCCCGTGAATTCGAGGATGCGGTCGGCCAGCGTAGACTTCCCGTGGTCGATGTGGGCGATGATGCAGAAATTGCGGATGTGGTCGAGTTTCATGGCGATGGGGCCGCGCTCAAGACAGGCTGAACGCGATGTCTTTTCCCTGCTTCACGAGCGTCTCGGCCAGGGACTGCGAGGTGGCTTCCGAATAGATACGGAGAATAGGCTCCGTGCCTGACAGGCGGAAAAGAAGCCAGCTGTCGTCTTCGAGGATGAATTTCATGCCGTCCTGGCTTTTCACTTCTTTCACCTTCTGGCTGTCCAGCATCTTGGGCGGCTGCTCCTGGAGATGCCGGAAAAGCTTGGGTTTCAGTTCATTCGGATAGGTCAGATCGCCGCGCACATAATACAGCTTGCCGAATTCCTTTTCCGTCTCGCGCAGTATCTCTTCGAAGCTCTGCTTTCTCATGGCCATCATTTCCAAGATGAGCAATCCGGAAAGCAGGCCGTCCCTCTCATAGAGATACCCCTGGAAACCAATGCCGCCGGACTCTTCGCCTCCGATGAGCACGTTCTCACGCCTCATGATCTCGCAAATGTATTTGAATCCGACCGGCGTTTCATGCACCTTCAAGCCGAGCTTTCTCGCGACGCGGTAGATCAGGGCCGTGTTGGACACCGTCGTGACGACACTGCCGGTCCTTTTCAGATCTTCGACGAAATGCCGGAGTATCAGCGCCAAAAGAATGCCCGGAGAAATGAACTCCCCTCCGGGACGAACGGCGCCGACGCGGTCCGAGTCGCCGTCGGTGACGACGCAAAAATCGAACTGCCCCGTTTTCATGAGGTCAATGCAGGGACCGAGATTCTTGGGGATCGGTTCCGGCGCAAAGCCGCCGAAGGTGATGTCGTGTTCACTGCGAATGGTCTTCACCTGTATCCTGCCCCCGGCAAGCAGTTCTTCTATGTGCCTCGCGCCGGTGCCGTGCATGGAGTCGACCAACACGCGGTAAGGCGCCTCGCGGATCGCGTCAAAGCGGATATAACTTTTCAGGAAGCTCAGGTATTTTTCGTTCAGATCGATGACGGCGGGAGTGCCGGCGGAAGCATCGCCTTTTTTCACCGGATTTTTTCCGATCAGGTTCTCGACGGCGTCAGTGAGGGCCCTGTCCGCGGAACCCCCGTAATCGGTCTTGATCTTGATCCCGTTGTAGTCCGGAGGATTGTGGCTCGCCGTGACGACGATGCCCGCGCGCGCCTCTTGGTTCACGATCGTGAAGCTCACGGCCGGCGTCGGACAGGGTCTGTCGCCCAGCACCACTTTCAGTCCGTTGGAGACGAGTATGTCCGCTATAGTTTTGGCGAAAAGGTCGGAATTTTTACGCCGGTCAAAACCGACGATGACCAGCGCCCCTTTTTTTGAGGCGTTCAAATGATCGGCGAAAGCCTGCGTCACCCGCGACACGTTCTCCATCGTGAAGCTGTCGCTCATGAGCGCGCGCCAGCCGTCGGTGCCGAATTTTATTTGCATCTCAAATCCTTGATGGCCCGCGCAACGTCCGGCGCGCCAAATATCGCCGTTCCCGCGACAAGAACGTTGGCGCCGGCCTCCACGGCTTCTTTGGCCGTGTCCTTGTTGATGCCGCCGTCCACTTCGATGTCTCCTTTATAGAGGCCCCTCAGCTCGCGGATCTTGGGCAGCACTGCTCGGATGAACGACTGCCCGCCGAAACCAGGGTTCACGGTCATGAGCAGCACGAGGTCGACGCTGGACAGCACGCCGCGGATGGCCGACACCGGCGTATCAGGTTTGATGGACACGCCACAGCCGAGCGAACGGGACCGAATGTTTTTCAGCACTTCGCCGAGACGCGCCCCGCATGCCTCGGCATGCACGGTGATGCTGTTCGAGCCGGCATCCGCGAAGCTTTGAATGAAATTTTCCGGGTTTTCGATCATGAGATGCGTGTCGAGAGGAAGCCGCGTCAGGCGCCGGATGGCCTTCACGATGAAAGGACCTACGGTGAGATTGGGCACGAAATGACCGTCCATCACGTCGATGTGCAGCATGTCACAGCCTGCCTTCTCGACCTTCTCGATTTCCTGGGCCAGTTTCGTGAAATCGGCCGCTAGAAGCGAGGGAGCGATTTTAATGTCCATGGGCCGATAGTATATCAAAGATGCGCCGGAAAATTCAGCGGGAAAAAGCGAGCGTCTTTTCGAAGTAGCGGTCGTTCGCCTTGGAACCCACGATGGCGAGATTCAGGAATTCCGTCTTGAAAATGGTTTGCGCCACGCGCCGGATGTCTTCTGCCGTCACTTTCTCGATGCGCTGCGTGACTTCCTGCGGCGTCCGGCAGCGCCCGAGCGTCACAACACTCTCACCCACCCACAGCATCTGATTCATACTGCTTTCGAGGCCCAGTTCATACTGGCCGAGATAAAATTCCTTGGCACGCGCAAGTTCGTCCGGCGGTACGGGTTGGGCGGCCATTTTTTCCAGTTCCGCCAGTATCACCGTCAGCGCCTCACCGGCCTTCTTATTATCCACACCGGCCGAGACGACAAAGGCCCCAGTTTCATGATAGCGCCGGACGGAAGAGCCTATATCATAGGCGAGGCCTCTTTCTTCCCTGACCTCGTTATAAAGCCGCGAGGACATATTGCCCCCGAGGATGAGGCTGAGGAGGTCCAGCGCATACTCGTCCGGATGGTCTTTGGGGAAAGTGTGCACGGCCAGGGCGAGGTGCATCTGTTCCGTGGATTTCTCGAATATTTTTAACTGCGGCTTGCGCTGACTGCGGGCGAAAAGGTCCAGCGTCTTTGTGTTCTGCCCGTTGGTCGAAGGAAAATGGGCCTTCGCGGCCTGCACGAGCTCGTCCTGCGTGATGTCCCCCGCCGCGACCACGGTGAGATGATGCGGCCGATAAAAGTGATCGCGGTATTCCCGGATATCTTTCGGCGTGAGCGCGCCCACGCTTTCCAGCGTCCCGGCCAGCGGCCGGCCCAGCGAATGATCCGGCCATACGAGTTCGGACAGGATCTCATCGGCGAGCTGTGAAGGCTGATCCAGCGTCATCTTGATCTCTTCCATGATGACGGTTCGCTCTTTGTCGATGTCTTTCGGATCGAGCAAGGCGTTCAACACCATGTCGGACAGGATACCGAATACGCTCGGGAAATGTTTGCGGGTGACCTTCGCGAGAAAACAGGTGTATTCCTCGGCGGTGAAAGCGTTCATGCTGCCGCCGACGCCTTCGATGGACTGCTTGATCTGGTTGGCCGAGCGCGTCGGCGTGCCTTTGAACACGATGTGTTCGAGAAAATGCGACACGCCGTTCAGCCGCGGCGGCTCGTCGCGTCCGCCGACGCCAGCCCAAATACCGATGGCGACGGACTTGCGCTCTTTGAGCGGCGCGCTGACCACGGAAGTACCGTTCGAAAGGCGTGTGATCTCGTAATTCATTTTATACCCTTTTCGAAGACCTTCGAAATTCGAGATATCCCTGCAGGATCAGCGTGGCGGCCAGGCGGTCGCTTTCCTGTTTCTGTCTTTTACGCGACAAACCCTCTTCGATCATGAGCCGGCCCGCCTGGCGGCTCGAGAGGCGCTCATCCCAGGTTTTCACGGGAACGCCGACGGCCTTCTGCAGTTCCGGCAGAAAATCCAGCACCTCTTTGGCCTTCGGGCCCTGAGTGCCGTTCATGTTGATCGGCAGGCCTATCACCACTTCTTCGACGCCTTCTTTTTTGCAGAGCTGCGCGAGGTCCGCGATCAGCTGTTTCTTGTTTTGACGATGCACGGTCTCTAGACCGTGAGCGGTGATCTCAAGCGTATCGGACACGGCGACCCCCACTCTTTTTTCGCCGTAATCAATGCCGAGGATCCTCATATTTTTTTGAAAAGGATGGCGGCCTCTTCCGCCCGGCCGCGCGGACATATCAGCGTGCCGCGAGCTGTCTGAACGATGACGAGGTCCGAGACGCCGAGGGCGATCACGGGCGCGCCGCTTTGATTGACGAGCAGCGAACCGTTCGAACCGTGCAAAACACCCGCGCCTTCCTTGTGATTCCCCTTTTGATCCGCCTGATTCTGGTCAAAGAACATGTCCCAGTTGCCCATGTCGCACCAGTCCATGCGCGTCTTGAACACGGCGATGTTGCGCGCGCGTTCCAAAAGCGCAAAATCGATGGACTTGTTGGGGATCCTGCGATAACTCCTGGAGAGATCTCTTAGGTTTAATCTGTTATAGATCTCCGGCGAGTGTTTTTTCATCGTTTTGAGGAACACGCCCAGGCGCCAGGTGAATATCCCGCCGTTCCAATAGAACGATCGCCGCCTAATATAGGAGAGCGCCTTCTGCCGATTGGGCTTTTCGACGAAGCGCCTCACGCGGCAGGCACCCGGCACGCCGCGAATGGCCGCGCCGGCTTCGATGTAACCGTAGCCGGTGGCCGGAAAAGTGGGCTTGATGCCCACGGTGACAAGCATCGGTTCTTTTTCTGCGAGGCGAATAGTCCCTAGCACCGTTTTTTTGAAAAGCGCCGTGTTCCGTATGACATGGTCTGCGGGGAAAAACGACACGGTTTCTTCCGGTCCAAAACGCTTTTCAAGAAGCGCGCAGGATAAAAGGATGGCGGCCGCCGTGTTGTTGCGCGTAGGTTCGATGAAGATTCGTGGGGGCTTGAGACCCGGCAGTTCTTCGTGTATCATCCTCGCGTGTTCGCGCGTGGTGACGACGTAAATGTCATCTTTTCGATAAATGGCAAGCAAGCGGCGATAAGTGCCCTGCAAAAGCGACTGCTTGCCCTGCAAACGGATGCGGTATTTGGGGAAACCGACATGCGTGAGCGGCCAAAAACGCTCGCCTTGACCTCCCGCCATGATCACGGCCTTAGGCATGGGACACCTTCTTTCCTAGCGCGCGGACAAAGGGCCTGGCCAGGCGGCGCGCCAGTTTGGACGCGCTCGCGGAGGCGTGGGCGGCTATCTGTTTGACCATGGCACTGCCGACGATGACGCCGTCCGAAGACCTTGCGACCTCGCGCGCCTGGGCCGGCGTGGACACTCCAAAACCCACGCACACGGGAAGGCGTGAAACTTTTTTCACTTCTTTCAGCTGTGACTGAATTTCTTTGGGAAGTTCCCGGCGCGCGCCCGTCACGCCCGTTACGGAAACGTAATAGATGAAACCGCTGGACGCCTTCGCGACGAGTCTCCGCCTCTTTGCCGTGCTCGTGGGCGCCAAAAGAAAAATGAGGTCTATCCCTTTGCGGCGAAGATCCGCTTTCAGCTCGCGCGCCTCTTCGGGTGGCAGGTCGGGAACGATGAGGCCGTCAATGCCTTTGGCTGACGCATCGGCCGCGAAACGCCTGATCCCATGCTGGAGTATCGGATTGTAATAGCTCATGAGCACTAGCGGCAAGCGTGCGCCATTTTTTCTGGCGCGTCCGGCCATGGCCAATATTTTTTTGAGCGTCGTGCCGCGCTCGAGCGCCCTCTGTGACGAAGCCTGTATCACCGGCCCGTCCGCCACCGGGTCTGAGAACGGGACGCCGAGCTCTATCAGGTCCACGCCTTCTTTTTCAAAAGCGTGGATAAGGCGCTCGTTCATGGAAAGGCCGGGGTCACCGGCCGTCATGAAAACAATGAGGGCTTTTTCCTTTTTTTTCTTGAGGCCGGCAAAAGCGCGGCGTATGCGGCTCATAACATCCTCTTCGAGACTTGTTCCATATCTTTGTCGCCGCGTCCCGAAAGACAGACTAGCAGCGTGTCCGACCTTTTGAATTTACGCTTGTTGTCCAACAAGTATCCAAACGCGTGCGCCGGTTCAAGCGCCGGGATGATGCCTTCCGAACGGCTCAGCGCCCGCATGCCGGAAAGCGCCTGCTTGTCCGTCGCCGAAACGTAGACAGCTCTGCCTGCCGACTTGAGATACGCGTGCTCGGGTCCGACGCCCGGGTAATCGAGCCCGGCCGCGATCGAGTGCGTCTCGCGAATCTGTCCGAGTTCATCTTGCAGCAGGTAAGTCCGGTTGCCGTGGAGCACGCCGATGCTCCCTTGATTGAGCGTAGCTGCGTGATGCGGGCCGCCCAGCCCCAGACCCGCGGCCTCGACGCCGATCATCTTCACCGACGGGTCGTTGATGAACGGATGGAAAAGACCGATCGCGTTGGAGCCGCCGTTGAC
>CAZTBX010000094.1:0-42206 GCA_964612035.1 uncultured Planctomycetia bacterium
AAGACAACGCCTTCCACGTACTGCGTGCCCGCTCCGGTGTCCGCGTCAACGACACGCCCAAGCTGCATGTTCGTGCCATCACTGAATCCTGCCGCAGTCCCCGTGGAGGGAGTGGCCGATCCAAAGCTTGAAGAGGTGCCAGATCCACCTGTTGAGGAAACACGAAGAGCTCCTGCAGTATCCACCGATAAAGGCACCATATTTCCTTCTGTCCAGGTAGGAGCGGAAGCGTTGGCGCGCGCAGGGATCACAGGAATTTTTGCCGTTGAATTGGACGCATTGTCGCTTGCAATGCCCGCAACACTGATGGGATCTGAACTAGTCCCGATCTCAGTGCCCGAATTGTTGCGTAAATTCGTATGAAGAGCGCGCCGTGAGGTCATTCGAACAGCCGCCGTCTCATCTTCGGCAGGATTTGTCCCCGTGTCATTCACGACGCCCCCCACTGGAGTGAGCTGTGAGGTCCCGTCCGTGAATGTGGATCGATCCACTTTGCTGTTCGACGGGATAAAGGCGGCGTCAGCAGAAACATTCAATAGAAGTAGCGATAAGACAATGAAACTGGCAATTGTTTTCATTGTGCCCCCAGAAGCTTTCATTTACACCTCAACATTTTTCTAGTCTTAATGTTTCGAAAAGTTATTGGCACGTTTAACCGGCTGGACTGTTTTTTTCTCCGGTTCACTTTTCGCAGGCACCACTGCCTGCTCTAAAGGTTGTGCTTTAACCGGTGCAGTTGCGATCTTGACCGGCGCATTTGTGGCTCCCGAACTCTCACTTTGCGGTTTGATGGGCTGCTTGGGCTGTTTGGCCGGCTCAGTGATCACCTTTAACAGCTTGCTCACCTGATTTTCGGATGGCTTGGCCGGTTTAGCGTCCATTTCGTTGATCTCGACCGTTTTGGCGATATTCTTCCCATCCTTTGCTACGAATTCGATCCTCAAACGCTCGCCAAGTTTGATACTTTCAAAAGGCACGACCTTGTCTTTTTTCACCACAACCGTCGTCTTATCGATCTCGACGAGGCCTTTTCTTCCATCGCTGAACGTCACCATCACCGTCAGGGGCTCGCTCTGAGTATTTGAACCTGCCACGCGTCCTTCCATCAACTCTGTACGCGCCATGGGTTTTGATTCGGAAGCTAACGCAACCTTGGCTGGAGCGGTTTTATCAGCGGCTATCGAAGCCTTTGCAGACAATACGCCGACCAAGACAAGTGAGGTTAAACTGATAAAAAAATATTTCATGCTATCTCCTTTTCCTTCGTCTTAGGTGATGATCCAATTGGAACCGTCTGAAACGACATCGATGCTGGTGTATTGCAAAACAAGCACCTGCGTCGTATCGCCATCAATGGTTTGACTCGATGTGGTCGCGACAGTGACGTTGTTTGATCCGCTATTAATTCTTTTCACCGTAAACAGCCGGCCGGCAATACCCACAGCCGTTGGTAAAGTAATAGTTATCGCGCCGCCTGAAGCGTCACCGGCAATAATGTCATCCGAAGATGTGATCGTGTAATTAGTCGTTTTTGTGGCATAGGCGGATGACGCTGAAGAGACTGAATCCCAGCTCAGCGCCCCGGATCCATTATTTTTTAGGAACGTACTGGCCGCGCCCTGGCTTATTGGCAAAGTCAGAGTGTGAGAAGCGCTGGTAGCGCCGGATTGGATCGTGATCGCATTGGCGTTGGCGGAATTGTTGAACGCGACAGAGCCGGTTGTGGTGGAAGCCGTGCCCGTGCTAAGAGTGCCGGTGGCCGATAAGTTCCCTGTTGCAATATTGGTGGCTCCCAGCGTCAATCGCGTGGCAGCGGCAGAGTCCAAGAGATCATTGCCTGTCACTTGCAGATCATCGGCAATGGCCGTCTTTGTGCCGGTGTTATCGATAGTCAGGTTCCCACTCGAGTCCACGGTGAAGCGACTGTCCACTGTCCCATCGGTGTGTGTCAAACGGAATTGTTCGGTGGTGGAGAGCACTTCAAGCTTCGCATCGGGAGTGGCGTCCCCTATCCCGGCATTGCCGGTGGCATCAATGATAAAGGGGGTAGTGTCTGATCCTTGGTCGTTCACAACAAATGAATCGGCGGCGCCGAGATTATTCACCGAAAGAGGGACGGCGGTGGAAGTAGCCAGCGTGTTCAATCCTAAAACGGTGCCCCCGGTCGTCGCGGCGGTGGTCTCTCCAAGCGAGAGACCCGTATTCCCGGTAGCGGCCAAAGCCCAGTTCCACGCCTGGGCATTCACGCCATTGGCGATGGTGTTTGCCGCTGTGGCGGCCGTAAGACCTGAAAGACTGGAGGAACCTGCGGCAACCGTTTCCCAGGTCAAAATGCCGGATCCGTTGTTTTTTAGAAACGTGCTAACGGCGCCCTGTGAGGATGGCCACACATAAGAAACGTTTTTCAATTTGACCACATCGCCAGAGGAATCCACCTGATAGGGGTCTCCACTCCCCACCGTAAAAAGTGAGGCGGGAGTGGCATCTCCAACCCCAATGTTTCCATCATTTCTGGCAAAAAAAAGGATAGCATCCGACGAATTGGTTACTTGCAACGATGCGGCAGTCGCATCCGATGTGGTCCCTTTAATAGTGGTGTCTGCTGCCCCGAAGGTATAGCTTGAGTAGAAAGAAGCTAAGAATACAAGATATGTAAACTTTTTAATCATTTTGATTAAAATACTGTAATATTGTTACTTTTGTCAATAAAAATATGTACGTAGTAGGTACTAAGTGAGTACTTTGCTATTGTTAGGTTGTCTCGGTGGGAATAGTGTCGCATAACGGAGCGACGCGCGCAACGCGGTAGATGACCTCTACCGACGAAAAAATGAGCCGAGAGGGGGTCGAACCCTCGACACCTGCCTTAAAAGGGCAGTGCTCTACCAGCTGAGCTATCGGCTCTAAAGTTTAGAAAGAGATCAGCTCGGCGCGAGTTCTTTTTCTTTGGCGGACTGCGCCTGATCGATGAGCTGAATGTGCTTGTCGGTGAGTTTTTGGATCTCGGTCTGGGCCTTGAAGCTCTCGTCCTCGGTGATCTTCTTTTCCTTCTCGAGCTGCTTCACCTTTTCATTGCCGTCGCGGCGGATGGAGCGGACGGAGACGTGGCCTTCTTCGGCCTGCTTGTGCACGATCTTCACGAGCTCTTCCCGGCGCTCGCGCGTGAGCGGCGGTACGGGAAGACGGATGATCTTGCCCTCGACGATAGGCGCTATGCCGAGATCAGAGTCCATCAGCGCTTTCTCGATGGACTTGATCGCGGAAACGTCCCACGGGTGAAGCACGATCATGCGCGGCTCGGGGATGGTGATGTTCGCCATCTGCTTCAAAGGCGTCTGGGAGCCGTAATAATCCACGCGGATATTCTCGACCATGCCGCTCGAAGCGCGGCCGGAACGGATGCTCGAAAAATTCTGCTGCACGGCATCCAGCGATTTTTTCATCTTGTCTTCGCTTTCGCGGATGATCTTCAGGTGTTCGCTCATGAGGTGACCAGCGTCCCGATGGTCTGGCCGGACACCGCCCGGCGGATATTCCCCTGCTTGAAAAGGTCGAACACGATAATAGGAAGATTGTTGTCCATGCAAAGGCTGATCGCGGTCGCGTCCATGACTTTCAATCTTTTCTTCAGCACGTCGATGTAGCGGAGCTTCTCGAAACGCTTGGCGTTCTTCACTTTTTTTGGATCGGCGGAGTAGATACCATCGACTTTCGTCGCCTTCAGGATGACCTCGGCGTTGAGCTCGATGGCGCGCAAAGCCGCCGTTGTGTCCGTCGTGAAATAAGGATTGCCGGTGCCACCGGCGAGGATCACGATGCGGCCTTTTTCGAGATGACGCATCGCGCGACGCCGGATGTAGGGCTCGGCCACGGCCGACATCGCGATGGCCGTCTGCACGCGCGTGAAAACGCCTTTCCGTTCGAGCGCATCCTGAAGCGCCATGCCGTTGATCACCGTAGCGAGCATGCCCATGTAGTCGGCGGTCGAGCGGTCCATGCCCATGGCCTCGGCCTCTTGTCCGCGGAAAATGTTGCCTCCGCCGATCACGATCGCGAGCTCCACACCGAGGCCTTTGACCTCTTTCAGCTGGAGCGCGATGCTTTCGACGACATGCGGATCAACGCCGTAGTTTTGTTTCCCCTGCAGAGCCTCACCGCTCAGCTTGAGAAGCACGCGCTTGTATTTTTTGGTCGGTGACGCCGTCATTGGGGAAGCGTTTCTCCGATCTGGAAACGGACGAACTGTTTTACCTCGATACTGCCCCCCGTTTTTTTTGCCGTCTCGGCGATCAGGGCCTTCACGGACTGCTTGTCGTCCCGGATGAACGGCTGTTCCAAAAGACAGGTGCTTTGATAGAACTTCTCGAGCTTGCCCTGGAGTATCTTCTCCACGATGTTGGCAGGCTTGCCTTTCACTTCCTCGCGGAAGATGTCTTTTTCGCGCTCCAGCACCGCCCCCGGCATCTCTTCGCGCCGGACACAGATGGGGTTCGACGCGGCGACCTGCATCGCAAGATTTTTCCCGAGCTCCTGAAGGGCTGCGTCGTTCTTTGAGGCCTCGAGTTCGACGAGCACGCCGAGCTTGTTGTTCGAATGGATGTAGCTGAAAAAGATCCCTTTGCCCGAGAGCGACCTCGCCCGGCGTATCAAAAGTTTTTCCCCGATCTTGCCGGAGAGTTCGGCGAGCCGATGTCCGAGCGTTTCGGAATGAAGGGCGCTCTCGCCTTTTGCGATCACCTCCGCGAGGGCAAGCTCCGCAAGCTTTTTGAAATCATCGGTACGAGCCACAAAATCCGTCTCGCAGTTGGCCTCGACGATCACGGCCTTGCCGGCCTCGACGCGCGACAGGATCAGACCTTCTTTGGCTTCGCGTCCGGCACGCTTGGCGGCCTGCGCCACACCTTTCTTTCGCAGAAAATCGATGGACTTTTCGAGGTCACCTCCGGAAGCCTGAAGCGCCGCCTTGCAATCCATGATGCCGGCCCCGGTGCGCTCTCGCAGAGCCTTCACGACGTCGACAGAAGCTTCCGTCATCGTCATTCCACTTTTTCGTCGCGGGCCAGGACTTCGGGGATCTGGACGGCAGAAATGGCAGGTTCGGCTTTCGTTTGAACTTCGGGTTCAGGCACCGGCTGGCGCGACACTTTTTGCAGGCCTTCGAGAAGGCTGTCCACAAGGATGCCGGTCAAAAGCTTGATGGAGCGGATCGCGTCGTCGTTGCCGGGGATCGGGTACTGCACGAGGTCCGGGTCTGAATCCGTATCCACGATCGCGATCACCGGGATGCCGAGACGATTCGCCTCTTTGACGGCGATGTCTTCGTGCTTGGCGTCGATGACGAACATGGCCCCCGGAAGACGCGGCATATCCGCCACACCGGCCAGGTTTCTCTCAAGCTTTTTGATCTCTTTTTCAAGCTGCGAGACTTCTTTCTTCTTCAACGCCTCGAAAGTACCATCTTCGCGCATGAGAAGCAGGCTGCGGTAGCGCGCGATGCTGTTGCGGATGGTCGCGAAGTTGGTCAGCATGCCTCCGAGCCAGCGGTGATTCACGAAGTACATGCCGCAGCGTTTGGCCTCGGCCTCGATGACCGGCTGGGCCTGGGGCTTGGTTCCCACAAAAAGAACGGGCACGCCTTTGGAGGCCGTCTCGCGGATGAAATTGCACGCGCGGGTGAGATGGGCCACGGTTTTTTCGAGATCAATGATGTAGATCCCACTTTTTTCCCCGAAGATATAGGGTTTCATCTTGGGGTTCCATTTTTTGGTTTGGTGGCCGAAATGGACGCCGGCTTCAAGCAGACCTTGGATGAGTTCTTTGCTCAAGACTTTCTCCTTCTGTTTAAAGGGACACGTAACTTATTTATAATAAGGAAGTTACGCACGTCGCAGACGTTCTCCCTCCCCCTAAAAGTTGGGCTTTCAGGGGCCCTTCCTTGTGTAAATTCCCGGCCCACGAGGGCCGGAAAACTGCATAATTATACCAAAGTACCGCCTCGAGGCAAGGAGAAAAAAACGCGTCAGATCCTGAACTGCAGGTCGTACAAACGGCGGTAGATCCCATTCTGCCGGAACAGCTCCTCATGGTTACCGGTTTCGACGATCTGGCCCTCACTGATGACGAGGATGCGGTGGGCATCTTTGATCGTGGAAAGCCTGTGGGCGATGACAAGCACGGTGCGGCCTCTCATGAGATTGTGTATCGCCTCCTGCACGAGAGCCTCAGACTCCGAGTCAAGCGCGGACGTCGCCTCGTCTAGGATGAGGATAGGCGGGTTCTTCAGCACGGCGCGTGCGATGGAAAGCCGCTGCTTTTCGCCGCCTGAAAGTCGGAAGCCCCTGTCCCCGATCACCGTTTGATATTTCATCGGCATCTTCGAAATGAAATCGTGGGCGTTGGCGATGCGCGCCGCCTTTTCTATCTCGCCCTGCGCGGTGTTGGAACGACCATACGCGATATTGGCGCTCACGGTGTCGTTGAAAAGCACCGTCTCCTGCGTCACGAGACCGATCTGCGCCCGCAAGGATCTGAGCGTCACGTCCTTCAGGTCCACGCCGTCGATGAAAATGCGGCCCTCTTTCGGATCGTAAAAACGCGGCAGGAGATTCATCAGTGTGGTCTTTCCGACGCCGCTCGGTCCAACGATGGCGACGATCTCGCCGGCCTTCACGCGAAGATCAATGTCTGAAAGAACGGCTTTCGAGTCATAGCCGAACTGCACGCCCGCGAAATGGATCTCGTTCTTGAAAGGCGTCAGGACTTTTGCGTCCGCCAGCTCGACGATCTCGTTGGGGGTGTCCAGGATATCGAACACCCTTTCGGCGGCGGCCAGTGCGTGCTGGTTGATGCTGTGCACGCGGCTCAGACGTTTGAAAGGCCGGAGCAGCGAAAAAAGCGCCACGAGGAACGCGACAAACGCGCCCGGCGACATCTGGTTTTCGAGCACACCACGCCCGCCGATCCACAGTACGATGCCGAGGCAGATGAAACCGATGAACTCGGTCAGAGGGCTCACGATGATCATGCGGCTGATCGAAAGCATCATCGTTCGGTAAAGTGACTGATTCTGTTTTTTGAAGCGATCCTTTTCGTAGGATTCCATGCCGAAGCCCTGCACGATGCGCACGCCGGAGATGGATTCAAAAAGCGTGGAATTGATCTCGGCGACCTGCTCCTGCGCCGAGCGGCTGATCTTCTTCAGCCGGCGTCCGACACGCAGCACGGGATACACCACCATCGGCAGGAGCACGAAAATAATGAGGACCAGCGACCACGGGATGTCGAAAAAGAACTTCACCGAAAGGAGGATAGCGAGATGGACGACGATCTGTACGGGCTGGAACAGGAAATCCGTGAGGCCTTCGGAGATCGCATCGCGCACCACCGTCGTGTCGTAGGTGATCCTCGAAACAAGGGCCCCTGTCTGCGAGCGGCCGAAAAAACTGAGGGGCATGCCGATGATCTTTTCATACACGCGGTTCCTGAGATCGCGGACGACGCGCTGGCTCACGTCGTTCATCGCGTAGGACTGCAGGTATTCGAAAAAAAGCCTCACGAAAGAAAGGGCGATGGTCCAGAGGATGAGAAAGTTTAAAAGCTCCGCGCGCGGTAGCGAGTTCACCCGGTAAAGGACGTCGGAAAAGAACGGCGGCATCCTGTCCGCATGCGGGACCACGATCGGCTTCCCGGCGAGGATGGTGTCCACGAACGGGATGATGAGACCGATGATCGGCAGGCCACTGAAAAGCGAGTTCATGATCATCGAGAAAAAAGCGAGGTAAAGCCGCGACAAATGCGGCTTCACAAAAGCGATCATGCGGCGGTAATTTCGGACGCCTTCTCCCATGCCCTCAAGCTCCCGTAAGTTAAGCTCGCATCATAACATAGGCTCTAAAACTTGTCGACCTGAAGCCTGGGTGCCATGATACAATGAAATCATGAATTCCTCGATCCGAACGGCGGTGATCGGCACCGGCAAGCTCGGTGCCCGGCATGCCGAGGTCTATTCGAAACTCCCGGGCGTCGAGTTGGTCGGCGTCTGCGACATCATCGAGCACCGAGCGAAGGAAACGGCCTCGGCCTGCCACACCAAGGCTTTCCGTGACCACCGGGAGCTCCTGGGACGCGTGGACGCGGCAAGCATCGTCGTGCCCTCCGAAAAGCATTATGAGATCTCGAAAGAATTCCTCGCAAGCGGCGTGAGCCTGCTCATCGAAAAACCCATCACCACCTCCTTGCCGGAAGCCGACGATCTCTTGGCACTCGCCCGCGAGAAAAACCTCATCATCCAGGTCGGACACATCGAGCGCTTCAATTCGGCGATCCGCACCATCAAAAGCATCATCCACATACCGCGCTTCATCGAGTGCCACCGCCTCGGGCCTTATGACCCGCGTGTCGCCGACACCGGCGTCACGCTGGACCTCATGATCCACGACATCGACATCATTCTCGATCTCGTGAAGTCGCCGGTGAAACACATCGACGCCGTTGGCGCGTTCATCCTGTCGAAGACCGAGGACATCGCCAACGCCCGCATCCGTTTCATGAACAACTCGGTCTGCAACCTCACGGCAAGCCGCGTCACGCCGGATATCACGCGCCGCATACGCATTTTCCAGGACAATGCATACATCTCACTCGACTACGTCACGCAAGAAGCGCAGATCTACACGAAAGAGAACAGCCACATCCATCACAAGAAGATCGACATCAAGAAAACGGATTCGTTGAAGGAAGAGCTCAGCGATTTCATCGAATGCATCCGCTCGCACAAGCGGCCCATCGTTTCCGGCGAAGAAGGGCGTGAAGCCCTGGCGGTCGCGTTGGAGATCTCCCGGCAGATCCACGAAAATCACCCTCTGCCCGTCCATGGCCAAGAAACTATACGTCATAGCCGGTGAAGCTTCCGGAGACCTGCACGGCTCGAATCTGATCAAGGAGATCAGGAAAGAGGCGCGTTTCCCCGTCGAGATCTACGGCGCGGGCGGCGACAACATCCGCGACACCGGCGCCCTCGAGTTTCTCGATCTCGCCCACTTTCACGTCACGGGCTTCAGTGAGGCCATCCGCAAGCTTCCAAAATACCGCGAAGCATCGAAGAGGCTTCTTGAAAAGATCCTCCGCGTGAAACCGGACCTTATCGTGCTCATCGACAATCCCGGTTTCAATCTCCATCTAGCCAAGCACATCCACGGCTGGGGTATTCCGATCGTGTATTACATCGCCCCCCAGGTGTGGGCGTGGTCACCCAAGCGTCTCCTGAAGATCAAAAAATTCGTTTCAAAAGTGCTCGTGGTTTTCGACTTTGAGGAAAAACTTTACAGAGAGAATGGCATCCCGGTGTGCTGGGTCGGGCACCCTTTGAAAGACCTGATCCAGGGCAGAGGTGACGGCGTGAGGCCCTCGGCACGAAGCGGGGCCCTGATCTCGCTGTTACCCGGATCGCGCAAAGGTGAGCTGAAGATGCTTTTCGACATTTTCCTGAAAACAGCGGAAAAAATGTCGGAGGTTCTGCCCGGCGCGTCTTTCGTCGTCATCAAATCGCCGACACTGCCCGTGGAGTTTTATCAGAAACTGCTAGCCGGCGCGAAAGTGCACGTGGGTATCATCGAAACAAATTCCTACGACGCCATCCGGTCCAGCGATCTGGCCATCGTGTGCTCAGGCACGGCGACGCTCGAGTGTGCCCTCTTGGGGACGCCGATGATCATCTCGAACCGGGGCAGCCTGCTCACCTACCTTGCGACAAAGACGATGATCCGTGTGCCTTATCTCGGGCTCCCCAACCTCGTTCTCGGAGACCTGCGTATTCCCGAACTCCTGCAGTACGACGCCACGCCGGAAAAACTCTCGGCGGAGGCGCTGCGCATCTTGTCGGATGATTCCGTGAAAAGCCGGATGAAAAAAGACCTGGAAGAAGTATCGCGAAAGCTGGGGGAACCCGGTGCGGCCAGGCGCGCCGCCATTGAAACTCTGAAAGTCCTCGCCTAAGGCCTACAGAATCGGTAAGTACTTTTCTTTTTCGTATCCTGTGATCTGCGCGCAGTATTCCTGCCATTCGATCTTTTTGTTTGCGATCAGTGAATGCCAGATGTGCTCGCCGAGCGCGTCTTTCAGGAATTTGCTTCCTTCGGCGATGTGGATAGCCTCACCGAGGTTTTGAGGGAGCATGCGGATGCCATGCTTTTTTCTCTCGGCCTCGCTCATCTTCATGACGTTCTGCTCTACGGGGTCCGAAAGCTCAAGGCCGTGCCGTATCCCCTCGAGGCCGGCGGCCAGCATCACCGAAAACGCGAGGTAAGGATTGCAAGCGGGGTCCGGAAGCCTCAACTCGGCTCGGATCGCCCGTTCGTAACCGCGTTTATACGCGGGTAGGCGCACGAGGGCCGTTCGATTGTGTCTTGCCCATGAGAGATCTATCGGCGCTTCAAAACCGGGCATCAAACGCTTGTAGGAATTGACCCACTGGTTGGTCACGATGCAGAACTCCGGAGCATAGCGCAAAAGACCGGCGATGTAATGCCGGCCGATCTTTGAGAGGCGGTTCTTGCCGTTTTTATCGTAAAACGCGTTCTTATCGCCTTTGAAAAGAGATTGGTGCACGTGCATACCGCTGCCGTTCGCATCTTTCAGCGGTTTTGGCATGAAAGTGGCGTAGACACCGTTCTTGAGTGCTATCTCTTTGACGACGAGGCGATAAGTGATGGCGTTGTCAGCCATGGTGAGCGCGTCCGTGTAGCGCAGATCGATCTCATGCTGGCTCGGGGCCGCCTCATGGTGGCTGGACTCGACCCCGATGCCCATCTCTTCGAGCGTCAGCACCGTCTCGCGGCGCAGGTCGGACCCGGCGTCGAGCGAGGTGAGATCGAAATACCCGCCCTGGTCCAAGGTCTTTGTCGACTCGGCGTCTTGGAAGTAGAAGAATTCCATTTCCGGCCCGACATAAAAGGTGTAGCCGAGATCGGCCGCTTTTTTCAGGTTCCTCTTCAGGCACTGGCGCGGGTCCCCGACAAAAGGGCTGCCGTTCTCATCAACGATGTCCGCGAACATGCGCGCGACCGCGTTTTCCCGCGGGCGCCACGGCAGGACCTGGAATGTCGAAGGGTCGGGCAGCGCGCGCATGTCCGATTCGTCGCTGCGGGCGAAACCCTCGATGGAAGCGCCGTCGAAGAACTTGCCCTCTTCTAGCGCCTCTTCGAGCTCGTCCACGGTGATGGCGAAACTTTTCAGAAGGCCGAGGATGTCCGAGAACCAAAGACGGATGAATTTCACGTTGTGTTCCTCGGCCTTTTTCAGCACGAATTCCCTGCTTTGCTTGTCGGTCATTCTATTTTTTGAAACTTTTTTAGGCATGTGAGGTCCCTTTATAAATATAAAGATTCCGGGCGAAAAACGAAAAGTGAAAAGCGAAAAGTTACGGAGTCACTTCGTGACCTAAATAAAGACCGCAAAGCGGCACCAAAGTTTTTCGCTTTTCGTTTTACGCTTTTCGCCATTAGGTCATTCTTCCGATATAAATTTATACCCGATGTTCCTCACCGTTTCGATGAACAGGGATGATTTTCCTTCGATCTTTGAACGCAGGCGGCGGATGTGCACGTCAACGGTGCGCGTGCCGCCGTAATACTCATAGCCCCAGACCTTGTTCAGCAGCACCTCGCGCGTGAACACCGTGCCAGGATGTGTGCAGAGGAACTTGAGCAGTTCGAATTCCGTGAAAGTGAGATCGATCTTCCGCTCGCCGATGCGTACTTCATATTTAGCGACATCGATGCAGATCTTGCCCCGCTGGATGAGGTTTTTCTGATCGATCTTGTGTAACCGCTTGAAAAGCAGATTGATGCGCGCCACGGCCTCCTGCGTCCGGAGGGGCCGGTACAGGACTTCCTGGATGCCGGATGGCAGATCGGCGGTTTTCATTTCATTTTCGTCCATCAGAAGCACGATCGGCGTGTCCTGGATCTGTGGCTCTTTCTTGAGACTGTAATAAAGATCCATGATCTCAGAATAGGTCGCCTTTGGGTTGATCACAATGAGGTCGGGGTCCTTCGCAACGACGGCGTTCACCGAAGTGCCGTTCTTTTGCAGGATATGTGTGACAAAATTCGTTTCTTTGCGCAGCGCCTCTTTCAGGTCCTGCCCCTGCTTGTTCTGATCACCTATGATGACGACGTTTCCAACCAATGTTGTCATAGTCCCACGAGCGTGATACCCACGGCATTCGCCGTCTCGATCATCGCTTTTTTTTGGATCATGATGGCCTTGCCCGCCTCGACACCCAGCACTTTGGACGACGTCGACTTCATCGTTTCAAGCGTGTCTGGCCCGACACACGGAAGGTCAAAACTCAGGTCCTGGTTGGGCTTGGAGACCTTCACCACCACCGTTTCGCCATGAGCCAGTGAAGCGGCGCGGCGTATCGTGTTATCGGTGCCCTCGATAGCCTCCACGGCGAGCACGATGCCGTGTTTCACGACCACGGTCTGGCCGATATCCACCTTCCCGATGGATTTAGCGACACGGTAACCGAAACGCAGGTCTTTCCATTCGTCCACAGTAGGCTCACGGCGCGTCATGACGCCTTTGGAAGAAAGCGTGTCCTTCAGAAAGCGCCTCGAATCGATCACCGACACGCCGCATTTCAATTTCAGGAACACCTTGAAGGCCTTGAGAAGATGGTCGTCCCCTTTATTGGCCGTGCCGTTGATGAACCCGCGCGCGGTGTTGTCTAGATCGAAAGCGGGGTTGTATATTTCTTTTTTCGGCACGGACCCCGCGAGCACGACGTTCTTCACCCGCGATTTTTTCAGGACCTCGACGAGATGGCTGAGCGCGCCGAGTTCCACGTAATGCGTCTCTTCGGCAAAGTCTTCGACTTTTTTATCCGTGTACCCTTTGAGACCAAAAACCACGATCTTTTTGTTCAGCGCGCGGGCGGCCTGCGCAAACAGCACGGGAAATTGCCCCTGGCCCGCGACGAGGCCGATGGGCGCCGAAGAGAACGACTGTGAAAAAACCGCTTCTTGGAACTTTTTGAACATTCTTAGCCTGCTAGACTGAACATGATATCCGCGCTGCAAACCTCTTCGCCGTTCACGGTCGCCACACCCTTCACGAGGCCGATGCGAGACTTCATTCGCACAAGCTCCACGCGCAGAATGAGCTGGTCGCCGGGCGTCACAAGCTTCCGAAAACGTGCGTTCTCGATAGACGCGAGATACGCGATCTTGCCCTGGTTTTCGCCTTTGGAGAGCAAGAGAACCCCACCGGCCTGTGCCAGCGATTCGACCATGAGTACGCCCGGCATGACGGGTTTTTGCGGAAAGTGTCCCTGGAAATAAGGCTCGCTTGCACTCACATTTTTCAGCGCCGTGATGCTCGTGTCGGTCATCTCGAGCACACGGTCCACCAATAAAAACGGATAACGGTGCGGCAGCACTTCCTTGATCTTTTCAAGACTCATCGCGCCCGCCTTTACGACCGGCGCTTTATGCTTGGTGTTGTCCATGCAGCCCTCTCTGTTTCATGATCTCATGCACGAGTTGCCTGTTCAGTCGATGACCGCTTCTCAAACCGATGATGCGGGCGACTAGCGGTGCGCCCAAAAGCGCAAGGTCTCCCAACAGGTCCAGCACTTTGTGCCGCGCGCACTCGTCGGGAAAACGCAGTTTTGTCTGATCCAGCCCGCGCTCGGGGATGACGAGCGTGTTCTCGGCGTTCCCGCCCAGCCCAAAACCGGCATTCTTCAGCTCTCCGACCTCTTGAGCCGTGCAAAAAGTTCGCGCCGGCGCTATGCCACTCTCAAAAGTCACTGGTGTCACCGTGAACTGTACTTTTTGGTCACGCAGATACGGGTGATCGTAGTCCAAAACATACGAGATCACCAGCTCATCCGCCGGAAGGGCGCAAAGCGCCTTCCCCTTGTCGTGACAGAATATCGGCTCCTGGATCCGGTAGGGATTTTCCAGACTCCCCTGTTCTTCCAGCCCAAGACGCTTCAAAAAATCGACGAAAGGCTTCGCGCTGCCGTCAAGCGCCGGCACTTCCGGACCTTCCACCTCAATGTCCGCATTGGTGACGCCGAGCCCCTGGCAGGCGGCCAAGAGATGCTCCACCGTGAGTAGCTGGTTTTCCCCCTCGCCGATAAAGCTACAGCGTGGACGACTGTCCCGCAGATACTGTGCATCCGTGCCCAAGCGCCCTATCTCTTTCCCCTTGCGGAAAAAGCGCACGCCCCTGTTCGCCGCGGATGGTTTCACCGTCACCGAGCCTTCAACACCGGTGTGCAGACCCACACCTTTCAAAATCCCGGAGCGACCCACCGTTCTCTGTTTGAAAACGGACTTCATTTCAAGAATTTTTTCTTCAGATCTGCGACATCCTTGAAGATCTCAGGCAGACGCGCAATGAACGCGAATATTCTTTTTTGTTCCTGGATCGGCCGCGCCGGCTGGCCAAGCACCACGGTGTCCGCGGGCACGGGCTTGCTGACACCGGCGCTCGCCCCAACAACGGCGCGGTCTCCGAGAGTGACGTGGCCCACGATACCCGCCTGTCCGGCGACCACGACGTTCTTCCCGAGCTCCGTCGAACCAGATATCCCCGCCTGTGAAACGATGAGGCAGTCGGGCCCGATGATCACGTTGTGCGCGATCTGCACGAGATTGTCGATCTTCGTGCCGCGCTGTATCCAGGTCTTTTTGAAACGCCCGCGGTCGATGCAAACATTGGCACCGATCTCCACGTCGTCTTCGATGCACACGGTGCCGATCTGCGGGATCTTGATATGCCTGTCCTCCACGGTCTCGTACCCGAATCCATCACTCCCGATCACGGTGCCACTATGCACGATGACGCGGTTCCCGATCTCGGTGTCCTCGCGGACAGTCACGTTCGGATAAAGGATGACGTCGTTCCCGATGCGGCAATTGCGACCGATGAAACTATTGGCCTCGATGACACTGCGGTCGCCGATGACGCAGCCTTCCTCGACGACCACGTGCGGGCCGAGGCTGGTGTCCTTGCCCACATGCACCCCGGGTGCGACCTGGGCCGACGGATGGATGCCTGTCACCGATCTCCGAACCGGCTTAAAAAAAGTGACGATGCGGTTGAACGCCTCGGCGGGATTGGAGGTGCGGATCAGTGGTTTTTCTCCGGAAGACACGTCTCTCGAAGTGATAACGGCCGAGGCCCGTGTCTGCTGCAGATACGGCAGGTATTTCAGGTTCGAGAGGACGGTGATGTCCCCGGGACCGGCTTCCTGGATGCCAGCGATCCCGGTGATGGTGAGCTCCCGGTCGCCGACGAGCTCGCCACTGACGAGCTTCGCTATCTCGTGAAGTTTTAAGCTGGGCGAGACCTCATTATTTCTTTTTGGTGTATTGATCATTCAAAACTTTGATGACCTGCGGTGTGAGGTCACTCCCCTCGCTCTTATAGACCAGGACGCGGTCGTTGAAAATAAAAGTGTAGCCCTGGGATTTCCCGAAATTCTGGATCACGGCCTCGATCTCTTTCAGGATGTCGCGAACCATGGCGTCGCGTTCTTTGCGCAGCGCATCGCGCGTGCTGCGGTCAAAATCCTGCAGCGCCTTGATCTTCTCGTCGATCTGCACCTGCTTGTCGTCCTTGGCCTTCGCGCTGAGAAGCTCCGCCTCATCGCGCAACTTTTTCACTTCGTTCACCAGGCGATCGCGTTCGGCCTGCTTTTGCACGCCTTTGGACTCGAGCGACTTATCAAATTCTTTGGTTTTCACGTATTCGTCGAAAACGCGGGCTAGGTCCACATAACCCACTTTGTCGCCCGCTGTCGCCGCCTGCACCGGAGAAACCGAAACACCCAACATCGAAAACGCTAGAACCGCCAAAACCCATACTTTCTTCATGAATACTTCCCTCCTTTAATAAAGGTTACTTTAAAGAACTAAAACCCTTGGCTGATATTGAAATAAAATCGGACAGTCTTCTTTTCCCCCTCGATATCGTCCAGCGGATACCCCATGTCCAGCTTCACGGGCCCGATAGGCGTTTTGACGCGCACGCCGGCCCCGACGCCGGAAAACACTTTGGAACCGAGATCGTCGATATCCTCGCCGACGTTGCCCGCGTCAAAAAACACCGCTGCTTTGATGAGATCGGGATAAACGGGAAAAGTCTCTTCGACGTTGGCGACCCAGTAGGCCTCGCCGCCGATGGGATCGTTGTTGCCCGGGTCTCTGGGACCGATGCGGCGCTCGCGATAACCGCGCACCGTGTTCGCGCCGCCCGCGAAATAACGTTCGTAGATCGGCACGCGCGTCGTGTCGTCGAAAGAGTCGGCGATGCCGCCGCGGATCTTGAGCTCAAGCACGTTCTGGTCCAAATGCCTGAAATAGGTGCTGGCCACGCCGTAGAGCTTCGTGAAATCCCTGTCTCCGCCGAGAGCGCCTCCGGCGTATTCGCCGGTGGCGGACACGAGATAACCCTCGCTGGGATTGTAGATGTTGTCGCGCTCGTCATGCGTCAGCGTCAAGGCCAGACTCGAAGTCGTTTTCTTACCCAGCTCATCTTTCAGGGCCTGCGAGGAGTTGCCGGGAACGTCCGAGATCTTCACTTCTTCCAGCTTGTACATCAAAAGACCTTTGTCGTATTCGTTGAATTCCTTTCCGAGACGGATGTCACCGCCTGTTTTTTTCTGGTCAAAAAAGTAACCGGAGCTGCCGGACCGGTTGAACTCACGCTGATACACATCAAATCCGAGCGAGAAAGGATGCCCGAACGCCCAGGGCTCGGTGAAGCTGAGTTCCGCGTTTTGGCGGACACTTCCGGCTTCCAGACGCAAGGCGAGGTCTTGTCCCGCGCCGGTAAAATTGTGCCAGTTTTGCCAGTCGAAATTTTTCTGCCGGATCTGGACGAACCCGATGATGTTGTCGATAGAGCTGTAACCGCCCCCGAAGCTGAACTCGCCGGTCTTGGCCTCTTTCACGGTCACGATCAGGTCGCGCGTGTTCGGAAGCGAACCACCCTCGGTGTCAAAACGCACGTCGTCGAAAAATCCGAGATTATACAGACGCTCTTTCGAGCGCTTGAGCTTGGCGCCACTGAACGACTCGCCGGGATAAGCCCGCAGCTCGCGGCGGATCACGATATCCTTGGTCTTCGTATTGCCGAGAACGCGCACCTGTTCGACGAAAGTGAGGTCGCCCTCGGTGATGGAGTAAGTGATGTCCACTTTATCGGTCGAGTCGTTGTACACGGACTCGGAACGCACCTGCGATGACAGATACCCTTTTTCGAAATAAAGATCCTGGATGTTCGAAACGTCCATGCGCAGCCGGCGGCGCGAGAACGGCTTGCCGCCGGTCATTTTAATCGCTTTTAGGATCTCTTCTTTCGGTGCCACCAAGTTGCCCGTTACATCGATGTTCCCCACGACATATTTTTTGCCTTCTTTCACGATCACCTTGAGGCGGATATCGCCGGCGTCGTTGATCGTTTCCGTTTCGGTGGTCAGCTCGGCGTCGCTGAAACCGTTCTCGTCGTACAGCGCCTTGATGCGCTCCACGTCCTCGGCGAGGTCGTCTTCATTCAGATAACCCGAGTGGACGAGGCCCCACCAGGCGTATTTCTTGGTCTTCATTGCCTTCAGGATCTCGCCAGTCTTCACCGACTGGTTGCCCGCGACCTGGATGTCTTTGATGCGCAGTTTCTGTCCCTCATCGATGCTGACGCGCAGCGTCGCCTGGTTCGTGTCCGCGTTCACGTCGAGCGAATACTCGACCTTGGCCGCGGAAAAACCTTTCTTTTCGTAAAGCTTTCTTACGGCGTCAACGTCGTCACGGACCTTTTTCTGGTCGACGAAATCGCCGATCACCGACTGCATCTCTTTTTTGACCTGGTCTTTGTTGATCTTGTGATTGCCCTGGATCTCGATGGCGGAAAGCACCGGCTTCTCGACGACCACGAACACTACTTTCACGCCGCCATCCACGTCTTCCTGCTCGATACGGACGTCCGTGAAATAGCCCAGGCCATACAGCCTCTTCAGGTCTTCATTGAGCGCCACCGAGGAAACGGGCTCCCCGATCTGGGTCTTTACCTTGGCCAGAATAGCGAGGCTGGAGATGGTTTGATTGCCGCGGACATCGACGGCCTTAACGGCCTTGGAGGCCTCGTCGGCATGGCCGGACAACGGGCAAAAAAGGAGGAAGTTCGCCGCCAGAACAGCGGTAACGAAGGATTTGAATCTCATAAGAGCGCTACTTTATCACAGAAGTCCTGATAAATCAAACACATATGAGCTAACCCATCTCCTCGCGGCGCACGAGCTCGGCGTTCTCAAAACGCGTGTATTCCCGGACGAACGCCATCTGGATGGACCCGACCGGGCCATTGCGCTGTTTGGCGATAATGACCTCGGCCTTGCCTCTATTTTCCTCGGTGGGGTTGTAATATTCCTCACGCAGAAGCAGAACCACCACGTCGGCGTCCTGTTCGATGGCCCCGGACTCGCGGAGGTCCGAAAGCTGGGGCCGGCGATCCGTGCGTGACTCGACGGCGCGTGAAAGCTGGCTCACGGCTATGAGAGGCACGCCTATTTCACGAGCCAGGCCTTTCAGCGAACGGGAGATCTCAGAAATTTCCTGCTGGCGGCTCTCGGCGCCTTGCGTGCCCTGCATGAGCTGCAGGTAGTCCACGATGAGGAGTTTCACGTCGAACTGCGCCTTCAGTCTCCGCGCTTTCGCCTTGAGTTCCAGGGCGCTCATGCCAGGCGTATCGTCGATGTAGATCGGCGCTTCGGAAAGTTTGGCAGCAGCACTAGTGAGATTGGGCCAGTCGGACTGGGCGAGAAAACCCGTGCGCACTTTGTGCGCGTCGACGCGCGCGCGCGAACAGAGCATTCTTTGGATGAGCTGTTCCTTGGACATTTCAAGGCTGAATATCCCGACCGGTATTTTCAGCACCATGCCCACGTGCTCGGCGATGCAGGTGACGAAAGCACTTTTGCCCATCGAAGGCCGCGCGGCCACGACGATGAGGTCCGAGGGCTGAAGGCCCGCCGTCTGCGTGTCGAATTCGTGGAAACCCGTGGCGATGCCCGTGATGTGCTCTTTGCGCTGATAGAGACGGTCGATGACCTCGATCTGGTTCCGGACAAGGTCCTTGATGGGAATGACGCCGCCGCTGAACTTGCGGCTCGAAATATCGAAGATGATCTTTTCGGCCCTGTCGAGAAGCGCTTCGACATCCTCGGCCTTGTCGTAGCTCTCGGCCACGATCTGCGTCGCGCTGTTGATGAGATGCCGGAGGATAAACTTTTCTTTCACGATGCGCGCGTAATAGAGAATGTTCGCCGCCGTGGGAACAGCCGTCGTGAGATACGCCAGATAGCTGGCCCCGCCGGCTTCCTCGAGCATCCCTTCCTTGTCGAGCACTTCCGTGAGCGTCACGATATCCACGGCTTTGTTTTGATTGAAAAGCTGAATGATGGCCTGAAAGATCTTTTTATGGGCGTCTTTGTAGAAGGCGTCCGGCGTCAGCGTTTCGATGCCCTGGGCGATCGCGTCCTCTTCGATGAGCATCGACCCGAGCACCGCGATCTCGGCTTCCAGGTTCTGCGGGGGGATCTTTTCCCTGGGATTCACGGCCTGAAAATGTTCGACTTCTTTCATCGGTCCTTTCGCACGACTTTCAGCTCGAGCACGGCGGTCACGTCTTGATGCAAGCGCACGGACACTTGAAACTCGCCCAGTTTTTTGATGGGTTCGGCGATGTGTATGTCTTTTCTCTCGACGGGAATGCCCCGGCCGACGAGGGCGTCGGCGATGTCCTGCGCCGTCACGGCTCCGTACAGTTTCTCACTTTCGGTGCCTGAGGCGGGACCCGTGGCGACTTCGATGATGAGCGGTGAACTTTTGATCTTTTCGGATAATTCGTGCGCCTTGGCGAGGCGTTCGGCCTCTTCTTTGGATCTTTTGGCCTGTCCGGCCTTCAGCACGCGGAGATTGGACTCAGAGGCGAGCTTTGCTTTGCCCTGCGGGATGAGATAGTTGTAGGCGTGCCCGGAGGAGACTTTGACGACTTCTCCGTTCTTTCCGAGCTTCGGGTCGTTCTGCGTCAGGATCACCTGAACGTCCATGGCCGGCCTTTCTGTTACTCGGCGACGTAAGGCAAAAGGGCGATGTGCCGGGCCCGCTTGATCTGCCGGACAAGATACCGCTGCGACGTGGCGTCGGTACCGGAGATGCGGCTTGGGATGATCTTCCCCCGCTCGGTGACAAAATAGCGCAGCCGGTTCACGTCCTTGTAATCGATGGTCTGGATCTCCTCGGGCTTGAACTTGCAAACCTTTTTGCGCAAAAATTTCTTCTTCGCGGGGCCCTTGGTCTTTTTCTTCATCCTCTTTTTTTCGAACATTGTCTTCTCCTGTTAAATAATTTTAGAACGGCGTCTCGTCCGCGCCCTTCGCGGACGCAGATGCGTCACCCGGGATCTCGTCCAGTTGGATGTCCGGAATGTCTTCTTTGCCCGCCGGGATGTCGGCGGTGTCCTTGTCCTTGCCGCCCTGTGCCGTCCCGCCACGGAGGAACTGGATGTTGACGGCGATCACCTCGACGGTGCTTCGCTTCTGTCCATCGGGTCCGTCCCAACTGCGGCTCTGCAGCCTGCCTTCTACGAAAACGGGGACCCCTTTTTTCAGGTATTCTCCGCAAACCTCGGCCAGGCGCCCCCACACCACCACGCGGATGAAACTCACTTCTTCCTTCTTCTCACCGGTCTGCAGCTTGTACACGCGGTTCATCGCCACGGTGAAACTCGTCACCGCCGATCCGCTCGGGATGTAACGCAGCTCCGGGTCGCGGGTCAGATTTCCGATCAGCATCACTTTGTTCAGGCTGGCCATGAGGGGGTCTCCTTAGAGAGCGTCTTTGTTCACCAAAAGGTATCGTAGAAGCTGGTCGTTCAGGCGCAGCGCCTGTTCCAGTTTCTTCGTCTGGTCGCTGCCGAGCTGGAAATTCAAGACGACGTAATGGCCTTCGTGCTTCTTTTTGATCTTGTAGGCCATGCGGCGTTTGCCCCATTCCTGCAGGCCTTCGACGCGGCCGCCGTTCTTCAAGATCATCTCCTGAAGCTGTCCGACCACTCCCTTGGAAGTCTCCGTGGGAATATCGGGGTTGATGATGAACACTCCTTCGTAATTCCTCATTCTGACTGACTCCTTTTCATTTCACCGATTGCAATTGACTCAAAACTTTTAACGCCGCGTCGAAACCCTGTTCCCGCCAAGCTTCGCAGACCGCCGCGGCCTTTTTCACGATGCCGTCGACTTCTTTTTCTTCCTCGTTCGAAAACTTTCCCAGTACGAAGCCCGTGAGGTCTTCGGGCATGTTTTCGTTGCGCACGCCGATCCTAAGCCGCGCAAAACCTTCCGACCCGAGCGCGGCGATCACGGACTCGAGGCCGTGATGGCCTCCCGAGCTGCCGGCCGCGCGGAGGCGCAATTTGCCGAAATCAAGGTTCACGTCGTCACAGACAAAAAGCAGGTCTTTGTCGGGCTGTAATTCCGGAAACTTCTCAAGGATCTTTTCAACCGTCCCACCGGTGTTGTTCACAAACAAAGTGGGCTTCACCGCAAAAACACCGCCGCCGAGGCTGGCAAGCAGTGCACTCAGATCGCTTTTTTCGTCCCATTTCACCTGGCTCAGGCGCTCAACAACGCGAAATCCGATGTTGTGTCGCGTGTCTTCGTATTTTTTTTCAGCGTTGCCTATGCCAATGACGAACTTCAATCCGGCCTTATTTCTTTTCCGGCTTCGGGGCCTCTTTGGCCTTCGCCTCTTCCTTTGGGGCCGCGCCGCCCTTCGGCTCTTCTTCCTTCTTCTCGCGGATGACTTCGAGTTCAGGCGTCTCGGCCGCCGCATCTTCGACTTTCTCCTCGACAGGCAGTTTGACCTGGAAAAGCAGTGCCTCGGGGTCGTTCAACACCTTGATCCCTGCAGGCAAAGCGAGGTCTTTCACGTGGATGGAACCGTTCAGCTTCAGGTTCGTGATGTCCACGTCGATGTGTTTGGGCATGTCCGCGGGCAGACACTGGACCTTCAGCTCACGCAGCGGATGGTCGAGCACGCCGCCTTCCTGTTTCACGCCGATGGACTCGCCTTGGGCGAGCACTTCGACTTCGACGGTGATCACCTCGTTCATCGAGACCTCGTTGAAATCCACGTGCAGGATCTGGCGTCTAAACGGGTCCTGCTGCACTTCTTTGATGATAACGGTGCGCGACTTTTTCTTGCCCTTGTCAAGCGAGAGATTGATGAGGAGATTTTCCCCGTGCGCATCGCCGATGATCTTGGAGATCTGCCGGCCCGGCAGAGAAATGGCGATCGTCTCTTCGCCGCGGTGATACACAACGCCCGGTATGAAACCGTTGGCGCGTAGTTTTTTCGCCTTCTCTTTCCCTCTTTCTTCCCTGACCGTCGCTTTCAATTCTATTTGGTCCATCTCGTCTCTACCCTTCCGATTTTAATTGAACAGACTGCTGACCGATTCCTCGTTGTGTATCCTCTTGATCGCCTCGCCCAAAAGCGGCGCGACCGAAAGCACTTTGAACTTTTTGAGCTTTTTCTTGTCGCCGAGCGGGACGGTGTCCGACACGATGAACTCCTCGATCGGCGACTTTTGAATACGCTCGAGCGCCGGCCCCGACAGGATCGGATGCGTCACCGCCGCGAATATCCTCAGGGCGCCCGCCTTTTTCAACGCCACCGCCGCTTCGCAGATCGAGCTCGCCGTCGCCACGAGGTCATCCACGATCACGATGTTCTTGCCCTTCACGTCGCCGAGGATGTTCATGGTTTCCGTATGATTGTCGTCGATGCGGCGCTTGTCGACGATCGCCAGATGCGCATTCAAACGCTTGGCGTACGCGCGGGCCATCTTGATCCCACCCACGTCCGGCGACGACACGACGAGGTTTTTGATCTTCAGTTTATTGAAATGATCGACCACGGTGTTCACCGCGAACAGATGGTCGAGCGGAATATCGAAAAATCCCTGGATCTGGCTCGCGTGCAGATCCATCGTGAGCACCCTGTCCGAACCTGCGACCGTGATCAGGTTCGCCACCAGCTTCGCCGAAATGGGCACCCGCGGCTGGTCTTTTCTGTCCTGACGCGCATAACCGAAATACGGGATCACCGCCGTGATACGCCGCGCGGAGGCGCGCCTCACCGCGTCGATCATGATGAGCAGTTCCATTAGATTGTTGTTCGTCGGCGGGCATGTCGGCTGAACGATGAACACGTCGCGGCCGCGCACGTCCTCGTTGATCTTGACGCGGATCTCCCCTTCACTGAACGCCGTGACCACGGCGTCCCCGAGCGGTGTCTTCAGGTACCTGCAGATGCTTTTGGCAAGCTCGACGTTCGCGTTGCCGCTGAATACTTTTAACTTTCCGTTCATCCCCTTCGCTTCCCCCGCGCTAGCGTCCTCGCGGGTATTCCGATGACCACACTCCCTGCCGGGACGTTCTTGCCTTTCGGCACCACCGCCCCTGCGCCGGTTTTGGCGCCGCTGCCGATGCGCACTGGCGCGATCAGGATAGTGCCGCTGCCGATCTGGGCCTTGTCGCCGATCACCGTTTTGTGTTTTTTCCGGCCGTCATAATTGGCGGTGATAGTCCCGGCACCAATGTTCACGGAGGCGCCTATCTCGGCGTCTCCGATATAGCTTAAATGCTTGATCTGCGTATTTTTACCGACGCGCGAGCGGACGATCTCGACAAAGTTGCCGATGATGGCGCCGTCGCCGATCTGCGACTTCCCGCGGACCCTTGCAAAGGGTCCGATGCGGCAGCCCTTGCCGATCACCGTCCCTTCCTCGAGGCAGGTATGAGGCAACAGCACAGTATCTTGCCCTATCCGCACATCGGCGTCAATGACCGTCGTTTTGGGGTCTCGGATAGTCACCCCCCGGTCCAGCCAGCCCTCTAAAATCTCTTTTTGCATGCGTTGCTCCATTTCGGCGAGATCGCGGCGGGTGTTGATCCCCGCCACTTCCCCTTCGTCACCGACCGCCACCGACTCCACGCGCCCGTCCCGGGCCAACACCTCGATGACGTCCGTTAGATAAACCTCTTTTTTCTTCGGGTTTTTCGTGATGCCCTTCAGGGCGTGAAAAAGCTTTTTCTTGTCGAAAATATAGCAGCCAACGTTGACTTCACGGATGCGCTTTTCTCCGGGCGTAGCGTCCAATTCTTCCACGATCTTTTCGACGCGGCCGCCAGTGCCGCGCTTCACGCGGCCGTAACCCTGCGGGTCCTGGCGCATCACGGATAAAAGCGTGCACACCGTCTTGTTCTGCCGGTGATTCTCCAAAAGCGACTCGACGGTCGAACGGCGTATTAGCGGCGTGTCACAGTAAAATACGAAAACCGATCCGTGAAAATTTGCCAGCGCCCGCTCGGCCTGACTCACGGCGTGGCCGCTGCCCCACTGTTTATTCTGAGCGACGATCACGGCTCGGTCGCCGACATACTCCCGAACACGTTCGATGCCGTGACCCGCGATGACCGCAGTTTTCGATGCGCCCGCGTCTTCGGCCCGCTCAAGGAGAAAACCGAGCATCGGCTCGCCGCAGAGCGTGTGCATCGCCTTCGGGAGCTCCGAAAGCATGCGCGTGCCTTTGCCGGCGGCAAGAATGACGGCCGCGAGCCTCATGCGATCTTTTTGGTTTGGTTCTTTTTATCAATGAGCAGAGGCCGCTCGCGCTTCAGCACCGTCGAGCGGTCGACCACGCATTCCTGTACTTGATCACGCGATGGGATCTCGTACATCGCATCGAGCATCAGCTCTTCCAGGATCGCGCGCAAGCCTCGAGCGCCCGTGCTTTTCTTGATCGCCTCTTTCACGATCTCATCGATCGCGTCCTCGGTGAACGAGAGGCTCACACCCTCCAACTCGAAAAATTTCTGGTATTGCCGGATGAGCGCGTTCTTCGGCTTGAGCAGCACGTCGCGCAGCTCTTTTTCGCCGAGCGGGCTCAGAGTCGTCACGATCGGCAGGCGGCCGATGAATTCGGGGATCATGCCGAATTTCACGAGGTCCTCGGTCTCCACCTGGCTCATCGCGTCCACGGTCTCCCCGATGCGTATCTCGTGAAAACCGATGTCTTTTTTGCCGAGGCGCCTTTTAATGATCTCATCCAAATGCGAGAAAGTGCCGCCGCAGATGAAAAGAATGTTCGTCGTGTCCACCTGCACGTACTCGGCCTGCGGGTGCTTGCGGCCGCCCTGCGGCGGGACGTTCGCCTTCGTGCCTTCGAGGATCTTTAAGAGTGCCTGCTGCACACCCTCGCCGGACACGTCGCGTGTGATGGAAACGTTCTCGCTGGTCTTCCCGATCTTGTCGATCTCGTCGATGTAGACGATGCCCATCTCCGCGCGTTGCACGTTGTACTTTGCGTCCTGCAAAAGCCGCTGGATCACGTTCTCGACATCTTCGCCGACGTAGCCGGCCTGTGTCAGCGTTGTCGCGTCGCAGATCGCAAAAGGCACCTGGAGAATTTTCGCGAGCGTGCGGGCCAAAAGCGTTTTGCCGGATCCCGTCGGCCCGATCATCAGGACATTCGATTTTTCGAGCTCGACCTCTTTTGGATCGACTTTAGAAAATATCCTTTTGTAATGATTGTAAACACTGACGGAGAGTTGTTTTTTGGCGTGTTCCTGGCCGATGACGTATTCATCGAGCATCTGCTTGATCTCGAAAGGCTTCGGGAGGTTCTTGATAAGTACCGGCTGGCCTTTGGACTGTTCGGTGTCGTGCGAAAGCGTGTCGTGACAGAATTTCACGCAGTCCTCGCAGATGAGCACGTCCGGACCGGAAAAAAGCTTTTCGTCCGCCTTTGCGGTCTTTTGACAGAACGAGCATTTTTGAATGGGTTGTTTGATCATAAAATTATACTTTCAAACTTTTAAAATCCTGCCCCGCTTGGATTCGGCGCCCTACGCCTCACGCGTCCTTGCGTCAGTGTGAAACCCGTCGACGCAAGGCGCGTTCGTCTCCGGGTCGGCCATTCGCCGCTTCGAAGGATGGCGGCTGCTTCCGTTGGTCGCAGCCGCTTTTATCTTGGCTCAGCGGCTCTCTTCGAATCCTAGCGGACCGATTAAAAACACTGCCCCGCTAGGATTCGAACCTAGACTCTCGCCTCCAAAGGGCGGTGTGCTACCATTACACAACAGGGCAATGATCTGGTAAACGACCTACCCCTTAATTAAGAACGAAAAACGTAAAGCGAAAAGCGAAAAACTGTTGTGTCGCTTCGCGACTTTTATTACAAGTCACGAAGTGACTCCATAACTTTTCGCTTTGCGCTTTTCACTTTTCGCCTAATATGTCGAGGCCACGAACACCTGGCGACCTGCTACCCTTCGGAGCTTTTGGGCGGCTTTCAAGGCTTGATTTCGGGAGGTAAAAATACCGAAAACACAGGAGCCGCTGCCGGACATGAGGCTAGCCAACGCGCCGCTTTCCACGAGCTCATTTTTCAATTTTAAAATAGCTGTAAGTCTTTTATTTTTAATGGCTTCCAGACTATTTGTTAAGAGCTTCGATAGAGGCTTCGAATCGCCCTTTTGAATAGAGTGGAGCGTCATTCTAACATCGGCTTTTTTGCCTGTCAAGGCAGCCGCCGGCAAGGCCTTGTAGGCGGCTTTCGTGGAGATACCAAAAGACGGTTTTACCAGGCAATGCCATATTTTTCTGAGCGGACGGGGCACCGGTTTCAGCCGCTCACCTCTCCCGAGACCCAGCGCAAACGGTCTCTCCAAGACAAAAAAAGGCACGTCGCTTCCGATCTCGGAGGCAATATTCATAAGCGTTTTACGCGGAAGATGCAATTTCCAAAGCCGATTGAGACCCAGAAGCACCGATGCCGCGTTGCTAGACCCGCCGCCGAGCCCGGCCGCCACAGGGATGCGTTTTTGAATGCGGATGCGCACGCCTTCGGTGATCCCGTATCTTTCCTTTAAAAGGCTCGCGGCGCGATAGGCCGTGTTTTTAGGACCGGTGGGAATATTTTTCAGATCGCATTGCACGCGAATGCCACGGCGTGCCGTGGACAGTTCTATCCTGTCGCAAAGGTTGATGCGTTCAAAAAGCGTGCGGATGTCATGATAGCCGTCCACCCTTTTTCCACGAACCTCTAGAAAAAGATTGACCTTGGCGGGGGAAAAAAACTTTAAACGCACTCAGAGAGTAGCTGCCAGGGCTGGCTTGTCTTTGTCACCGGTAGGGTCCGGGGAATTGAAACCGAAAAGTTTGAAGGCCTCCTGGATCGATTGCGATTCAGCGAGATGACGGTCCAGGAGCTCTTTGTCCTTGATAAGCTTTTGCTGATAATCGATCAGCGTTTTTTTGTCTATGACGAGTTTCTGCCGGTTCATGTAATCCTGGATCTCGATATTATCAAAATCAAGGTAATGATAACCGGCGAGCACCTCGTTCACGGTCTTGAAAACACCGAGTATCATTTGTCTCGGATCTTCGGCACGGAGTGAAAGGATGGAAAAGCGGAACGCGCGACGGCCTTCGGCCTTGTCGAAGATACCATCGAAAAGGATCAGCGGTGGAGCGGCGGTGTCTTTCTGGTCTTTGGCTAGGCTGAAGCGCATCCTCTGCACGATCTGGTCGGCGAGAAATTTCTCAAGTTTGACTTCTTCGAGAATGAACTGTTTTTTACCCGTGCTATCGGCGGCGTATTTTTCCTGGCCGAACAGCGTGCGGTTGATGGATTCTTCGACGCCGATGGCGTCGGCGTTGGCGCGTTTCGAATCGTCCAGCGAACGCGTGACGACGAGCTCATTCGCGTGGGCCTTGTCACGGATGATCACCGTGCAGAAATCGATCGGGAGGTCCGTGGAAAGAGCGACGCGTGTGACGGCCTGCATCACCTTGCCCATCTGCTCATGGACTTCCTTGGGGATCTGACCGCTCTCATCCATGATGCTGTCGACGGTCACGAGCGCGCCCACGGTTTTGCCTGTCACACGCGCATCGATGGTGAGCTTGTACTCTTTTTGGGAGATCTCTTCGATCGCCTGCGGGACTCTATCGGCCGGGTAGGTATACTTTGGACCGCAACCTGAGAATAAAAGAAGAGCCATGTTCAGAAGACAGAAGACAGAAAACAGAAGCTTTTTCTCTGTCCTCTGTCCTCTGTCCTCTGTCATCTGTCCACTGTCTTCTGAAATCGGTTTAACCGGCTTTAGGCACGAATTTGGATTGCGTCCTTGGGTTGGATTTTCCATATTCTTTGAATATCGCTTCGATCTCATCATAGTCGAGTTCTTGTCTTTCCATAAGTTCTTTGGCGAAACGTTCGAAGAGCACGAGTTCCTTCCGGATCAGTGTCTCCGTGTCTTTCATACAGGACTGGATGATCTCATGCGTCTCGCGGTTCAACTGTTCCTTGATGCTCTCGGACAACTGCTCGACCGGAATACTCACGTAATCGCCGAGCGACTCAGATTTACCCATGCCGAGACGCCACACCATGGAGTGCGCCAGGCGCATCGCGTGGCTGAAATCGCTTGAGACGCCACTCGAAGTAACACCAAACTTCACTTTTTCGGCGACGTAGCCCGCGATGAGCACCTTGATCTCGGCGAGGAACCACTCGCGATCGTGGAACATCTCGTCTTCCTTTGGCAGAGAATACGTCACGCCTCCCGCGGAACCCCTCGGGATGATGGACGCCTTGAACACGTCGTCCGTGGGATGCAAAAGATAGGTAACGATGAGGTGGCCGGTCTCGTGATACGCGGTGACGGCCTTGTCCTTTTCACTCACCTTCGTGGTGCGCTTGAGACCCAGGTCGATGCGCTCCATAGCCTCGGACAGGTGGTTGGTCTCGACTTTGTCATTTTTGCCGCGCGTGGCGATGAGAGCCGCCTCTTTCGTCAGGTTCGCGATATCCGCCGGGGTTTTACCAACAGCTTTACGGGCAAAGCGGCCGATGTCGATGCTCTCATCATAGCGGATCTTGGAAAGGTAATAACGTAAAAGAGCCTCCCTTTCCGCCAGATCGGGACGCTCCACGTAAATTTTTCTGTCAAAACGACCCGGACGAAGCAGCGCCTCGTCGAGCGTATCCTGCGAGGCGTTGGTCGCGCCGATGACGATCACGTTCTCTTCCTTGTCGCCTAGACCATCCATCTCGGCGAGAAGTTGGTTCTGCGTGGAATTGGTTTCCTCGGTGCCACCGAAGGCCGAGAACACGCGCTTGCGGCCGACGGCGTCGATCTCATCGATGAACACGATGCAGCCGCCATCCGCGTACGCTAGGCGCCGCGCTTTCTGGAAAAGCTGACGCACACGCGAAGCACCGACGCCGACGAACACTTCAACAAATTCCGAACCGGACATGGAAATAAAAGGGATGCCAGCCTCGGTCGCGATCGCCTTGGCCAGATAGGTCTTGCCACAGCCTGGAGGGCCCATCATGAGCATACCGCGGATGATGTTGCCGCCGATCTTTTTCACGCGGGCGTGGTCTTTGATGAGATCGACGAGTTCCTTGGCCTCAAGCTTCGCGCCTTCCATGCCGATCACGTCGCTCCACTTGATCTGCACGTTCTCGCTTTTTACCTGGCGCTTTTTTAGCTTTTGCAGACCCCCCTGAAGCACCCAGGAATAGAGAACTACGAAAATGACGGCGCTGATCGTCGCCTGAAGGCCCATCGTGGACAGCCATGCCACCATGTAAGAACGCTGATACGAATCGATAGAACCGAGAGCCGCAATAGGGATCCAGAATATAAAGATCACCCACGCGACAACGGCGATCTTGATCCAGTGATTCCACCAGAATAATTTAAGCTTTCTCAAGAACACGAGTGACCTCTTTTCTAAAATTAGAGTCCCACCATTCCGCCGGTGTCCAAAAATCGGCGGAAGCGGTCAAAACCGTTTTATTTCGACAGACTACTTCTTGTGTCTGTCACGCCGACGCCGTTTCTTTCTTTTGTGAACGGCCATCTTATGGCGTTTTCTCTTCCTGCCGCAAGGCATAAATGGATTTACCTCCGTTTTCAGAGAACGGAAGACAGAGGACAGAAAACGGAAACTGTCATTTATCCTCTGTCTTCTGTCATCTGTCTTCTGAACTTAATAAATCACCTTATTCAATGGATATTCGATGATCCCCTCGGCGCCCGCCTCTTTCAGCTTGGGGATCAGGTCTCTGACGATCTTTTCATCGATGATGCTGTCCACGTCTAGCCACCCCTTCGAGGCGAGGCCGGACACCGTCGGATTTTTCATCGACGGGAGTATCGAAAGCACCTTCTTCAGGTCTTTTTCATTCACGTTCATCTTGAGGCCAACTTTCGACTCGGCGTTGATCGCGCCCTGGAGCAGCATGGCCATGTGCTTCATTTTCCGCTTTTTCTTGTCGTCTTTCCAGGCCTTTTTGTTCGCAATGAACTGTGTCGTCGAGTAACAGAGCGTCTCGACGATCCTTAAGTTGTTGGCCTTGAGCGACGAACCGGTCTCGGTCAGCTCGACGATCGCGTCCACGAGACCCGAGGCGACTTTGGCCTCGGTGGCTCCCCAGCTGAACTCCACGTCCGCCTTGACGCCTTTTTCTTTCAGATATTTCTCGGTGAAGCCTTTCAGTTCAGTGGCGATACGCTTTCCCTGCATGTCTTTCACCGATTTCACCGCGGAATCGTTCGGCACGGCAAGCACCCAGCGCACCGAGTTCATGCCGGTCTTTGCGTACACGAGCTCCTGGATGCGCTCGACGTCGGAGCCGTTTTCCTGTATCCAGTCCTCTCCGGTAATGCCGCAGTCAAGCACGCCGTCTTGCACGTAACGCGACATCTCCTGAGCGCGGATCAGCACCGCCTCGATGTCCGGGTCGTCTATATAAGGAAAGTAGGACCGGGAGCCGATGGAGATATTGAAACCGGCTTTTTTGAATATCTTGAAAGTGGATTCCTGGAGACTGCCCTTTGGAAGGCCGAGCTTCAGTTTAAAGTTTGTCTTGGTCACTAGTCCCTTTTTTGATATACTTTTCAAATCTGAATTTTATGATTTCTAAATAAGCAAATAAAAAAATAATAAGCCTTTGCAGGCTTATCAAAGTAAATAAAAGTATAACATAGCTAATCTTATCCAGTCAAGCGATCGCCTGCCTTTTGCCTCCAATCCATGCTGAAATTCCTTAGGAACAAAAAGAACCAAAAGCGCATATTCCTTGGCATGACATTGGTCATTTTGCCTCCGTTCCTGTTCTGGGGCGTCGCGATGAATGACAAAGAAGACGGCGCCTCGGCCTCTTCCACGCTTGGCGTCATCGGCAACAAAAAGGTCTCCATCAAAGATTATCTCGGCGCTTACCGGGCCGTACAGCACGAGGCCGCGATCCTGTACGGCAGCCGCGCAAAAGAGGCCGCGAAAGTTCTCAATTTCAGAGGCCGCGCCTGGGACCGTCTATTGCTTCTCGATCACGCCGGGAAAGAAAAAGTGCAGGTGAAAGACAAAGAAGTCACCGAATGGCTGATATCCCAGCCCGCGTTTTCACACGACGGCCGTTTTGATAAAGAGTTTTACAACCGTTACGTAAACGAGGCCATGCGCATCTCACCTAGAGAGTTCGAGGAGGAGATACGCCAGATGCTGACGCTTGTGAAACTGCAGGAAAAGGTCGAGTCCGGCGTGCAGGTATCGGACGAGGAACTGAAAAAGCTCTATGACGAAGAACACGGTGTTCGCGACATCCGCTACGCCCATCTCGCCGGGGACGCCGCCAAAGCGGAGTTGGAGGTCACGGACGAGGAGCTATCAAAGATCTATCCTTTGGTCAAAGACCGTCTCACGGAGCCGGAGCGCGTGAAGATCCGTTATGCAGCGGTGCCGCCGGACAAAACCGAAACCATGAAAGAAGTTATCGCCGACAGCGCGGTCTTGGACGAGATCGCGAAAAAATACGGCCTAAAAACGCAGGAAACCGCCTATTTTTCTAAAAATGACCCAATGCCGGAATTCGGCTTCTCGAAACCGCTATTATCCGCCGCGTTTTCACTGGCGGTAAATAGTGAAAGCGGCTGGATACACACGGACAAAGGCGTTTTCAAGATACAGGTGGTCGACAAAAAAGAGGAACGGGTGCTTCCCATAGAAGAGGCCAAGTCCGAGCTTCGCCGCGTCCTCGGACAGCAGAAGGCCGTCGAAGAAGCGTTGAAAAAGCTCTCGGACCTGCGAAAAACCGTCACCCAGCCTTCCGATCTCGAAAAAGCTCTGGCGGACGCAAAAATAGAAATGAGGCGTCTGGAGGGTTTCGGGAAAAATTCGGAGCTGCCGGGTGTCGGCGTGCTGCCGGACAAAGCGGCCGAGCTCGTGGCCGCTCTCACCGAAGGACAGGTCAGCGAGGCGATGCCCGTTGAAGGCGGCGCCGTACTCGTGCAGGTCGAAAAACGCCATGGCCCGGACGCACAAAAATTCGAGAGCGATAAAAAAGACTTCAAGGAACGGGTAATACAGAAAAAATCTCAGGAGGCGATGAACGCGCTGTTGGAAAAACTGAGGAATCGGCTTTCGATGAACCTGGAGCTGATGAAAAAGCTCTCGGTTTAAACTACTCGAACTATTCCCTCTTGCTCAGGAGGTCTTTCAGCTCTTTCATGAAGTGGTTGATGTCCTTGAACTGGCGATACACGGACGCAAAACGGACGTAAGCGACCTCATCGAGCTTGTGAAGGTATTCCATGACAAGCTCACCCACCACCTGCGCCTTCACTTCCTTGTCGAAGCTCTTCTGTAGTTCCTTTTCCACCCGGTCGACGACACTTTCCACTTTTTCCATGCTCACAGGCCGCTTTTCGCAGGCCTTGAGTATCCCCGAGATGATCTTGTTGCGGTCGAACGCCTCGCGGCGGCCGTCCTTTTTGATGACCATGAGCGGCACTTCTTCGATGTATTCATAGGTCGTGAAGCGCTTTTTGCATTTCAGGCACTCCCGACGGCGCCGGACGCTCTTGTCTTCGTTGGACGAGCGTGAATCGATGACCTTGTCTTCGGTGTGGGAACAGAAGGGGCACTTCATTTTACAACGGTCTCCTCCGCTTTGAATTTTTCTCTAATTTCACGATAAAGAGGAAATTTCCCTGTCAGCGCTGAAACGCGGTCACGCACGGCACTGATCTTTTCCTGCGAACCCATGTTAGAAAGAACTTCATGGATCAAACCGGCGATCTCGCGCATCTCGTTTTCCTTCATCCCGCGCGTGGTAACGGCCGGCGTCCCGAGCCTCACGCCCCCCGCCTTGAACGGGCTCTGCGTGTCAAAGGGGATCGCGTTCTTATTCACGGTGATCGCGGCCTTGTCGAGGATCTCGGCGCAGTCCTTGCCCGTGTGCCCTTTCTGGTTCACGTCGACGAGCATGAGGTGGTTGTCCGTCCCGCCGGACACGATGCGGTATCCTTTTTTCATGAGTTCTTCCGACAGAGTCTTGGCATTCTTCACGATCTGCGACTGATATTCCTTGAAGGAAGGCTCCAGCGCCTCTTTCAGCGCCACGGCCTTGCCGGCGATGACGTGCATGAGCGGGCCGCCCTGGATGGCCGGGAATATCTCCGCGTCTATTTTCTTCGCGAACTCCGCGCGGCACAGCACGAGGCCGCCCCGCGGACCGCGCAGCGTTTTGTGTGTCGTCGTGGTGACGAACTCGGCATGCGGAACGGGATTTGGATGCAAGCCGGTGGCCACCAAGCCCGCGATATGGGCCATATCCACGAAGAGGAACGCGCCGACCTTGTCGCAGACCTTACGGAACGCGGCGAAATCGATAGTGCGCGAGTACGCCGAGGCGCCCGCGAGTATCATCTTTGGCTTGTGCTCGAGCGCTAGCGACTCCACTTCGGCCATGTCGATCTTCTCGTCTTTTTTGCTGACACCATAAGCGACGATCTTGAAAAATTTCCCAGAGAAATTCATCGGATGGCCGTGCGTGAGATGCCCGCCGTGCGAGAGATTCATCGCGAGCACCGTGTCCCCGGGCGTAAGCATGGAAAAATACACGGCGGCGTTGGCTTGGGAGCCTGAGTGAGCCTGCACGTTCACGTGATCGGCGCCGAAAAGACGCTTCGCGCGCTCCTGCGCCAGGGACTCGACGACGTCCACGTGTTCGCAGCCGCCGTACCAGCGCTTGCCGGGGTAGCCTTCGGCGTATTTATTCGTGAGCACGGACCCCACCGCTTCCATTACGGCCGGACTCGTGAAATTCTCACTCGCGATGAGCTCGATGTTGTCGTTCTGGCGGCGGGTCTCGTTGAAGATCGCCTTGAACACCTCAGGGTCAGTCTTCGACAATGCGCTCATTTCAAATTCCTTTTCTTTTTCCCAAAAACTTTCTCTTCGATCTTTGCGATCTGGTCCACGCGCCGCTTGTGCCTGCCTCCCTCGAAAGCCGCGTCCAACCAGCTCTGCAGGATGGCCTCGGGCTGGTCCAGTACATGCTCGGAGCCCAGCACCAGGACGTTCGCGTCATTGTGCTGGCGCGACAGCGCCGCGACGTCCTTGTCGAAACAGATCGCCGCACGGACACGCGGCAGCTTGTTGGCCGCCATGGCCATGCCGTTCCCGCTCTTGCAGATGAGAACACCCAGGTCGGCCTTTCGGTCGGACACCGCTTTCGCGACTTTATAGGCAAAGCGGGGATAATCGCAGGGTTCCGGAGACTCGGTGCCAAAATCGAGCGTGTCGTAACCGCGTTGCCCGAGAAAATCGATCACGCGTTTCTTGAGCTGGAACCCTCCGTGGTCGGCGCCGAGGGCGATCTTCATTTGTCGGCTTTTGCTTTCACGTCTTTCACGAGAGAGATGACGACGTTTTCAATGCAGCCGCGGATGGCGACGAGTACGTTTTTGTAAAAGCTGTCGGACATGCGGATAGGATCCGGGATGCCCATGGCTTCCTCGGCCGGCTCGGATGAAAATTCGGAAAGGAGATGCACCTTGTTCTTCGACTCCGGGGACATGCGCAGCACCCAGTCTTTGTGTATCTGTTCCATCACGTAGATCTTGTTGGCCGTCTTGATCATGTCCAGCGTGAGACACCGGCTGCGGTGTTCGGACATATCCACGCCCTCTTCCTTCAGGACTTTGAGCGTCGCGGGTGTCGACGGAAAACCGTCCATGGCCTCGATGCCGGACGAGTGAACGTAAAAATCACGCGCATGGGACCCGAGCATCTTTTTCAGTAGCCCCTCGGCCATCACCGAGCGGCAACTGTTGCCTGTGCAGACGAAAAGGATGTGTTTCACTAGATGTTCACTTTCTTTCCGAGGATTTTCTTGGCCGTCTTTTCTTTGTGATCCGTGAGCGCCCGCTCGAGCTTTTTGTCTCCGAGGGCAAGGATGCGCACAGCCAGATACGCCGCGTTGCGCACGCCGCCAGGACCGACGGCCACGGTGCCCACCGGAGTACCGGCCGGCATCTGCACCGTCGATAAAAGGGAGTCCATCCCGCGGAACGACGGGGTTTCGATGGGAATACCGATCACGGGCAGTGTCGTATGGGCAGCCACGACACCGGCCAAATGTGCCGCGCCTCCAGCCGCGCAGATAAAAATTTTCACGCCATCTTTTTTCGCATTCTCGGTGAAATCGACGGTTTCCTTCGGCGTGCGGTGCGCCGAAAGCACTCTGGCAACGTAAGGCACACCAAATTCCCTTAAGACTTCGCCACAGGGTTTGAGCTGTTCAGCGTCCGAATCGCTTCCCATCAGTATGGCCACGAGAGGCTTCATGAGTCTCCTTATTAGCGCAGCGCGCGCGTCGCGCGATGGCCGATGTCCTTGCGGTAAACCATTTTCTCGAAGAAGATCTTGTCCACGGCGTTGTAGGTCTTGGATAACGCCTCGAAAATACCCCGCCCGCGTCCAACCACGTTGAGCACGCGGCCGCCAGCGCTGACGATGTCGGCGCCTTCCTTCTTTGTCGCCGCGTGAAAAACGTGTATGCCCGGCGTCTCGCGGGCGGCGGAGATCCCGCGTATTTTCTTGCCCGTGATGGCAGTCTCCGGATACCCTTCCGCGGCAATGACCACGCACACGCAGTCCTCATCTTCCCACTCAAGCCGCACACCGGCAAGGCTTTCGGTGACGGCGGCCAAAAGCAGTTCAAGTAGATCGTTTTTCATGCGGGGAAGTATCGCCTGAGTCTCGGGGTCGCCAAGGCGCACGTTAAACTCCAGCACGCGGAATCCGGCGGGTGTCAGCATGATGCCGGCGTAAAGGAACCCCTTGTAAGGATGCCCAAGCGCTTGAAACTCTTTCACGATGGGAACGAACACTTTTTCGAGTATCTCTTTTTCCAGCGCCTCGGTGACTATCGGCGCCGGCGAATACGCGCCCATGCCGCCGGTATTGGGCCCGTGGTCCCCTTCAAATATCCTTTTATGGTCTTGGCTCGAGGCCAAGAGCTTGACCGTGTAACCGTCGGTGACCGCGATCACCGAGGCCTCTTCACCCTCGAGGCATTCCTCGATGATGACCTGGTCACCGGCCTTGCCGAAAACTTTTTTCACCATGTACAGGTGTATCGCCTCCATCGCCTTGGGCATCGACTGCACGACGGCCACGCCTTTGCCGCCGGCAAGACCGTCCACTTTGATGACAATGGGTATTCCTTTTTGCGCGACGTAGTTCATCGCCTTGTCGGCGGAGCTGAACACCTCGAACTCGCCGGTCGGGATCCCCAGTTTTTTCATGAGCTCTTTGGAAAATACCTTGGAACCCTCCAGACGCGCGGCAAACGCCGTGGGTCCGAAGATCTTGATCCCCTCTTTTTGAAAACGGTCCACGATGCCTTCGACCAGAGGCGCCTCGGGACCGACGACGACGAGGTCTATCGCCTCTTTTTTGCAGAACTTAAGAAGACCCTCCTGGTCCTTGGACGCGATGTCCACGATCTCGGCGATCTCCGCGATGCCCGCGTTGCCGGGGGCCGCGTAAAGTTTTGTGAGCTTCGGGCTCTGCGAGAGCTTCCAGGCAATGGCATGTTCCCTGCCGCCGCTGCCGATGAGCAATACCTTCATTGGATCAAAACCCCTTCTTTTTTCGTGATCTCACCGATGATCCAGGCGCGTTCCTTGTACCTGGCTAGATGCGCGATCGCCTTCACGGCGGCCTGGCGCTTCATGACGAGGATGAATCCTATGCCCATATTGAAAGTGCGGTACATTTCTTTCGTATCCACTTCGCCTTTTTCCTTGATCCAGCGGAACACGCGCGGCACCGGCCAGCTGCCGAGGTCGATCCTGGCGCCGCAGCCCCGAGGCAGAACGCGCGGGATATTGTCGTAGAACCCGCCGCCCGTGATATGCGCCATGGAAAAAACCTTTTCTTTTTTCAAAAGCGACAGCACCGGTTTCACGTAGATCTTCGTGGGCTTCACGATCTCCTCGGCATGCGCCTGGATGAATTCCGGCGTGAACACTTTGCGGACGAAAGAAAAACCATTGGAATGGATGCCGCTCGAGGCGATGCCGACGAGCACGTCGCCGGGAGACACATGCTTGCCGTCGACGATGTCGTCCTCATCCACGACACCCACGCAAAAACCCGCTAGATCAAAATCGCCGTTCGCGTAAAGCCCGGGCATCTCGGCCGTCTCTCCGCCGATCAAGGCACAGCCGGATTCCTTGCAGCCGCGCGCGATGCCGCGCAGTACTTCCCTCATCATGCCTGGGCGCAACTTCCCGATGGCGAAATAATCGAGGAAAAAAAGAGGTTCCGCACCGAGCGTCAGGATGTCGTTCACGTTCATCGCGACGAGGTCAACGCCGAGCCCCTCGAATTTCCCGACGAGCTTGGCGACCTTGAGCTTGGTCCCGACGCCGTCCGTGGAGCTGACAAGGATAGGATTCTTGTATTTTTTCTGTGGGAGGCGGCAAAGCGCGCCGAACCCGCCGATGCCGGCCAGGACTTCCGGCCGGCGCGTCATGCGCGCCAGAGGTTTGATGCTTTCGACGAATGCGTTGGCCTTGTCGACGTCGACACCGCTTGCGCGGTAGTCAAGGCCCCTTGACTTAACTTTCATGGACGACTTTTTCACCGATCGTTTTGTAGTGCTCAGACTTTTCCGTGTGGAATTTGTCAAAACCTTCCACCGGCACTGGGTATTTTCCGCTCCAGCAGGCCGTGCAATAATTTTCTTTGGGATGCTTCACGCAGCCGAGCATGCCCTCGAGCGACAGATAGCCCACGGAGTCGCATTCGAGATACTTTCGGATGGCCTCGGTGGAATATTTGTTGGCGATGAGCTCCTCACGCGTCGGAAAATCGATGCCGTAGGCGCAGGGGAATTTGTGCGGCGGACAGCTGATGCGAAGATGCACTTCCTTGGCGCCAGCCTGGCGCAGGCTTTTCACGCGCATCTTCGAGGTCGTGCCCCGCACGATGGAGTCGTCGACGACGACCACGCGTTTTCCCTGCAGAAGTTCTTTGACGAGATTGAATTTCACGCGCACCTTGAAGTCGCGTATGCCCTGGCTCGGCTGTATAAAGGTACGACCCACGTAATGGTTGCGGATGATGCCGGCCTCGAGCGGAATGCCGGACTCCTGGGAAAAGCCGAGAGCGGCCGAGTTGCCGGAATCGGGCACGGGGATGACCATATCCGCCTTGGCCGGCTGTTCTTTGGCCAACTGGCGGCCGAAGCGCTCGCGCACGAGATGCACGTTCTCCCCGAATATCCTCGAGTCGGGTCTCGAAAAATACACGTGCTCAAAAATGCAATGCGCGGGCTGAGCGTCTTTGACCTGTATCCTTTCGGACTTGATGCCCTGATTGGAAATAAACACCACTTCGCCCGGTTCTATTTCGCGTATCGCCTCCGCCTCCATGATGTCGAACGCGCAGGTCTCGGAAGCGACCACGTAGGCGTTACCGAGGCGGCCCAGCCAAAGCGGCCTGAACCCTTGGGGATCGCGCGCGGCGATGAGATAATTGTGTGTGAGAAAAACAAGACAGAAAGCGCCGCGCACGCGGGCGAGGGCTTCCATGACGCCCTCCTGGACGTTACGCAGCGAGGGCTTTGCCATGAGATGGATGATGATCTCACTGTCCGTGGTGGTCTGGAAAATGGACCCGTAGGCCTCGAGCTCCGAGCGCAGGATGTCGGCATTCACGATATTGCCGTTGTGCGCGAGTGCGATCTCGCCGCGCGAGTAATCGACGAGTATGGGTTGGGCGTTCTTGATATTGCTTGAGCCGGTGGTCGAATAGCGCACGTGGCCGATGGCGCGGTCGCCCTGAAGTTTCTCGAGCACACTCGCCGTGAACACTTCCTGCACATGCCCCATCTCGCGGTGCGAGCTCATTTTTTTGCCGTCGGATATGACGATGCCGGCAGATTCCTCACCGCGATGCTGCAGCGCGTAGAGACCGAGATAGGTAAGATACGCCGCTTCCTTACTGCCGAAGACGCCGAAGACGCCGCATTTGTCTTTCAGTTCACTGCCCATGTTTGATCCCGCTGAGTCTTTCAGCCCAATGCGCCGCGTGTCTAGCCATCCCCTGCCGGCCCACCGGTTCTTTCAAGATAACCTCAATTTTCGATTCCCACACCACGAGTTCCTCGTCGAGCTGAGCCAGCATCCCCTGCAGTTCAGCCGGCTGCTTCGGCTTCCCGTCGCGAATGCACTTTCTCAGCTCCTTCACAGCATCGGCCGGTTTCACCGCTTCTGTGTCACTTTTAACCGAACGCGAAACCTGCTCCAATGCCCGAACGATGTCTTTCATGCCGTACGCTCCATGCGCCGATGAATGGCATTCCGCCATGTGTGCGATAACACCGCAAGCGGCGTGCGGGTCAGGCCCTCGATCACCAGCTCTTTTCCGCCGACAGTTCCGATTTTCTCGATGGGGAAAGAGGTTGATTTTATCATTTCCTCGACGGATTTGACATGCTTAGATTTCACCGAGATCACGACGCGCGACTGAGATTCGCCGAAAAGAAGGGCCTGTTTGGAAACATTTTTCTGCTCGAGTTTTACCTTTGCCCCGATCTCCGCGCCTTTTTGGAGTATGCACGACTCGGCAAGAGCCACCGCGAGACCGCCTTCGGCGCAATCGTGGGCAGACTCGAGTAGGTTTTTTTCGGCGAGGGCTAAAAGAAGCTCGATAAGCGCCTGGGCGCGCTTCAGATCTAGGCGCGGCGGTAGGCCGGCCTTCACTCCAAAAAGAGTTTTTAGATATTCGGAGCCGCCGAGCTCTTCACGCGTCTCTCCGAGAACATAGATCGCGTCGCCTTCGTTCTTAAAATAGGAAGTGACTGGCTCGCGGCCTTCGATGAGACCCACCATGCCAATGGTCGGCGTGGGGTCTATCGCCCCTTTGGGGCTCTGGTTGTAAAGCGACACGTTCCCGCCGGACACTGGCGTCGAAAAAGCGTTGCAGGCGTCGCGTATGCCTTCGATGGATTTTTTAAGCTGCCAAAATATCTCGGGATTCATGGGATTGCCAAAATTGAGGCAATTCGTGATGGAAAGCGGCCTTGCGCCCGAGCAGGCTACGTTGCGCGCGGCCTCGGCCACGGCGATCTTGCCGCCTTCGTACGGGTCGAGATAACAATAAGTCGAATTGCAGTCCGTAGAAATGGCTATGCTTTTATTCGTTCCCTTGATACGGATCACCGAGGCATCAGACCCAGGGAGCACGACAGTGTTGGTGCGCACCATGTGGTCGTATTGCTGATAGATCCATTCTTTGCTCGCGATGGTCGGTGAATCGAGAAGCTTTAAGAGCGCCGCGTTCAGGTCGCCAGGGTCGCCGGCGCTTTTGGGGTCATAAGACTGTGCCTTTTTTAAATAAGACGGCTCTTTTTCCTCCCGAATATATACGGGTGCGTCATCGGCGAGGCGCTTGGCCGGGATCTCGGCCACGGTCACGCCTCTTTCTTTCACGCGCATGATGCCGTCATCGGTGACCTGGCCTATCTCTTCGGCATGCAGGTCCCATTTATCAAATATCTTTTTCGCTTCGGCCTCGCGGCCCTTCTTTATAATGACGAGCATGCGCTCCTGAGACTCCGAGAGCATGATCTCATACGGCAGCATGCCCGTCTCGCGCTGTGGGACTTTTGCCACGTCGATCTCGATGCCGGTACCGCCTCGAGAGGCGGTTTCGCAGGTGGAACACGTGAGACCAGCGGCACCCATGTCCTGAATACCGACGACACAGCCTGTCTTTAAGAGTTCCAGCACGGCCTCCAAAAGGAGTTTCTCGAGGAACGGGTCTCCCACCTGCACGGCGGGTCTGTCTTTTTCGGATTCCGCGGTGAGGTCTTTGGACGCGAAACTTGCGCCACCCATACCGTCGCGGCCTGTCGCCGAGCCGAGATAAAAAACGGGATTACCCACGCCTTCGGCGCGAGCTTTCACGATGTCTTCTTTTTTGGCGAGACCGAGCGCGAACGCGTTCACGAGCGGATTGCCTTCGTAAGACTCGTCGAAATACACTTCGCCGCCGATGGTCGGGACGCCGATGCAGTTGCCATAAAAGCCGATACCGGCAACCACACCCGAAAGCAGGCGGCGTGAGGACTGGTCTTCGAGACGACCAAAACGCAGCGAATTCATGGAAACGATGGGTCTGGCACCCATGGTGAAAATATCGCGGAGTATACCCCCTACGCCGGTGGCCGCTCCCTGGAACGGCTCGATGGCCGAAGGATGATTGTGTGACTCTATTTTGAACGCGATGACAAGACCGTCGCCGATGTCGACAACGCCCGCGTTTTCTTCACCAGCCTTCACGAACATGCGTGCGCCATCTTTTGGCAAAAGTTTCAGCACGTTCTTCGAATTCTTGTAGGAGCAGTGCTCGCTCCACATGACGCTGAATATGCCGAGCTCCGTGATATTGGGCGCGCGGCCGAGTATCTTTTTGATCTCCTCATACTCGGCGGGCGTGATGTTGTGCTTGGCGACAATGTCTGGCGTTATTTCAAGCATCGCGGTGGACATATCAGTTCCTGTTCAGGATCGAGTGGAAAATTTTGAGGCCATCAATAGAACCTAACTCTTTTTCCGACGCGCGCTCAGGGTGCGGCATGAGGCCGAACACGTTTTTTTTCTCGTTGCAGATGCCGGCGATGTTCTCGAGAGAGCCGTTCGGATTCTGTTCGTAGCGTAAAAGGATCTGGCCGTTCTTATTCATTTT